>CAYLTB010000048.1:0-18876 GCA_964386675.1 uncultured Verrucomicrobiota bacterium
GGGGGCAGGGGCGGATTTTGCGCCGCCGCCACGCCGGCCACGGCCATGGCGATCGCCGTCAGTTTTCGCACGTTCATCGCCGGTCCTCCTCGCGGAGCGCCTCGGGTCGCACGTTCCGCAGCACCACCTTCGCGTTGCGCTCGATGCGGAAGCTCGACGGCGCGCCGCTCCAGGTGAAACCCTCGCCCGTAATCACCAGATCGCCGCGCACGATCCGGACGCTTTCCTCGGAGGCGGCCTGCATCGTGCGGCGGTCAAAGCGGCACTGCGGCGCGGTCACGCGCGTATCCACCGCTCCGTCCTTGAACATCTCGATTTTGAGGTTCCGGATATCGAACAGCGTCGGCGAGAGCGCCTTCGCCGAATCCCCGGTGATCAGCGTTTTGATCGCGCCGTCCTTGTCGTATTCCGGGAAGCGAAACCCCACCACCGTCTGGCCTTCGCGCAACTGCCCAAACGCCACGCCCGCCAGCCACCCCAGGAACAGGGCCATCCGCGCCGGAGGCTTCATCGTCGCCCTCGGGGGCCGCCCACAAGGGCGTGGATCGCCGTCAGCTGCCGCCACAGCCCGTCCAGCGCCGCCAGCGGGATCGCGTTATCGCGATCCGACTTCGCGCGCGCGGGATCCGGATGCGTCTCGATAAACACGGCGTCGCAGCCGGTCGCCACGGCGGCGCGCGCCAGCGCCGGCGCCCAGCGCCCATCGCCGCCGGAACGGTCGCCCGCGCCACCCGGCCGCTGGACACTGTGCGTCGCGTCGAATACCACGGGATAGCCGGTCTCGCGCAGCACCAGCAGGCTGCGCATGTCGGCGACGAGGTTGTTATAGCCGAAGCACACGCCCCGCTCGGTCAACAGGATGCGCCGGTTGCCCGTGCTTTCAATCTTTTCGATCACGTGCCGCACGTCCCACGGCGCCAAAAACTGCGCCTTCTTGATGTTCACGACGCGTCCGCTCGCGCCCAGCGCCAGGACCAGGTCCGTCTGGCGGCACAGAAACGCCGGCAGTTGTAGGATGTCCGCGACTTCGGCGGCGGGCGCGACCTGCTCCGGCGCATGCACGTCCGTCAGGACCGGAACGCGGAACCGGCGCTTGACCTCGGCCAAGATCGAAAGCCCCTCGCGCAGCCCCGGCCCGCGATAGGCCGATCGCGAGGTCCGGTTGGCCTTGTCGTAGGAAGCCTTGAACACGAATGGAACCCGGCGACGCTCGGCCCAGCGCGCCAGCCGCCCCGCCAGCTCCAGGCATTCCGCGCGACCTTCGATGACGCACGGCCCGGCGATGAGCGCCAGCGGCCGGCCCGCGCCGACGCGGAGGCCGTTGATCGTGATAACCCGGTTCATGTTTTCCTGTGCAGCGCGCGGCCGCACGCCGATATATAACGGCCGCCCGTGCATTTGTCCACCGCCGAAGGCGGCCCGCAGCCGTACCGGAAGCCCGCTCGGCGTAGCGCAGGGAGAGCGCGGCGGGAGGCGGATACGGATGAGGTACCCGTGCGTGGGGCCGGGAGAAGATTCACAGACGATTTGTGGCGTTCTTTTCGGGTGAGGACACACGGCGGCCGTGCGCCGGGGCGCCATCCGTCAGGGCACGGCGGGGAGTCCGGCGGAAGCGCACAGGGGCGCCGGCGCTCTGCGAGGATGCCCACGGCCCACGGTGAACGGGTGTGCCCCGACGCCGGCTTGATTTGAGGCGAGTCCATCCGCCGGAGCGCGCCATCGCGTCTCGCCAGCCGCTTCCTACGCTCTCCTCGCGCTCCGCCGTGCCCGCTTTCGAAGTCACCGGTTCGGTCGGCGGCCCCGCGCGGAAGGTGGGCCCCGCCCGGAACGCACACCGCGCCCTCGATCTTGCTTCCAACGGTACGGAGCCTGTATAATCGCGGCCGGCGTTTTTCGTTGTGGGAGTTCGCAGAAAAACGGCGAAGGGGCGGGCCGTGGCGTGACGCAACGCCAAATGCCGCAGGGCGCGGTGGAATTCGGCATGGGCGATCTCATCCTCATGGTGGACGATCAGCACGAGAGCCTCGAGCTCTACTCGCTGTTGCTCCGAAAGCGCCGACCCGATGTCGAGACGATTGCAGCGACCGACGGCGCCACGGCGCTTGCGCTGGCGGTCGAGCGTCGGCCGCAGCTGGTGCTGCTCGACGTCAAAATGCCCGGCATGGACGGCCATGAGGTCTGCCGCCGGCTCAAGGCCGACGAACGCACCCGCGACATCCCCGTGCTGATGGTCTCCGGCATTCAAACCAGCGCGCGGCATCGCGCCAACGGCCTCAAAACGGGCGCGGACGGTTACCTGTGCAAGCCGTTCGCCCCCCAGGAATTCATCGCTCAAATCGAGCGCTTGCTGTGCGGAAAGCATGAAGCCGACGCCTTGCGCAGCCAGGGCCGGCGACTGCAGAGCGAACTGGAGCGCCGCAACGGCGTATTGCGGGAAACCGAGGACCTCTTTCGCCGGTTGGTCGAAGCGCTGCCGCTGATGGTCCTCATCGTCCGGGACGGCCGCATCGAGTTTGCCAACGCTGCCGCCGTTCAACGGCTGGCGGACGGGGACGCCGCTGCGTTGAAGGGGCTCGCGTTCTCGGAAGTGAACGCGGAGGACGGGGAACCCTCTGCGGCCGTCCACCGCTGGCGCACCCGGAGCGGGCGGGATATCCCCGTCGAGGTCTACAGCGCCCGAACCGAATTCGGGGGCCGGTCGGCCGAGCAGTTGATCGGAATGGATCTGACCGAGCGGCTGGCCGCCGCCGAGGCCCTGCGCCTGAAGGACGAGCAATTGCGGCAGGCGCAGAAAATGGAGGCGCTCGGCCGGCTCGCCGGCGGCGTCGCGCACGATTTCAACAACCTGCTCACGTCGATCCTCGGCTACAGCCACCTGCTGCTGGAGCGCGCCGACCTCGACGCCGCCGCCCGCCAGGACATCGAGGAGGTGGTTCGCGCCGGAGAACGCGCCGAGGAACTGACCCGCCGCCTCCTCTCGTTCAGCCACTCGCAGATGCCACCGGTCGAACCGATCGCCGTCAATGATGTGATCGAAGGCATGGAGCGCCTGTTGCGCCGCACGCTCGGCGAGGATATCGAACTCGTCATCGCGACGGACGCCACGGTCGGCCCGATTCTCGCGGACACCGGCCAGTTGGAGCAGGTGCTGATGAACCTGGCCGTCAATGCGCGCGACGCGATGCCGAACGGCGGGCGCTTGACCATCGCCACGGAGCCTGCCGCGCTCGACGAGGCCTTCTGCCGGTTGCGCGAGGGACTGTCGCCTGGGGCCTACGTTCGGATCGAGGTTGCGGACACCGGCTGCGGCATGACACCGGAGGTTCGCGAGCGCGCCTTCGAACCGTTTTTCACCACGAAGCCGCGCGGGCAGGGCACCGGTATCGGGCTTTCCACCGTGTACGGCATCGTCCACGCTTTCGGCGGTCACATCGAAGTGGAAAGCGCGCCCGGTCGTGGCGCCCGCTTCCGCCTGTATTTCCCCGTGGTCGACGTTGCCACGGCCCGACCGCCGCTGCCGCCCACCGACGTTCCCGATCCCGGCGGCGACGAGACCGTCCTGCTGGTCGAGGACAACGATGCCGTGCGCCGCCTCGGCTGCCGGTTGCTCGAGTCGCTGGGCTATACGGTGCTGGAAGCCAGCAACAGCGGCGAGGCCCTGCTGATCTTCGAGCGCCCCGGCGTGCGCGTGGACCTGGTGTTGACCGACATCGTGATGCCGCACATCAGCGGCATTGAAATGGTGCAGCGCCTGCGCCGCGTCCGACCGGACCTCCGCGTGCTCTACATGACCGGTTTCGCGCGCGAGGCGGAAACCTTGGCGCCGTTCGCGAGCGCGCCCGTTCTGCTCAAGCCGTTCTCGCGCTCCACGCTGGCCCGCCACGTCCGCCTGGCCCTGGCGTCGGAGCCGCCGCAGATGCCGAAGGGGGGACGGTGATCGCTGAGCCATGATGGGTGGGATCGGCGGGCGTTGCGGCGCGCGCGCCGTTGACGGCGCGCCGGGGTGGCACTACAGTATCTGAATGGCCGTCGCGGTTTGGCCGACGACGCCGCTCCCGACAAATGGCGGACGAGGAACAAAGTCCGGACCGGCTCTGGGTCCGGGTGGAAGGCGACACCGCCTGCGTGCGTGTCGAAGGGCGGGGTTCCTTTCGCGTCAGCGGCGCGCTGAAGGAATTTGCGCTGGGGGCACTGGAATCCGGCGCACGGCGCCTCGCCCTGGATTTCCAGGCGTGCGTGGGGATGGATAGCACGTTCATGGGTGTCCTCGCCGGCCTCGCCTTCCGATTCCGCAAGCTGCCCGGCGGCGGCGTGCTCGCGTTCAACCTTTCCGCCCGGACCCGACAACTGCTCGTGACGCTGGGCCTCGACCGGATCCTCGAAACGCGGATGGCGGAAGAGGGCGCCGCCGCGCCGCCGGGCCCCGCCGCCCCCGAAACCGTCCTGGAGGCGCCCGGCGCCCGCGCGCTCGACCGCGGAGAGCTCGGCCGCGAGATGATCGAGGCGCACGAGAATCTTCTCCGCGTTTTCCCCGACAACCGGGCACGGTTCAAAGACGTCATCGAATACCTGCGCGAGGACTTGCGAAAACCGTCCGTTCGGCCCGCCCCATGACGACGCTGGCCGTCATCGCGCTCTTCCGCTTCGCTTCCGGGTTGCTGGCCGCGGTCGCCCTGCTGTTGCTAGCGACCCTGCTGCTGCTGATCCGCCGCTATCGGGTCGCCCGGCGGCGCAACGAGGACCTGCTGCGCGAAAAAGAAGTCATCTTCGGGTTCGTCCACGATATCGGCGAGGTCTTTGCCGAAAGCGACAGCGTGGACCTGGAGGGGCTGCTCCAGCGCGTGCTGTATTACGCGCTGCGTACCACGCGCGCCTCCGCCGGCGCGGTCTACCTGCTGGACAGCGCGGGCCGCGAACTGCGCGCGCGCGCCATCGCAGGGGTCTTCCCGCCGATCGCCCGTAGCGCCGAGATCGCCCTCGATTCCGGCGCCAGCCGGTCGCAGGCCGTCGAGCAGGCCGTCCGCGGCCAGACCGTCCGACTCGGAGAGGGGCTGCTCGGCGAGATCGCCGATTTCGGCGGACCGGTGCTCGTTGCCGACGCCGAACGCGACCCGCGCATTCCGCACTACGACGCCGATTTCCTCCGCGTCCGCTCGCTGATCGCCGTCCCGATGCGGTTCCACCACCGGATCATGGGCGTGCTCGCCGCCGTGAATCGCGTGGACGGCCGCCCCTTCACCGAGACCGACTTGAACCTGCTGCAAGCGCTCGCCGATCAGGCATCGGTCTCGGCCCATTATTCCATCCTCCGCGCCGACCTCGACGCGAAACGGCGGATGGACCGCGACCTTGACGTCGCACGGCGCATCCAGCAGATGCTGCTGCCGCGCCGCGTGCCCGAAACGGCCGGCGTGGAACTGGCCGCCTTCAATGTGCCCGCGCTGGAAATCGGCGGCGACTACTACGACTTCGTGCGCGTGGACGACCGGCGCATCGGGATCGCGATCGCGGACGTGTCCGGAAAGGGTATCGGCGGCGCGCTGCTGATGAGCGTTTACCGCAGCGTGCTGCGGGCGAAGGCGCCCGGTTGCGCCGGGCCGGCGGCCGTGTTGCGCGAAATCAACCGCGCGCTGCGCGACGACCTCTACGAGGATCTTTTCATTACGGCCCTGTACCTGGTGTACGACGAGGTGTCGCGCGAGTTGCGCGTCGCGCGCGCCGGCCACGAGCCGCCGATCCTCCGCCGGGCTGATAGCGCCGCTCCATTCGTCCGGATCGAGTCCGATGGCGTCGCCGTCGGACTGGCCGAGCCCGGCGTTTTCGATGCGGCGCTCACCGAGACGGCCGTGACGCTGGCGCCGGGCGATACCGTCGTGCTCTACACCGACGGCATCACCGAGGCCCAGAACGCGCAGGGCGAGGAGTGGGGATTGGATCGCCTGCTCGCCGCGCTGCGGGACGCGCCGCCCGGCGCCGAGCCCACGCTGGCGCATGTCCGCGAGCGCCTCATGACGTTCGTCGGCAATTCCCCGCCGTACGACGACATGACCCTTTCGGTAATGAAGGTCCGGACCTGAAGGGGGAGGCGCGATTTCCTTCTGAAATCTGCGGTTCGGCAGGATCGGCCCCTCCGCTCGAACGTAGGCGCGCAAGGGACGGCGCGCCCTACCATCCGCGCAGCGGCCGGGTCCGCCATGCGATGTCGTTCGCCCGTCGGCCGGATCCGTCAAACTGTGGTAGGGCGGCCACTCCGTGGCCGCTGCTAACGGCTTCTTCTTCGTGGACCTTCGTGCGCTTCAGGGTTCCTCTGTTCGATGGGATGGGGAAGAGAAACCACGAAGGTCACGAAGGAATGTCCGATTCGGGCCGAACAGCATGTCCGTTCCGAAGCAGGCGCTGGGCCGGCGGATCGGATTCCAGATTCCCGATGGACGATTCCAGATCGGCACAGTCCACCCACAAACCGATCACCGATCACCGCTCACCGTCGTCCCCGTCTCCGTAGTCTCGATCCGGTAGATCCCCAGCGACGTATGCACTTTGACCGGCCCGAGGGCGGAGTGGAACACGTACTCCGAGCGTCCGATCGCCGTCAGCTCGTTGTCCAGGTCAGTCCACTCCGGCACCGGTCGCCCGCTGCCCAGCAGCCCCGCCGCGAAACTGTCGCGCGCGGCCTCCTTCGATAGTGTGCCAGTTGCGATGTAATTGAAAATGATGGCGATTTCCGGGCTGATAGGAGTCATGTAATGCGTCAGCCCGCGTTCGACCGCCACGCGCCGAGCGGTCTCCGCCGCCGAATCGCGGTCCGCCATGAAGGCCGCCGCCGCGCGCAGCCCGTCGAGGTTCTCCCAGTAGAACGATGTGACGCTCGGGATACCGCCGTAGTAATATAGCGGCCCCGCCAGGTCCGGTTCGCAGAGAAAGCGCCACTCGCCCCCGGCGGCCTGGGCCGCCGCGCCCAGCCGCGCGCAGAGCCGCTTCATCAACGACGCCTTCATGAACGCATCAATCGTGCGCGTCCGCCCTCCCACCATCGCGATCTGCCGCCATTCATGGACCCCGTGCCAGACGGGCAGCGCCGCCAGCGCGACCAGCGCCGCCGCCGTCCCCAGCCGGTTTCGTGCCGCCTGCGGCGAGGCCCCCCAGATCGCGACCACCAGCGTCGCCAGCGCTATCAACGATGCCGCCGCCACCGCCATCCAGCGAACCTGTGCGTACGCCATCGCCGCGAAGAAGAGCGAGAAGGCAAACACGGTCCAAAGCGCCGCCGCTTGCGCACGGTCGCCCCGCCCCGGCCGCAGCCAGAGCAATGCGCCGAGCCAGGCCAGCGGCAACGGGCCGGCCGCCCGCAGCACCCGCGCCAGCGGAGCGCCGCCCGTGAAATGGGGGAGGGTATAAAACTCCATGATGAAGTCGTGCATCCGGCGCATCTGTGGGTCGCGCATCGCGTGCCAGGAGGTCGGTCCCAGGAAGACCGCCAGCGGCAGCGCCGCCAACGCCAACAGGCCCAGCGGCAGCGCCCAACGGTCCGAGGCTGCGCGCTGCCCCAGCAACCGGCGGCTCAACAGCCGCGTCAATGTTTCCCCAAGGCCCAGCAGGAAGAGCCAGTGCAGCGGATGGTTGATCTCCAACCGCCCCAGCGGGAAGGGCCCCGGCGCGAACTCCAGCAGCCAGAAAGCGAAGCCCGTTGCCGCGCTCCACCAGCCCCAGCGCCGCCACAACGACGGCTCGAACTGCGCGCGGTCCTCCATGCCCGGCTTTGCCGAGTAGGCCAGCACCAGCAGGCCGCCCGCCAGCGCCGCCAGCCCGAAGACCACAATCGTCGCGCCCACCCACAACCCTACGCCGGTCAGAAGGCCCGCGACCGCGAAACCGCGCCGCGCCGTCGTCCGGTCCGGCGGCGCCGGTGCGCGGAACCAGGCGTCGCGCGCGAGGTCCGTCGCCGCGTTGCCCTCGCGCACCCATCCCAGCCCGCCCGCCAGCAGCGCCAGTAGCCCGCCCACGAGCGCGGCCAGATGCAGCGTGTGGTGGTCTGGCCGCAACGCGTGGAAATTCCATGTCAGGTCGCTCAATCCCGCACAGAAAACCAGCCATATGAGCGCAGGCGCCGCGCCATAGCGCCGCCGCCAGAAGCTGGCGGTGATCCACAGGAAGACGACGTGCACCAGCGGGTTCAGCCACAGCGCGCCACGTTCCAGCGCCTCTATCCACGATTCGCCGGTCACGGCCCGCCGCAGCGCGCCCAAGCCCGCCAGCCCCCAGGAAACGGACTGGCTCCAATACACCGGACGTCCTTGCGGCGTGTTGTCGGCCCGGGTCCAACGAACGCGCCCGCGGCCGGTCTCCACGATCTCGCGGGCATAGGTGAGCCAGTAGCACGGGTCGTTATCCAGGAAGATTTGCTGTGCCGCGCCGGGCGGATACACCGCCCCCGGAGGCGACTCGAACGCGGCGTCGAACCGCCGCGTTGCCCAGCCCCAGCCGTACGCCATTCCGAGGATATGCGCCGCCGCGAGGACCGACACCAACCGGAAGATCCAGCGCGGCGCCGCACCCGCGCTGTGCGGGGCGGGCAGGCTCATCGCTGGGATTTCGCCGGCCATGTTCGAAGGGTTGTCTCGATCGGCGCGGAGGGGACTCCGTGTCCCACCCTGTTGAGGCGATGGGGTGGAGCGGCGAGTCCCCTCGCCGCCTTGTGAATAGGGCATCCTCGGCCACTATACAAGAAAGGGAGCGCCGGAGCGCTCCCTTTCCTTACAAACCATGGGATCCAGGATCAGCCGTTGGAGCTCATACGGCGACGCAGCAGCCGGGCGCCAAACAACCCCAGCGCCACGAGGCCCGCCGTTCCGGGCTCGGGAATCACACTGCCGTTTAGGATCAAATCATTGCCGCTGATGTTGGCTATACGCACAGTGCCGCTAGCAGCAGATGTTCCGCCATTGATCGAACTGGTCCCGTACGCCCAGAACCGAAATTCAACGGCATTGGCGGTTGTGAAGTCTTCGAAGTCCCAAGTCGCCAGGCTGGACGGTGTAGGGTTTAGAATAGTCCAATCTGTCTGGAATGTCCAATTGGCGCCGCCGTCATCCGAATAACCCCAACGCCCTGTTCGAGGAGCCGTGTTGCTTCCGTTGATCGCGTACTGAAGACCCGTCAAAGACAGTTGATAGCCGGAAGCCGGCGCGACTGTGAACGAAATATACTTGTTCCCGGCATCGAACGTAGAGGTGATATTCCAACTGTTACTGTTGAAGGAGTTCGCCCCGGCATTTTGCCCCAAACCAGTTCTCGATAAGCTGGGGACCCCATTCAAATTTATCGCCACCGTTTCCGCATCCAGAGTTGCCGGGCTGCTATCGCCCTCCACGTTCCACGCCGCAATAATTGCTGCCCCCGCGCTCCCCGCCATCATGGCCGCTGCCGTGGTGATCGCCAGTATCTTCTTCATGTTTGCTCCGCCTCTCGGCGGTCTCCAGGTTGCCATAGTTGCACGTCCGCCGCCGCGCTCCACAGCGCGGCTGCAATCCATCAAAACGATCCAAATTTACGCCGTCTCCCGCTCCACGCCAATTAGAATACCGTTAGCAAAGGAACCTGATCCAACATTCGTGGCGAATGCTATCTTCCCCGCCCAAAAGCGTCAAGAGGAAAAATGCAGAAAAATCTACATCTTGTGGTGGAACCGACTGGTAGCCGCTAGGGGCGGTACTTCGCGGCTGATGCGGGAAACCGAGACCGGTAAGCGGTCACCAGTCATGGGAGCGACTAAATCTCAACCGCCCGTTATCCTTCTTCATTACGCCGTTCGATATCCCGCGGCATTTCCTGTCCCAGCGCCTCCAGGTCGGCCAGATCTTTCAAGCGTCCGGAAGAGCGCTTGTTCCGCAGAAATTGTTCCCGCCCCAGATACCGCGTTGAAATTCCGCCGAAAATGCCGGCTTCCGCGCCCGCTGCTGCTTCCTCCCAGGTCACGCCGGAAATCTCGGTCAGCAGATCAACGCGGATCGGCGGCACACCGAGTTGCACGACGTGTCCGGGTGTCGTGAAGTCGCTCTCGCTCAGGTCGGGAAACTGGAAGCCGAAGGCGACGAGCGCCGCGATCACACGCGGCGCATTTTCGGGATGTCAGCGGACCAGAATATCGAGATCGCCCGTATATAGGGGCGCGCCGTGATGCGCGAGGGCAAAACTGCCCACGATCAGGTATTCAACGCCTCGATCGTTGAACAACGACAACAGATCTCTGAAGTCGGGGTGAGCTTCCATGACACTTGCGCCGCAATAACTCCACGGCCGCGATGCGTTCCGCGGCCGGTCGGGACCGCCAGTATGTATGCAAGGTCGTCTTGAATGGCGGAATCCGTCAGTTTAAGCTTCCTCACGATCTTCTGCTTGACGGGCCTAGTATACACCGGGAGTCGGACGGATTGCACCCATCTTCGCGCTCCAACGGCGGTCGGCCGGCGGCGGACGCCCATACCCTCATCCGCTGGGACTCGGTGACGGGCGCGCTGCGCCTCGCGAAGCCGTCGCCGGCGCCGCGCGGACCCTTCGGCCGCTGGATGGCCGGCAACGCGCACACGCACGCCTTTCCCGAGCTGGCGTTATGCATCGAGGGACGCTTTGAATATGGCGTCGGCGGTCGCGCCGTCCGCCTGCGTCCCGGCGCGGTCTGGTTGCTGCCGCGCGGCATTCCGCACGATCGTGCTTACGGTCCCCGCCACGGCGCAGGCCTCGACCTCTGGGTGCATTTTCTGCCGGGCGGCGCAACGCTCAATTACACGCGTCACGATCCGCGGCGCGGCATTGCATCCCGGCCGCTGGCCTGGCCGGAGGCCGTGCCCGCCGCCGTTGTGGAAGAGGCCTCGGCGCGGCTGGCGTTGCTGGGCCCTGAGCGACCGCAACCCGACCCCGCCGGCCGCTTCTTCCTGCTCTACTTTGTCGCGCGTCTTTGCGCCGCGCTGGGCGCCGGCGCCGCGCGCCGCCCGGTATCGGAGCGCGCGGAGTCCTTCGCGCGGATCGGGTCCTACATCGAGGCCAATCTGGCCGACGATCTCCGGTTGCAGGACCTTGCGAAACTCGCGGGCTACAGTCCGTTTCACTTCCACCGCCAGTTTGTGCGCGCCACCGGCCTCACGCCGCGCCGTTTCGTTGAACAGCGGCGCCTCGCCCGCGCCCGCGCGCTGCTCGAACAGGGCTACCGCGTGACCTCGGCCGCGATGGAGACGGGATTCGGATCGCCCTCCGAATTCGCCCGCGCGTTCCGCCGCGCGTTCGGCATCGCGCCGTCGCGATGGGCGCGCGGCGGAGGCTGATGTGCGGAGAACGGAGATCGTTGTCGGGCTGGACCCGTTTGGAGGAGCGCTACGGCGAGGCCGTCGAGACCCGCCGCCCTGACCTCGTTCGGCCGACCCCCGCGGCCGGGCGAATCATCGGGCGCGCCGTCCCTTGTGCGCCACAGCCCCGGGCATGCGCGGCGGCGAGGGAATCGCCGCGCTGCGCCGACCGCAAGATTCGTGGGCTTTACGCAAGAAATGCATGGCGTGGATTTTCTGAACCGGTATGTATTAGCGCGTAATCAGGCGTGAATCGAAACGGGAGACCTTTGATGAGCAAGAAATCGGCTAAATGGACGACGGCAGAAACCCTGGATCGGCTGGCGGCGGAAGGGGGGGCGCCGGCGGTGACGGCGGCGGGCCCCGACAACTGGTCGCTGGGTCCGGCGGAGATCGGGAAGGAGGAGATCGCCGAGGTGACGGCCGCGCTGCGCGACCGCAAGCTGTTTCGCTTCGAGCTCGAGCCGGAGCGCTCCTGGGTGAATCGCTTCGAGCGGGCGTTCGCGGAGAAGACCCGCGTGCGCCACGTGCTCGCCGTCAACAGCGGCACCTCGGCGCTGATCTCCGCGCTGGTCGGCCTGGGCGTCAGTGCCGGGGACGAGGTGCTCGTGCCGGCCTACACGTACATCGCGACCGCCGCGGCCGTGCTGGCCCTGGGCGCTTTCCCGGTGGTGGTGGATGTGGACCGCTCGCTGACGATGGACCCCGCCGACTTCGAACGGAAGATCTCGCCGCGGTCGCGGGCGGTCATCCCGGTGCACATGCGGGGCGTCGTGTGCGACCTGCGGAGGATTCTCGCGGTGGCGCGGCGCCACGGTTTGAAGGTGCTGGAGGATTGCGCACAGGCGAATGGCGCCACCTACCGCGGTCGGCCGGTCGGGAGTTGGGGAGACGCGGGCGCCTTCAGCCTGCAACAGTTCAAGGTCATTACGGCCGGCGAAGGCGGCGCCGTGACGACGGGCAGGCGGGAGGTCTTTGAGCGGGCCGCGATGTACCACGACGCGGCCTACATGTTCTGGCTGGAAAAGCAGGGACGGCCGGCCGACCAGCGGCGGCGGCGCGCGATGAGCTTCCTGGGCCAGAACTTCCGGCTCTCCGAGTTGAACGGCGCGCTCGTGCTCGCGCAATTGCGCAAGCGCGATCGTATCCTGGCGCGCACCCGCGCGATCAAGCGCCGCCTCTGGGACGCCTGCGAGGCGGCTTTCGGTCCGGAGGCGATGGAGACGAACCACGACCGCGAAGGCGACTGCGGGATCGGCTTGACGGTGTTCCGCGACTCGCCGGAAGCGGCGAAGGAACTCTGCCGGCTGCTCCAGGCCGAGGGCGTACGCTGCGGCACGCGGTTCTCCAAGGACGTGCCGGACCGCCACATGTTCTATCACTGGAACTACATCCTGGAGAAGCGGACGCCGCACCGCAACGGCTTCCCATGGCGGGGGCAGGAGGCGCCGTGCCGGGTGGAATACGATCCCGCCTCCTGCCCGCAGATGATCCATTGGATGGAGCGCGCCGTGATTTTCCCAATCACCCAGCGCATGAGCGATGCCTACGTCCGCCAGGTTTGCGCGGCGATCCGAAAAGTCGGCCGCCGGATGCCGCGGACGGGGTCCGGCGATCGGTGATGTGTGAGCGGTGATCGGTTATCGGGGTCCGTGCGCGGACGGACTTCGCCGTTCCGCGGCGCCCTTTCCCTCGGGGGGCGGGCATGGCCTATGGGGATCGGTTCACCGATGAACGGTCGCCGATCCCGGATGGTGCTCACCGCTCCGATGCCGTGAATTCGGCCAGCGCGGCGGCCAAGGCGGGCGGAACCCGCGCCTCGACGTGGATCCCATCTTCCGTGTAGCGCAGCGCATCCACGCGGCCCGCGCGCCGGATTTCCGCGAGCCGGCGGCCGTCGCCGAGGGGCAGGCGCAGCGTGACGGGCACGCGGCGATCCTGCAGCGCGTCGGCGACTTCGGCGCGGAACGCGTCCAGGCCGTCGCCGGTCGTGGCCGAGATCGCCACGGACCGCGGCAGCGCCGCCGCGAGCCGGAGGGCGTTGGCGGCGGCCGCGGGAAGGTCGCATTTGTTCAATGCATGGACCATCGGCTTGCTGCCGGCGCCCAGTTCGTTCAGCACGGCGCGGACCGCCGCGATCTGCGCGTCCACCCGCGGATGCGCGGCGTCAATGACGTGCACGAGCAAATCGGCCTGCGTGACTTCCTCGAGCGTCGCGCGGAAGGCGTCCACAAGGTCGTGCGGCAGCTTGCGGATGAAGCCGACCGTGTCGGTCAGCAGCGCCGGCTGGCGGTTGGGCAGCGCGATGCGGCGCGTGGTGGGATCGAGCGTTGCGAAAAGGCGGTCGTCGGCATAGACGCGGGCGTCGGCCAGCCGGTTGAGCAGCGTGGACTTGCCGGCGTTCGTATAGCCGACCAGTGCGACCAGCGCCCAACCGTGCCGCGCGCGGCCGCGCCGCCGCTCCCCGCGGCGGGCGCGCACCCGCTCCAATTCACCGCGGATGCGGTCAATTCGGAGGTCGAGCCGGCGGCGGTCCAGTTCAAGCTGCTGTTCGCCGGGGCCCTTGAGGCCGATCCCGCCCTTCTGCCGTTCCAGGTGGGTCCACAGTCGGCGCAGCCGGGGTCGCAGGTACTCCAGTTGCGCCAGTTCGATCTGCAGGCGGCCCTCGCTGGTGTGCGCGCGCTGGGCGAAAATGTCCAGGATGACCTGGGTGCGGTCCACCACCCGCGCCGCGATGAGCTGTTCGAGGTTGCGGCCCTGGACCGGCGAAAGGTCCTCATCGAAGATCACGGTGACCGGACCGAGCGCGCGGGCGCGCTCCGCCAGCGTTTCGGCCTGGCCGGCCCCGATGAAATAGGCGGGGTTCGGCGCGCGCTGCCGAAAAATCTGCCGCTCGAGCGCGATGACGCCGGCGGACTCGCTCAACTGGGCTAGCTCGTCCAGCGCGTCCCGGACCTCCCATACCGATTCGCGCGGCTTCTGGACCGCCACGAGCAGCGCGCGCTCGGGCGCGTCAACGGAGGCCGTGGAGTGCAATTCCGCCATGACGGTCCCCATATTCGCAGATTTTCGCCATGATGTCAGCGAACGAGCGTCCGCCGCCGGCCTCGATCCAGGCCACGGCCGCGCGGCCCCGAAACCAGGTCATCTGCCGCTTCGCGTACTGCCGGGTGCGGATCACGGTGCGCTCCATCGCTTCGGCCGCCGAGCAGCGGCCGTCCAGGACGTCGAAGGCCTCGCGGTAGCCGATCGCCTGCGCCGCCGTGGGGGACAGGGTCGGGCCGCGCGCGCGGAGTGTCGCGGCCTCGTCGAGCAGCCCGGCGGCGTACATCGCGCGGACGCGCGCGCGAATCCGCTCCTCGAGTTCCGCCGGGGCGACCCGAAGTCCCACGAGCCATGGGCGCGACGCCGCCGCGCGGGGCGGGCGGGGGCGGTCGCCGAGCCTCGCCCGCTCGTAAGCCCGCACGAGCCGCCGCGGGTTGGCGGGGTCCCGCAGCGCCGCCCAGAGAGCTGGCGCGCGTTCGCGCACGGCCGCCTGCAGCGCGGCGAGGCCGCGCTGCTCCAGCAGCGCTTCGGCCTCCGCCCGCAAGTCCGGGCGCGACGGGGCGGCGTCCAATCCTTCCATCAGGGCTTGAATATAAAGACCGGTTCCGCCCGCCACGAGAACCGCGGGCGCCGCGGCCAGACGCGGCCACTCCGCCGCGACGGCCCGCAGATATTCGCCGACGCTGAACGTGCGGTCGGCCTCGCAGTAGTCGAGCCCCCCGCAGATCAATCCGGCGCGCTCCGCCGGGGTCGGCTTGGCCGTGCCGATGTCCAGTCCGCGGTAGACCTGCATCGCATCCGCGGAGAGCACGGCCCACCCGCGCGCGCGGGCGATGGCGTGAGCCGCGGCCGTCTTGCCGGAGGCCGTGGGGCCGACCAGCACGAGCGCGGCGCGGGGGACCGGCGATTCGGGGACGGCAGACATGATGGTCCGAGACTAGCGCGCGGGGCGCGGTTGCTCAATACGGCGAAAGGGGGGCGACGCGGATTCCGAATTCCCGTCCGACGAGTGCAGGATGCGCCGTCCGCAGGTCCTCAGTCCCTGAACACGGATCTGCGCCGCCGATCACGGCTCACGCGCCGCCGCGCGCCGGGCGGCGCGCTCGGCCAGAAACGAGGTGACGATGTAAATGCCGACGCCGATGCAAATGGCCGAGTCGGCCACGTTGAAAGCAGGGAAGTGGCGCGCGCCCCAGTGGAAATCCAGAAAGTCCACGACGTAGCCGAGCCGCACCCGGTCCAGTAGATTGCCGACGATGCCCCCGATCATGCAGCCCAGCGCGATCCGGTGCGCGAGGCAGTGGGTCAGGAACGACCGACGAAAGGCGATCAGCGCGCCGAGCATCAACACCGAGAGCAGCACCAGCCCTTGATTCCGGCCGCCGAACAAACCCCAGGCGGCGCCGGTGTTCCGGATGTACGTGAGGTTGAAAAAACCCGCGATGACGGGGCGGAGTTCACCGAACGCAAAGCCGTCGCGGATGAGCTGTTTCGTCCACTGGTCCGCCGCGGTCACAGCGAATGCGAGCAACAGCACGAGCATGGGAGCCGCTTTCGTGGCCGGCGGTCAGGATTCGAGCGTGCCGGTCAGACCGGACGGCCCGAACGATCGGTACCGCTTGCGGCCCCGCTCCATCTCGGTCTGGGCGGCCAGGCAGTACCGCGTATACGGCACGGCCCGCAGGCGCTCGATTTCGATCGGCTGGCCCGTCATTTCGCAGATGCCGTAGGTGCCCGTGTCAATGCGGTGCAGCGCCTCGTTGATCTCGTACAGGAGATCCTGCTCGTTGCTGACCATATTCAGGGCAAACTCGCGATCGAAATTGTCGGTGCCCTGGTCGGCCATGTGGATGCCGTAGCTGGAGAGATCGCCGGAAGCCTCCCGTTGCGAGTGGTTCAGATTCTCGCCGGCGAGGAAGTTGATGCCGTCCACGATGCGGTCCTTCAGATTCAAGAGCTGCTTGCGAAACTCCGCAAGCAGTTTGGCGGGAAGCGGCTTCGCTTTTGGTGCCTTGGCGGGCGCCGGTTCGGACGGGGCCGGTGGGCGAGCGGGCTTGGAGGCCGGCCCGGGGGTTCTTGCGGCCTGCGCTGCGGGCGCTGGTCGCGCCCGGGCGACCGGCGGCGCCGCCGGTGACGCGGGTTTTCGGGGCGCCGGAAGAGTCTTTGGCTTTGCGCGCGAATCTTTCTCCGGTCGTTTCGCGGCGACTTTGACCTTCGAAGCGGCCGGTTTGGACGCGGCCGTGCGGCCCGGCTTATGGGCCGCTGCCGGAGCTCTCCTGCCCGGCGCAGGAGTTCCTTTAGCCGCCGTTTTCTTGACTTTCTTGGACGCCATGATCGCCTTCTTCCGCTCTCTGAAACGTGCTCCAGCCGCAGTCGGCGGCATCCACAGGCCGCCGCGCAAGGTCGGCGTGTGTATCAAATGAGCGGCGGACTGTCAATCGCCGACGCGCCGCAACGACGCGGGCGGCGGGCCCGTCAGGCCATCCCGTCGCGGTCCATACCCCAGTGCCAGAATTCGGGCAGGTAAGGGCTGAACCCCTCCGCTCCGAGGCAACGAATCAGCAGCCGGCGGTTGTCGCGCGCGGCGCGCGCCGGGCTGCCGGCGGGCGGGTCCATCCACTCATACCAAAGCAGTTCGGCCTCGAGTCCCGCGGCGCTGTCCACCGGCGCGCCGAGGTCGAGCTCGGCCCCCGCGGCGTCCACGATCGTCAGGTCCACCGCGCCGCCGTAGCGGTGCGAGGCCAGGCGCGGGACCACGCGGATGCGCGGCGCCATCACGCGCACACGTTCCGCCACGGCGGCGTCCGGCCAGTCCGGATGCGCTGCGCGGATTTCGCGCTCCGCTTGATCGGCGCAGGCTTGTTGCAATTCCCACGAGCGCCAGCCGTCGAGAATCTTGAAATTACAGCCCGACGGCAATCGGTCGCGCGCGCGGCACAGCGCTTCCGCCACTCCGCGCCGCAGACGGCAGCGCGGGTCGTCCGTCCACCCGCGTTCGTGGCTGCGCCGGGCGATCACGAAGCCCAGCGGCGCGAGGTCCACGAGCATTGGGACGACGCGCTCCTCCATCTCGATCCACCAGCGTTCCATTTTCGGGTCCATGGCCGGCGGCTCCCATTATCAACGCACGCCCGCGACCAAGTCCCGCGGGCAAATGATCCTACTTCTCCGACGCCGCTCCGGACAAGCTCCGCGCCTTGGCGTTCGCCCGGCGGCCTGATCCACGGACGATGATAGGGCGGCCACTCCGTGGCCGCCGCTAATGGCGCAACGGTCATGGCGATCTAGCGCAGATAGGCGCGCAGTCCCTTGCGCGCCGGAATCAGGGACCGTTCTGCGGTTCTTTCGTCTGGGATCTGCGGTTTGGCGATAGCGGCCCATCGGCTACGGCCCGGGCGCCGGACCGGTAAGATGGCTTCCGGATTTCCGATTGAAGATTCCAAAGCAGCGCAGAGCAGTAGGACCACCGGGCACTGGTCACCGATGACCGATCACTGATCACCACAATTCACCGCCGTCTCACGGCCCCGGCGCGCCAGTGTCGAAACGCACCAGCGTCCGCTCGGCGCCATCGAGCAGGAATTCGAACCGGGGATTGGCCAGCACGAGTCCCCGGTCGCGCTCGATCCGCCGCGCTGCGACGCGCACGCGAGTCACGCGGTGATCTGCCGCCGCTTCCGGTTCGGACGTCAGATCGAGTCCCTCGATCAGGGCCATCCGCGGTCCGGTGCAGTAATGCCATTCCACATCGAAGTCGCGCAGGCGGACGGCCAGCGGCGGAACGGGCAGCGGCGGGAGGTTCCCCCCGCCGGTTGTGCGCGCCGCGGCGCCAGCGGAGCGAGTCCGGGTCAGCCCCAGGTTGAGGAGCTGATCCATGCTCTCCACCAGCGGCGAAAGGCGGCGCGGCAGCCAATGTCTATCCGGCGTTTGCACAAAAACGGCTCTCCCGCCCTGCGCCTCGACACTCCGGGGCCGGCCGGGACGCCACGGCCAATCCAGCCGGAGCTTCACATGGTCGGCCCGCACCGCGGCCAGACCGGTTTCGCCTGCCTCGCGCCACTCGACGGCGTCGAACTCCAGCGCGAGTCGGGCGGTGAGACGCGCCGCGCCGATGGTCAGGCGACCGCCAGTGCCGCGCCCCAACCGGGCGGCCAGCGCGCCCCGGAAAGCCGCCGTGCGGGAATAGGTCAGCGCGCCGAAGTAGAGCCCTGCGAGGAGGAGTGCGACGGCCAATCCGGCGCGGCCCAGGCGGGCGGCGAGTCCCCACCGACGTGCACTCGCCGGGGGGCGGGCGATGGGGGGAGAGCGTTGCATATCGCCGCTATCAACCACAAAGATCTAGGCGAACGCAAGTCTCGGGATGCCCTTTCCGCGATTCTGTGGCCGCGCGCGTTGACCGCGGCGGGACGGCGCGGGGACCCGGCGCGCAAGGGACTGCGCGCCCTACCGTCCGCGCAGTGATCGGATCAACCGAAAGATGGTAGGGCGGCGA
>CAYLTB010000049.1:0-18592 GCA_964386675.1 uncultured Verrucomicrobiota bacterium
CTTCGGGCGCGCCCAAGCGCTTTTCCAGAATCGCTCTGGCATAGGGGCCATTGACCGCATGCATGGCATCGAAGCGCATGCGGAATTCAGGGCGCTGGACCAAGGCGGCGATGCGCTCGAAGTCGGGCACATCGAGTTTCGGATTTCCGACCGTCTCGACGTACACCGCGCGCGTTTTCGGTCCGATCGCCTTGCGGAAGGCCTCGGGGTCGCGCGAATTCACGAACCGCGTCGTGCGCCCCAGCTTCGGCAGCGTGTAGTGGAACAACTGGTAGGTGCCGCCGTACAGATTGTTCCCGCTGACGAGTTCGTCGCCGACCTGCGTGATCGCGAGGATCGCATTGGTGATAGCCGCCTGACCGGACGCTACCGCGAGCGCGCCCGTGCCGCCTTCAATCGCCGCGACGCGCTGTTCGAACACGTCGGTCGTCGGATTCATAATGCGCGTGTAGATGTTGCCGAATTCCTTCAGCGCGAACAGGTTCGCCGCGTGCTCCGCGCTCTTGAACACGTAGGACGTCGTCAGGTAGATCGGCACCGCCCGGGCGCCGGTGGTCGGATCGGGCTGCTGGCCCGCGTGCAGGGATTGGGTGTTCAGTCCGTGTTGGCTCATGACACTGATACTCCAGGGGTTGATTTCGGATGCGTTCGATTCGACAGACTCAAAAAAGGCCGGGCTGTGCGCGTCATGCGGCCGCGGAACCGCCCCATTCCGCGGCCGGTCGCATGATCATGGCGCCGGATAACACGGAGGCTTCAGATGTCATATGTCAGCGACTCCGCCTTGTGTGCGGCGTGGTAACGATCCAGCAGATCGCCCAACGTGACCGAATCCATAGCCTGGGTCAGCGTATCGGTGAAATCCTTCCACATCTGGCGCACGACGCACGTCGCACCCAGGTCGCAGGCGGCGCCGTCCTCGGCACAGTCGGTGAGCGCCAGACTCCCCTCGATGGCGGTGAGGATTTCTCGGACCGTCAACGTGTGCGGCGCGCGCGCCAACCGGTACCCGCCGAACGCGCCGCGAACCGCCTGCACAATCCCCGCGGCTTTCAACGGATTGACGATCTGCCACAGATACTTTTCCGAGATGCCCTGACGCCCCGCCACGTCGCCCAGCGACACCGCCCGTTCGTCGGCGTGCGCCGCCAAATCCAGCATGAACCGCATGCCGTACCGGCCCCTGGTTGAAACTCTCATGAAATATTGAATCCTTATGGATTTGCTCGACAATATCCGATTGTGGCAGAATGTCAACTGTCTCGGTGAAAAAAAACGACAAAATACTTCGGGATCTGCGAACGCCACCTGCCGACCGGCCTGAATTGTACGCGCGCGCCGATGCGGTGCGCCGGGAGCGGAACGGCGATGCCGTGCCGTTGCGGGGGATCATTGAGTTTTCGAACGTATGCGTCAGCGATTGCGCGTACTGCGGATTGCGGCGGTCCAACCGCGCGTTGCGGCGTTATTCGATGCCGGCCGACGAGATTCTGGATGTGGCCCGACGGATGGCGGCCTGGGGGCAGATGACCGTGGTGTTGCAATCGGGGGAGGCGCCTTCGCGCGACGGCGACCGCGCGCTCGGGGAGCTGATTGCGCGGATCAAGCGCGAGACGCCGCTGGCGGTCACGGTGTCGGTCGGCAACCGGCCGCGCGCGGTGTTCGCCTATTGGCGCGACTGCGGCATGGATCGTTATCTGCTGCGATTTGAGACGAGCGATCCGGAGCTCTACCGGCGGTTGCACGACGGCGGCGAATTGAGCGACCGGCTTGCGTGCCTGCGCGACCTGCAGGACCTCGGCGTGCAGACCGGCAGCGGCTTCATGATCGGCCTGCCCGGCGAAACGATCGGGCGGCTGGCGGAGCACATCCGGCTGTGCGCCGATCTCGACCTCGACATGATCGGCATCGGGCCCTTCATCCCGAATCCCGACACGCCGATGGGCGGGGCGCGCAACGCGTGGGCCGACGATCCGGAAATGTTCTTTGTGGCGCTGGCCGCGCTGCGGTTGGCGTGTCCGGAGGCGCATATTCCCGCGACGACCGCCTACGATGCCGCGTTCCCAGGCGTCGGCCGCAACCGGGCGCTACGCTGCGGCGCCAATGTCTTCATGCCGAACAACACGCCGGGCCGCTATCGCCGCGATTACCAGCTCTATCCCAACAAACCGTGCGTCGACGAGGATGCCGGAGACTGCGCCGTGTGCGTACAGTTGCGCTTGAAGGCGATCGGCCGGGAAATCGACACCGGCCCGGGCCATGGCGTCCGGTGCCGCCCGTTTGCCGACAGTCCGGCGTGCGCTGGCGGAGGGGGAGGGATTTGAACCCCCGGAGCGAGGATTAGTCGCTCGCTCGATTTCGAGTCGAGTGCCTTCAACCACTCAGCCACCCCTCCGGCGAGCACGCCGCGCGGCAGGCGGCCAGTATATCGTTTCTCCGCCCCGATTCAAGCGCGACCGGTCGGGTCCCCGCTTTGCATGGCGCGGATCCTCGCGGTTCGCTATACTGCCGGCCGGTACCGGACATGAGCCGCGAGATTCACCCCCCCGTGGGATACGGCGTAGATTTCGGCGACGGTTATGCAGCCGTCGTCCGTTGCGCGCGCCGCGGTCGCCGGATGGCGGTGATCGCCGAGGCGAAGGGCGGCGCGGCGACGGCCGCGCTGGCGGCCGCCGCCAGTGCGCTGGCGGCGGCCCAGCGGCGCCGCCGGGCGTTGATCGCGGCGGTTGCGCCGGCGCGTGACGTGCTCCTGCGCCGCGTCGTAGTGCCACTGGCGTCCGCCGCCAAGGCGCGCCGCGTGCTGCCCTCGCTGCTGGATGTCCAGTTGCCGTTGCCGCTCGAGTCCTGCGTCTGCTCGTTTCCCGAGGCGAAGCCCGACGGCGGAGGCCGGGTCATCGCGTTGGCGGCCGTGGCGCCCAAAGACGCCATGGCCCGGTGCGTAGAGCAGTTGCAGGCGATCGGTCTCGATCCCGCCGTGCTGGCGCCGGAAGGCCTGGTCTTGTGGCGCGGCAGCCTGTGCGAAATGCCGCCGGGCGATCCGGCGCTCGCGCGCATCGTCGTGTACGCCGGCGCCGACCGGTGGACCGCCGCGGCGGGTATCGGCGATGCGTTTCGATGGACGGCGACCAGCGCGCCGCCGGCCGGCCGCGATCCTGCCGCGGCGCAGGCCGCGGCGGCCCCGTTGCTGCGCCGGCTGCGCACGGACGAAGATTTCCGGTCCGTGGGATTGGAGTGGTTTTGGTGCGGTCCGGCGATCCCGGAAGGCGCGGCGCTCGAAGCGGTGGAAGGCGCGGTCGCTGAAGGCCGCCGCTCTTCGTTCCGACACCATGATGAACCGTCCGCTTTCCTGGCTCGGTCACTGGCGCGCGCGGCGTGCGACGAAGCCGCCGCCGTCGGCAACCTGCGCGCGGGAGGCCTGACCGCGCCCGACCTGGTCGCCTGGCGCGCGCGCCGGGAGGTGCGGGGCTGGCAGGCGCTGATGGCGGCCGGACTGGTGTTGGCCGCCGTCAACGGAGCCGGCCGCGCGGCGCTGGCGCGGCGCGCGGAGCGCGCGCAGGCGGAATTAGCACGCGCGGCGGCGGCCGTCGCCGGCGTTGCGCCCTACGGCCGCGAATTGGCGGCGGCTCGCGCGGCCTTCAAGACACGCGGCGAGGAATTCGCGCCGTTCGTGCGCGCGTTGCGTTCGCCGGCCGCCAAGGCCTTGACCGCCCTGTTGGACTTGGCCGCGGAGCATGAAGCCGTGCTGTACGAAATCCAAGCTTCGGACAGCCGGCTGCGGGTCTCCGGCGAAGCGGGGGGCCGGTCCGCGGCGGAGGCGCTGGAGCGCGGGTTGGCGGCGGAGGGCTGGAGCGTGGCACGGCAGGATGATGCCGGATCCGCGGGGCGCATCGCCTTCACGCTGCAGGGGGAGCGGCCGTGATCGGCCGGCCGCCCAACGCGGGATGGCGGCTCGCCGCCGTGATTTCGGCGGCGGCCGGGCTGGCGGCGACGGTCCGGGTGGGCATGGGCATTTCCGGGCAGTTAGCCGTCCTACGGCGCCGCCAGTCGGACGCGGCCGAAGCGCGCCGGCTGGCGGATGAATTGGAGCGCCGGCGCGCGGCGCAACGGTTGTGGACCGGGTTGTCGTCCGCCCGGTTGACGCCGCCGGAGATGCTGTTTCGGGCGGCGCTGCCCGGACTGGCCGCGCCCGAGTTCATTGAGCGGGAGGCCGAACCGTTGGCCGGCGGATGGCGTCGGCGCACGGTCGAGGCCGTCTGTCCTGAGGCGCCGTTCGAAGCAATCGGGCGGTATCTGGCCGCCTTGGCTGATGCCCGGCCGCCGTGGCGGCTGGCGGCCATCCGAGTGACGGCGGCGGAGGGCGGCCGAGGTTATGGGCGGGCGATCCTCACCCTGGAAGGGCTGGAGCGCGGGGAGACCCTGCCGTGAAGGAGACCGCGGTTATCGACACGGCGAATCCCGCGCCCACGGAGACGCCGTTGCGGGTCCACCCGCCGGCCCGCGCCGCGCGCGAACTGCTGTTCAACCTGGTCGCGCGCGAACTCAAGGCGCGGTACAAGGGTTCGGCGCTGGGCTTTCTCTGGACCTTGTTGACGCCGTTGTTCATGGCGGTCATCTACGTCGTCTTTCTCCGGATCCTCGCGGGGCCCGACGTTCGGCTCGAAGAGATCGTCATCGGCGTCTTCGCCTGGACCTTTACCGTCCAATCGGTCCAGAGCGGTCTGACGGCGGTCACCGGCAACGCGAACCTGGTGAAGAAGGTGCGCTTCCCGCGCGCATTGCTCCCGGTCGCGGCGACGGCGGCGAACCTCGTGAGTTTTCTGCTCACGCTGGTCGTCCAGTTTGTGATCGTCGGGCTGCTGGCGCGGGAGGGGCGTTTCTTCAGCGCGTGGAGCCTGGGACTGCCGGCGCTGATTGCGTTGCACACGGCCTTCAACCTTGCGCTCGCGATGCTGCTGGGCGCCGCGAACGTGTACTTTCGCGACACGCAGCATCTGGTCGGCGTCGGCCTGAGCGCGTGGTTTTTTCTGAGTCCGGCCATGTACAACCTGACGCTGCTCGAGCGCTGGACGGCGACCCGCCCTTGGCTGTTGCAGGCCTATCTGGCGAACCCGCTGGCGCCGATCCTGACCGGCTATCGCGCCCTGCTGCTGGGGCAGGCGTTTCCGTGGGGGTGGGGCGCCGCGGTCGGCCTCGCGCTGCCGCTGCCACTGCTCGCCGCGGCCGGGGCGGTCTATCGCCGGGCGCAGCGCAACTTCGCGGACTACCTTTGAGATGGCAGACATTGCCATATCGGCCCGGGACCTCGGCAAATGCTACCGCGTGCGCGGCCACGCGCCGCCGACGCTGTTCGGTGCGCTCACGGGCCTCGGCCGGCGACGGCCGGCCGACCGGTTTTGGGCGCTGCGCAAGGTCAGCTTCGATATTCCGCGCGGGCGCACGGTCGGCGTGATCGGCCCCAACGGGTCCGGCAAGAGTTCGCTCCTCGGCCTCGTGGCCGGGACGATTTCGCCGACGGAGGGCGCCGTCCGCGCGGAGGGCCGCATCTCGTCGCTGCTCGAACTCGGCGCGGGTTTCCATCCCGATCTGACGGGCCGGGAGAATGTTTACCTCAATGCGGCGATTCTCGGCATCGCCCGCGAGGACGTGCGGCGGCGGTTCGACCACATCGTCGAGTTCGCGGGCCTGCGGGAATTCATTGACCAGCCGGTGAAGCACTATTCGAGCGGTATGTATGTGCGTCTCGGATTCGCGGTCGCCGTCGAGATGGACCCCGACATCCTACTGGTGGACGAGGTGCTCGCCGTCGGCGACATCGCCTTCCAGCTCAAGTGCCTGGATCGCATCCGCGATTTCCAGCGGCGCGGCAAGACCCTGCTGTTCGTCACGCATGCGCTCCAGACGGTCGAGGAGTTCTGCGACGAGGCCTTCCTGGTTCACCGCGGCGCACTCGTCGAGCGCGGCCGGCCCGACGAAGTCATCCTGCGCTACCTGCGCTCGTATATGGGCGAGGGCGGGATGATCTTCACGCAGGAGTTCGGCACGCGCGACGTCGAAATTCGCGGCGTACGGATGCTCGACGCGGACGGGCGGGAGACGGGCATCTTCGAGACGGGGCGGCCGATGGTCGTCGAGATTTCCTACACGGCCCGCCGGCCGGTCCGCGACGCGGTCTTTGGATTCTCGATCAAGACGGGCAACGGGATGTACGTCTTCGGCAGCAACACGCAGATCCTCGGCCTGCCGGCGGCGCGACTGGAGGGCGACGGCCGCGCGCGGCTCTCGCTCGATCCGCTCACCCTGATGCAGGGCAGCTTCATCTTGTCGCTCGCGATTCATTCGTCCGATCACGCGACGCAGTACCACCGGCGCGAGGATTGGTATCCGTTCGCCGTGCGCAACCCGACCGGCACGCTCGGCTTGTTCCATCTGAATTCGCGCTGGGAGGTCCCCGACGTCTAGCGCGGCGCCACCGGCCGGGGCCGTCGCCGCGCCCCCGCGATCCGGGCGCATCGGACCGCGCCGTCCGCTCGCGCTCCGTCGTGACACGCTGCGCCCGCCGCGCTATGCTGATGCGGCATGAGCGAGTTGCCGTCCGCCATTCGCACCGACCGCGCTGCCTGCCCCAGTCCGCATTCGTTGGCGAACAAGGCGGCGCGCCTGCTGTGGGGCGTCGCCTGGCGTCTGCTGTTCCGGCCGTCGCCGTGGTTCTGGCATGCGCCGCGTCGCGCGTTGCTGCGGCTCTTCGGCGCGCGGGTCGGGCGCGGCGTGCAGATCATGCCGTCGGTGACCGTCTGGGCGCCCTGGAACCTGGCGCTGGGCGACTACGCGACCGTCAGCCACGGCGCGGACCTGTACGCCGTGGATCGCATTGAGATCGGCGCGCATGCCACGGTCAGCCAGCGGGCCTTCCTCTGCACCGCCACGCACGAAATTCACCACCCGAACATGCCGCTGCGAACGGCGCCCATCCGGATCGGCGACGGGGCCTGGGTGGCCGCCGAGGCGTACGTCCACCCGGGCGTCACGATCGGAACGGACGCCGTCGCCGGTGCGCGCGCCGTGGTGTTGCACGACGTGCCCGATCGCCGCATCGTCGCCGGAAATCCCGCGCGGGACCTCGGGGAGCGCCGGGTCCATGGCTGAGTCCGCGGATGAGGCGAAGGATCCGATCGCCGTCTCGGTCGTGGTGCTCTGCCGCAACGAGGCCGCGAACCTGCCCCGGTGCCTCGCCGCTGTTCGAGCCTGCCGCGAAACGATCGTGGTGGATGACGGTAGCGACGACGGCAGTCCCGCCGTCGCGGCAGCGGCGGGCGCCCGCGTGGTGGCGCATCCGATGGCATCCTTCGCCGCGCAACGCAACTGGGCCATGGCGGAGGCCGGATTGCGGTGCGATTGGGCGCTGCATTTGGACGCGGACGAGGTGATGACGCCGGAAGCGCTGGCGGAAATCCGCGACCGGCTGCCGGCGTTGGCGCCGGGCCGCATCGGTTTCTTCGCCCGCAAGGTCATGCTCGACGGTCGGTGGCTGCGCCGCAGCGCGGACTACCCGGTGTTCGTCGCGCGGCTGGTGCACCGCGACGGTCCGCGTTTCGTCATGCGCGGACACGGCGAGATCGTCGAGGCCCCGCCGGAGGCCGCGGTGTATTTCCGGGAACCGATGCTGCATTTCCCGTTTGCGCGGGGATGGGCCGAGTGGCGCGAGCGCCACCGCCGCTACGCGGCGGCGGAAGCGGCGCGCTGGGCCGCCGGAGACTCTGCCGCGGGCTGGCGCGAGATTGGGTCGGCCGACCGCGTTCGCCGACGCCGCGCCTGGCGGGCGTTGTCGTACCGGCTGCCCGGCCGTCCGCTGCTGCGATTTCTCTACGGGTATATCGTGTGCGCCGGCTTTCTGGACGGCCGGCCCGGCCTCCGCTTCTGTCTGGCGATGGCGTGGTATGAGGCCCGAATTGACGCCGAGCGCCGGAGGCGCGCCCGCGAAATGCCGTGCACGTAGCGCTGGTCAATCAATTCTATCCTCCGGCGCGCGCGCCAACCGGCGCGTTGCTGCAGGATCTCGCGCGCGCCCTGGCGGCGCGGGGGCACCGGGTCGCCGTGCTGGCGTCGGCCGGCGCCTACGGGCGGGCGGCTGCGGGCGAGTGCCGCGCGGACGAGGGCATTGAGGTCCGCCGTCTCGGCGCGCCGCACACGCACGGCACCGGTTATGTCGCGAAGGCGCTCGATTACGTCCAGTTTCACCGGCGATTGGCGCGCGCCCTGCGTCGGCTGACACCGGCGCCCGATGTCGTGGTCTGTATGACGACTCCGCCCTTTGCCGGCGTGGCCGCGGCGCGGTTCGCCCGGGCGCGCGGCGCGCGGCTGGTGCTCTGGTGCATGGATCTCTATCCGGAGGCCCTGGCCGCCAACGGGTGGCCGCGCGAGGGAGGGGCGCTGTACCGCTTGCTAGCGCGCGCCGCCCGATTCGAGCGCACGCGCGCGGATACCGTGGTTACGCTCGGACCCGACATGACGGCGCGCGTCCGCGCCCTGGCGCCGGCGGCGACGGTCGAAGAGATCCCCGTGTGGAGCCGATGCTCGGCCGGCGCGGCGGATCGGGTGGCGGCGCGCGTCCTGCGCCGCGCCCGCGGGTGGGACGACGACGAGATCGTGCTGCTCTACAGCGGCAACATGGGCCGGGCCCATCGCGCGGAGGAATTCGCCGCGCTGGCGATGCGGTGCGCCGGCGCGCCCCGGCGAGTCCGCACCGTCTTCTGCGGCGCCGGTCCCCTGCAATTGCGCTGGCACCGAAGCTGGCCCGGCCTGCTGGAATGGCTCGATCCCGTGGACGAAGCGATGCTGGTTCCCCACTTGCTGGCCGCCGATATCCATTTGATTTCGCAGCAGCCGGCGTGGGTCGGCGTCGTGACGCCCAGCAAGTACTCGTCCGCCTGCGCCTTGGGTAAACCGGTGATCTTCGCGGGGCCGGCCGGCGCCGCGATCGCCCGCTGGATCGCGGAAGGCGACACCGGTTGGCGGCTTCCGCCGAACGATCCGGACGCCGTGAATGCCGTCGCCATGGACGTGCTCGATGCCGCGCTGATCGAAAGGAAAGGCGCGAATGCCGAGGCGCAGTGCCGTCGGTGTTTCAACCCCAAGGCGTTGATGGGCCGGTTGATCGCGCGCATTGAAAACCCAGCACCGTCCACTTCGCCCGGGAATGGAAAAGACTAGTGGGCTGTGATAGCTTTGTCGCAGCTTGATGGGCGGTGCAATGGAGTGGCAGGATTTTTTCAGGTATCCGGCGGTCTTTCTAATCAGCGCGCTCATCGCGTTGCTGGCCAGCCGGGCTTGGGGGCCCCGTGCGGTCCGGTGGGGTCTGGTGGATCGACCGGGCGGCCGCAAAATCCATAGCAGTCCGGTGCCGCTGGCGGGCGGCGTCGCTGTTTTCCTTGGCTTCCACGCGGCCTGTGCCGTCGTATTCCTGGTCCCTTGGAAATCCGTCTCCGGCCAGATCCCGGTCGCTTGGTGGGCACGTTTCGCCCCGTTGTCGCTGGGGGCGCTGGCGCTGGGACTGCGCGATGACTGGTCTTCGGTCAAGCCCGGCGTCAAACTGCTCGGGCAGACGGTGCTGGCGATGACCGCCTATGCCGCGGGACTGCGCATACAGAACGTGCTCGGCGCGCGATTGCCGGTGGCCGTGGATTTCGCCGCGACGGTGCTCTGGTACGTCGCGCTGATGAACGCGTTCAACCTGATTGACGGGGTGGATGGACTGGCGGCGGGGGTCGCGATGATCGCGGCGATCGGAGTCGGGCTTTCGCTGATCTTCCGGAAGGCGCCCGGCGACGTACAGTTGTTTCTCGGGTTGGCCGGCGCCTGCGCCGGTTTTTTGCGCTATAATTTCTATCCCGCGCGCATCTTCCTGGGGGATGCCGGAAGCCATTTCATCGGTTTCACTTTTGCCGCGCTCGCCGTTTCCACGCAGTCGAAAGGGCTGGCCCTGGCCGCCATCGGCGTGCCCCTGCTGGCCGCCGGCGTGCCGTTGTTCGATTCGGCCCTCGCCGTATGGCGTCGGTCCGTTCGCCGGTTGCGGCCGGACGGGACGGCGCCGGCGGCCGAGGGGCCGCTGTCGAGCGTTGCCCGGGCGGACGCCGACCACATTCACCACCGGTTGCTGCGCGCCGGCGGCGGCCGGCACAGCCAGGTCGCACTCCGGCTCTACGGCGCCACAGCCGTGCTGGCGGTTGTCGGCCTGTTGGTCAGCGTGTACCACGACCGGGCGATCGGCCTGCTGGCGCTGACTTTTCTGCTCGGGGCCTTCGTCGTGGTCCGGCATCTGGTCTGGGTCGAGTTGCGCGACACGGGCGAGGCGATTCTGCGCGGGCTGACGCGTCCCGTGCGCCGCAACCGCACGCTGCTGGCGCACGTCATCGGGGATGTCGTTATTCTGAACGGCGTCTTTGTGCTGTCCCTGCTGTTGTCGGATCGCACTTCGGGCTTGGGAGCGGCCGGCCCGAATACCCTCTGGCGGATCGTCGCGCCCGTGGATGTCGGGCTGCCGTTCCTGGCGCTGATTCTGGCGCGTTCCTACTCGCGCGTATGGTATCTGGCGCGGATGTCCGAGTTTCTTTCCTGCGGGCTGGCCGTGGCCGTCGGATATGCCGCGGCGTTTGCCGTTCAGGCCGTCGGATGGGGCGGCGCGATGCAGCCCATCGCGCTGGCGTCGCGGTATGTATTGATGGCCGGCGTGGCGGCGCCGTTGATCGTCGGAACTCGGGCGTTTTATCGCGCGACGCTGGACCTGCTGAACCATTTCGCCGACAGCCTTCGCCAGGGCGCCGGACGTGGGACGCGCGCGCTGATCTGCGGCGCGGGCTACCGCGCCACGCTGTTCATCCGCCAGGCCAGCCAGACCGCGCCGGCCGCCGCGACGCTCATCCTGGTCGGCATGGTGGACGCCGATGACGCGCTGCGCGGCCACTTCGTTCACGGTGTGCGGGTGCTCGGCAATTACGACGACCTGCCGCGCCTGTTGCGGGACTTGCGCATCGAGTCGGTGTACGTCGTTGAGGACGTCGGCCCCGAGCACGAACGCCGGATTCGCGAGGCCTTGCGGGGGACCGCGGCGCGACTGTTTCGCTGGCGGATCGTCGAGGAGGTCGAACCGGTCGAGCGCTGAACCGGAGGAGTCTAAGACCCCGCAGGGCGTTTGCGCTCTGGGCAAGGGACTCACCGCCGCGCCAACCGCAACGGCCGATACAGCCAATAGAGCGGGCGCAGCGCCGGCGGGAGGCGGAGACGGCGAAAATCGCCGTCGCCGGGCGTCCCAGCGCGGCGCGCCGCGTAGCGGGCCCGTTCGAACGTTGAGAGCAGCGAGCGATGGAGCCAGCGCCGTTCGGCGTCGTTCACGCCGCGGTCGCGCCGCAGTTGCTCGAGGAAGAGCCGCTCCGCCGCGCTGACCGGCGGGCGGGCGTGCACTGATTCTGGGCCGAACAGCGAATCCGCGAGTCCAACGCCCGCCAGCAGCGCCCGACGGGCGAAACCGGGCGCGACGGCGCGCGCAAGAACGAACGCCTCTGGATGGCGCGCCAGCAGGCCGGCGATGTCCGCGATCCAGGCCAGCCGTTCGCCGCCATGCCAGAGCGCGTGATGACAGCTCAATAGCAGGTGCAGCGCAGGGGACGGCGCGCGCACGACGGCGCCGTCCAGCGCCAGCGGCGCCGCCCCGACGCCGGACGGGAGTCGGCGAGGCCATGGATACTGCGGCGGAAAGAACCGGTGATTGACCTCGACGCGGAATCCGTCCGGGTGGACGAAGGCCATGCCCCAGCCGAAGTGCCAGTAATGGGAACGCCGCCGCTCGTCGTCGAGTTCGGGGCGATAGCCCTCGCGACCGAGCGTGGAGCAGACCGCAGGAAACGCGTCGCTGGGACAGCGGAAGTCGAGGTCGTCGAAAGCGCGCAGCCCGGGGTCGGGCCAGGCTTGGGCGGCGAGCGCCGGACCCTTGACCAGCAGCGCCGGACCGGCGGCGGCATCGAGCGCCGCGAAGACGCGCGCCGCCTCGGCGGCGCAGCGGGCCGAGTGCAGCGCCTGTCCATAGGCGGCCACCCGCCAGGACTCGCCGGCGCACCGGGCATCGCCGCCGGCGCGGAGCAGCCCGACGACGCGGTGCCGGCGCGCCGCCGCCAGCAGCGGATCGTCCGCGCCCGGCGCTTCCGCCGCCGGGCCGGACGCCGGCGGCGCGGCGCCGGGCGCGCCCGGTAACGCGTGCATCGCGTGAAACGCGTGACGGGCCCGCGCCAGCAATTCTTCAAACAGTGCGTTCACAACGGGCCACTCTAGCCCCTATGTCGGACCGCGGCAACGGCCTCCGGCGCCGCCCGATTCGCCTTGATGCGGCGCGGCGGGGAATGCTACAAAGCGTACCATGAGACTTGTCGAGCGCGCGCCGGTAGATGGCGCCTGCGACGGCCGCTGTTCCACCTGCGAGCGGGATCGGTCCGGCGTTGCGGATAGCGACATCCAGGGACCGCGGCTGGCCTTTTGGTCGGCCGCCGTTTTTCTGTGGCCGCTGGCCGGAATGGCCGCGGGTGCGGCCCTCGCCGGCCCCGGCGGAGCGCGGCAGGTGGCCGGCGCGCTCGCGGGTGGGGCAGCCTGCACGCTCATCGCCCGCGGCATTCTGCGCCTCCGGCCGCCCACCGTCCCCAAGGAATCCGCATGACCGCCAACGCTTTCATCGCCGCGCCCCCGGGCCGCTTTTCCGGCGGCGTCCATCCGGCCGACCGCAAGGAGCTCTCGCGCCATGCGGCCATTGAAGTGATGCCGCCGCCCGCGGAGATCGCCCTGCCGCTCCTGCAGCATACCGGCGCGCCCTGCAAACCAGTCGTCGAACCCCGTTCCGAGGTCGCCTTCGGCGCACTTATTGCCGACACCGACGCCTTCGTGTCTGCTCCGATCCACGCCCCGGTCGCCGGCGTTGTCCAGCGCGAGGGCGTGGCCACGCTGCCCAACGCGCGGCACGTGAAGACGCTGCCGATCAAGACCGGTCCGAACCAGCTTTCCGCGGAGGATCTCCACGCCGACATCCTCGGTGGCGAGTGGCCGCGTGACGGCGTCAGCGACCGCACGCCCGAAGAGATCGTCAAAGCCGTGCGCGCCGCCGGCATCGTGGGGCAGGGGGGCGCGGCCTTTCCGACCCATGTCAAGCTGGTCCGCAACCCGAAGAAGCCGGTGGATACGATCCTGGTCAACGGCTGCGAATGCGAGCCCTACCTGACTGCCGACTACCGCGTGATGCTCGAGGCGCCGGAACCGGTGATCGGCGGCGCGCGGCTCGCGGCGCACGCGGCCGGCGCGCGCGCGGTCGTGGTGGCGGTCGAGGATAACAAACCCGAGGCCATTGCCGCGCTGCAAGAGGTCGCCGAGGGTACGGAGGTTCGGGTGATCGCCGTTCCGACCCGCTACCCGATGGGCGGCGAGAAACAGACGGTGCGCGTCGCCACCGGCCGCACGATTCCGACCGGCGGCCTGCCGCTCGATGTCGGCGTCGTCGTCATCAACGTCGAAACCTCCGTCGCCATCGCGCGCGCCGTCTGGCGCGGGAAGCCGCTGACGCACCGGGTGGTCACGGTGACCGGCGGCGGCGTGGCACAGCCGAAGAACCTCCTGGTGCCGATCGGCTGCCGCTACGCGGACCTGCTCGCGTTCTGCGGCGGTCTCAGGCCCGAGGCCGCGCGCGCGGTCGCCGGCGGCCCCATGATGGGATTCGCGCTCGGCACGTTCGATGTCCCGGTGACCAAAGGCACGAGCGGACTGGTGATCCTCACGGCCGACGATGTCCGCCGCGCCGCCGAGACCACCTGCGTGCGCTGCGGGCGCTGTGTCGAGGCCTGTCCGCTGGACCTCATGCCCACCCGCATCGCGCTGGCCGCCCGCCACAAGGATTGGGATCTGGCAAAGCGACACCACATGCTGGCGTGCATGGAGTGCGGGTGCTGCGCGTATGTATGCCCGGCCGGCATCCCGCTCGTTCAATTGATCCGAATGGGCAAGGTTCAGATGCTGAAGGAGGCCGGAAAATAGTCGGCGCGCCGACAGGATCCATGCCATGAGCGCAACTCCGCCCGCCACCGCTTCCACCTCCGCCTCCGCCGTTCCGGCTTCCGTGTCCGCGCCTCCGCCCGCGCCCGCGCCGCGGCTTTCGGTCGCGCCCGGCCCGCACATCTCCGAGGGATTGCTGACCACGCGGCGCATGATGCTCGATGTGATCCTCGCGGCGCTGCCGTTGGTTGCGATTTCCCTGCTGCTTTTCCGGCACTATGCGGCGTTTCAGATCGGGCTCAGCGTGGTCGGCGCGCTGGCCGCGGAGCGGCTGTTCGGCGCGATGCGCCGCCGGCCCAATACGCTCGGCGACCTATCCGCGGCGGTGACCGGGCTGATCCTGGGCCTTTCCCTGCCCGCCGCCGCGCCGTGGTATGTGGCGGTGGTGGGGGCCTTCGCCGGTATTGGCTTCGGCAAGGCGGTGTTCGGCGGCCTTGGCCAAAATATCTTCAACCCGGCAATGGTCGGACGCGCATTCGTCATGATCGCCTTTCCCGCCGCGCTCGGCGCCACGGCGTACGTCGCCCCGAAACTCGGCGTGGATGCGCTGACCCACGCGACGCCGCTGACGGCGTTCAAGATGTCCGGCCAGACCACGCCGCTCGGGCCGCTCTTTCTCGGCTGGACCAAAGGCTCGATCGGCGAGACCAGCGCCCTGGCCGCGCTGATCGGCGGGATCTACCTGTGCGCGCGCGGCACCGCGGCCTGGCGCATTCCCGCCGGGGCCATCCTCGCGCTGGCGGCGCTGGCGGGCATTCCCGACCTGTTCCGCTCGACGCCGTGGACCGTCGCGCACCAGTTCGCCTCCGGCGCGTTCCTGTTCGGCGCATTCTTCATTGCCACCGACCCCGTCAGTTCGCCGCTGACGCCGAGGGGTCAGTGGATTTTCGGCGCGGGCTTCGGCGCGCTCGTGCTGCTGATCCGCAAGCTCAGCGGCTACCCCGAGGGCGTCATGTTCTCGGTGCTGCTGATGAACTCGATCGCGCCGCTGATCAATCGCTGGACCATCCCGACACCCGTGGGTGGGCCGGTGCCGGAGCGGAAGTGACGCCATGAAGGGTTCCTACATCGGACAGGCCTGGCTGGCCATCGTGCTGGCGAGCGCATTCGGCGCGGCGTTGGCGGGCGTGCACGCAGGGCTGGGGCCGCGTATCGCCGCCAACCGTCTCAATGACACGCTCTCGCAGATTCCGGCGCTCGTGCCCGGCGCGGCCCGGGGCGAGGCCGTCGAGGTCGCCGGCCGCCTCGTCTATCGCGCGGTGGACGCCGCCGGCGCACCGGTTGGCTGGGTGGTGCCCGCCAACGGGCAGGGATTCGCCGACCGGATTGAGCTGTTGATCGGCCTCGACCGCGACGCCGCCCGCATCACGGGCCTCTATGTGCTGCAGCAGAACGAGACGCCGGGACTGGGCAACCGGGTCACCGAGGAGGCGTTTCGCAACCGATTCCGCGATCAGGCGGCGGGCGCGCCGTTGCGCGTTGTCAAAGGCCGCGCGGGCGGCGCGGGCGAGATCGAGGCCGTGACCGGCGCCACGGTCTCGTCGGACAGCGTGACCGCGATCGTCAACGGCGCGGTGGACCGGTTCCGCCGCGAAAAGCCCGGGATGCCGTAGGCGCCCGGACAGGGATTCGATTGCCATGAGCGAACGCAAGAGCGACGGTCCGACCCCGATGGAACGGTTCATCGGCGGGCTGCTGCCGGAGAATCCGGTCTACCGCCAGATTCTCGGCATCTGCCCGACGCTGGCGGTGACCAATACGATGGAGGGCGCGCTGACGATGGGCCTGGCGGCGGCCTTTGTGCTGCTGTGCTCGAACGTGTTGATCAGTCTGATCCGCCCCCTGCTCAAACCCCACCTGCGCATCCTGATCTTCACGCTCACGATCGCGACGTTCGTGACGATCGCCGACCGCGTGCTGGCGGCGTATCTCTACGACATGAGCAAGCAGCTCGGTCCGTACATCCCGCTGATTATCGTCAACTGCATCATCATCGCCCGCTGCGAGATCTGCGCGTCGAAGCAGTCGGTCGGCACCGCGGCGGCCGATGCGCTCGGCCAGTCGCTCGGATTCACGCTGGGACTGATGAGCATCGCGACGGTGCGCGAGATCCTCGGCTTCGGGACCTGGTTCGGCCGCTGGCTGGGCTGGCGCGTGATTCCGGAGATGGCGCCGGCGCACTGGTCCAACTGGGTCGTCATGATTCTGCCGCCGGGTGCGTTTCTAACGCTGGGCCTGCTGCTCGGCGTGTTCAACGCGCTGACGGCGAAAAAGGAAAAGGCCGCCTGAGGCGCCGCCATGAACTACCTCGTATCCATCCTGCTGCTGGCGATCTCGACCGCGCTGATCAACAACATGGTCTTCCACTATTTCGTCGGAAACTGCCCGTTCATCGGCGTCTCCCGACGGGTGGACATGGCCTTCGGCATGGGCGCGGCGGTGACGTTCGTGGTCACGATTGCGGCGGCGCTCTCGTGGATCATGACCTACTTCATCCTCGCGCCCGGGGCGCCGCTGACGGCGGCGATCTGGCGGCTGGCGCGGCACGGCTCGAGCGCGGTCGTGGACCTGAGCATCCTGAACTACATCGTGTACATCTTCGTCATCGCGTGGGCGGTACAGTTGGTCGAGATGTACGTCCGCAAGTTCTTCCCGCCGCTCTACAAGTCGTTCGGCGTCTTTCTGCCGCTGATCACGACCAACTGCGTGATCCTGTTCACCTGCCTCGAGATCATGAAGCACGTCCCGCTGGCCGGCGCGCCGGTGCCCGACCCGTGGGGGCTGGACAAGGCCCTGATCTTCGCGTTCTTTGCGGGCTTCGGCTTCCTGATCGCGATCGTGCTGATGGCGGGCATCCGCGAGGAACTCGACCATTGCGACGTGCCGGCGCCGCTCCGCGGGCCGGGCATTACGATGATCGTCACCGGTATCCTCGCGCTGGCGTTCCTGGGCTTCACCGGCATGGACGCCAACCTCGCCCGCCGGCTGATCAAGCCCGCCGCCCCGGCCGCGGCGCCCGCCGCGACAGCCCCCGCCGCCGCGGTGTTGCCTGCGGAGTGAACGGCTTTCCAAGGCTTGGAAGCCCGGAGGCAAAGTCCGTCCAAGCCTTGGAAAACACGCCCAGTCTCCCGATCGAGCGTCCGTTCAGAAGCCGGCCCGCAGTTCGAGGCCGGCGACCGGCGCGGGATCGAGATCGGCCTCTTGAACCCGCCGGCCGTCGCGGTCCGCGACCCGCCATTCGCGCGCGAACGCAAGGCCCGCGAAAACGCGGGCGGTGACGCCGCGGATCGGCCGCCCCTCCCAGCCGGCTAGCGCCGCCACCCGCCGATCCTCGAATACACCGCCCGGCGCGACGGTGTCCCCGTCCGGTAGCCGGTGACGGCGGCGGTCGGGCGTAACTTGGGCGAAAAAAAAGGTCGGGCCCGCGCCGCCCGGGCGGTGGCGAAGCGTCAGGCCGCGCTCCAGCGCCAGCGTCCACGCCGGGCTCCATCGGTATTCGACCGTCGGGACCGGCAGCACCCGCGGATCGTCCGCGAATTGGAAACGGGCGAGCAGTCCGATGCCCAGCGACAGCTCGTGCGTGATTTTCGTACGCGCGGCGAGCAGCCCCGTTCCCGAGAGGCCGTCCGCGAGAGCGGCGCCGTCGCGGACGGCCGCCTCTGCGCCGGCGAGCGCGGTCCAAGTCCAGCGCCCCGGCTGTACGAGCAGCGCAGACAGTGAAACGCGATTGTAGCCCCCCTCGACCGCGCCGAGCAGCGCGCCGTCGAATTCCGCTTCGGCTTCATAGTGCGCGCGGTGCGCAGCGGCGCCGAGGCGGACGAAACCCGGTGGGAGGGCGATGATGCGGCCGACGCCAAGGCCCCCTTCGATGACGGCGCCTCGGTCCGCGCCGTCCCGGAGACCCACCGCCGATACGGTCTCGAGGGTGAGCCCGAATTCCCAGGCCGGCGCCGCGTCGGCGCCGCGGGGCCGTCCGGCCGGCGCGGGCGGCGCCGCGCCGCCCGTCGCGGCGGCGAACGCCAGCGCCAGGATGGCTCCGATCTTTCGCATGGGGCGGTGAATCTACTCCAGGACCGGGCCCTTCGCAAATGGCTTCGCTGCGTGACGGGGATTGCGCGGGCGCGCGCCTGTGCTACGATGGCAGCGCGGGCACGGCCCGCGCACGGAAAGGCGGAGCGACATGAAACAGACGCAGCACAAACCCACCGGGCGCGCCTTCACGCTGATCGAGCTGCTCGTGGTCATTGCCATCATCGCCATGCTGATCATGCTGGTTTTCCCGGCTATCAGCAACGCCACGCAGACTTCCCGCAAGACTGCCTGCACCTGGAACATGAAGCAGATCGGCATTGCGATGCAGATGTTCCGCGGCAACAATCCCAACAACCCGCGCGAGCTGTTCCCCGATGACGGCACGGGCACGAACTCCTGGAGCGCGCAGATCGCCAGCTACCTCCGCGCCAGCGACAAAGGCACGATCTTCAGTTGCCCGTCCGCGAGCATCCGCACGACCAAC
>CAYLTB010000050.1:0-18527 GCA_964386675.1 uncultured Verrucomicrobiota bacterium
GTCAGCGGCGGGGGGCTCTTCGTCGACGTCGTCAGCCATCGCATCGACGCGATGATCTCGCTGCTGGGCGCGCCGGTCGAGGTGCGCGGCATCGCCCGCACCGCCGCGGGCGGGGTGGAAGACGTCGTGTCGCTGACGATCTGGTTCGAAAGCGGCGCGCTTTGCGCGGTCACCGGCGACTTCGCGACGGGCCGCTCCGCCGACCGGTTCATGGTCGCCGGCACGCGGGGCGTTATCGAGGCCGAACGCCTCGATGCCCATGCCTTCACGATCCGGGTCGGCGGCCGCGCGGAGTCGTTCACCTTCGACCGCTTCCCCGCGCCGCACCTCGGCCTGATACGACACATCGAACGGGTGCTCGCCGGGCAGGAGGCGAACGCGTCGTCGGGCCGGGACGGCCGGTGGACGGACCGGGTGCTGGACGAAGCGCTGGGGCGCTTCGGATAACGCCGCATCCATCGCGAACCACCATTGAAAACGAGTGGTTGCGGCCGAAATAACCGTCTCGAACGCGCCGCCGGCGGCGGGCGTTCCTCTGTTTGAGGGGACGGGGCGCGATGGCGTATCTGCTTGGCGTTTTGCGCTTCGTAAAACAGAATCGCCCCATGCGATTCTTCTCTGCCCTGGGGTGCATTATCATGACGTTTTCCGCCGTTGCGCAGGAGGCGCCGGTCGCGCCGGCCCGACTCGTCATCCACGACGAGGTATTGAACCGGGTGGATGTCCGGCTCTTCGGCCAGTTCCTGGAACGCGCAAGTTTCGGCGAGCCCGGGCCGGAGGCGTTCGCGGACCCGGAGACCGGGCGGCTGCCGGAGCGGGTCCTCGAGATGCTCCGAGCGATGGAAATTCCGGTCGTCCGCTTCCCCGGCGGGACGGACATTGACTACACCGACTGGCGGGACCTGATTGACAACGTGCCGGGACGCGAGGGGCCCCGGCCGGTCACCACGGGGTTCGGCGGAAAGACCATTACCAACCGCTTCGGCTATGACGAGTATTTCGCCGTGCGCGACCGGATGGGCTGGCAGACGATCCTGGTGGTCAACCTGCTGGACGGCCTGGCGCGGCGGCGGCCGCTGGCGGAGGCCGCGCAGATCGCCGCGGGGCTGGTCGCGTATGCCAACGCCGCCCCCGGCGCGCGGCTGCCCGAGGGGATGCCCGATTGGCCCGCGGTCCGCGCGCGGAACGGACATGCCGAACGCTACGGCATCCAGTATGTCCAGATCGGGAACGAGATGTTTTTGAAGCGGGTGCGCGACGCCGTGCAGGAAGCCGCCGGTCTCGAAGGCGAGGCGCTGGCGCGCTGGTATATCGAGGTGCTGACCGCCTATATCCGCGCGATTCGAGCGGTGGACCCGGAGATTCCGATCATTGTGGACCACTGGCTTCTGAGAGGCCATTCGCAGACGATCCTTTCGGATCCATATATCCGGCAGAACGTTCGCTATCTCGCCCAGCACAAGTACGCGCCGGGGCCTTCCAATGAGATCAGCCGCGACGGGGCGGCGGTGGACACCTCCGCATGGACAGCCGCACAATGGTGGTGGGTGTGGGCGACGATGCCCGGGGAATACGACGAGGCCGGGCAGAACGTCTCTTTCGGTTCATCGCTGGCGGGCCTGGATGAACTGGGCTACCGCCTGGCGGCGACGGAGTGGAACTGGAACGGATGGAACTGGCACGATCAGGGTGCGGGCATCGAGGCTCCGGCGGCGGCCGGCCTCGGCGCCGCCGGATGGCTGCACGGCCTGATGCGGCAGGGCGGCAGGATTGACCTGGCCACTCAATCCATGCTGCTGGGCGTGGGCTGGCAGATTGCGGCGATTTTTGGCGACCGCGAGGGCGTGGGCAAACCCTATTACAACCCCCAGGGCACGGCGACGACCTTCTACCGCAAGCGCCACGGCGACCGCCGGCTGCGCACGACGCTCACGGGTGTCGAAATCCGCCCCCAACCCTACCGCGTGGGTTGGGGCGTGCCCCTCGAACGCGTAGCGGTGCTCGACGTCCTGGCCACCGCGAGCGATGACACCGTATTCGTCCACGCCATCAACCGGGACTTCGACCGCGACCTTCCGCTGGAGATGGACTTCTCCGCACTCGGCCCCCTGGCCGCCACCGGCGCCCACCATACGTTCACCTGCAAGCTCCAGGCCGAACCGGGCCACGGCGCCAGCAAAGGCATGGCGCAAGTGGGCGAGCAACCCATCGCCATCCGCCCGAAGACGACCGTCATCCTGCCGCGGCGCAGCGCCTCGATCCTCGCCGTGCCGCGCAAGACGGACCGTGTTGAACGCGCGGAGTAAAGAAGGGATTGCGAGGACCGCGCGATTCCCGGGGCGCGGAAGTTTTCGCCGCCCATTCTCTCAAGCCGTCCGGTTCGGCGCGGCCGAGCGGCCGCCCCGGCCGCGCGGCGCGTTGCGGCTTGAGCGGCGGGCAAAATGCGCTAGAATGGGGGTGACGAGTCCCGCGAACGGGCGGGCGCAAGAACACCGGGCGGCTTTATGAACCCCACAAAACGCAAGATTGATTACCGCAAGGAACAGGAAGCGACGCTGGCGCGGCCGCATCTGCGCTATACCGGCATGGCAAAGACGCTGTTCAACGCGATGGACCTGGCCTATGGCCGCAGCACGACGCTGCCCAAAGTCCGGCTACTGGAAACGCTGGCGCGCATTCCCTACCAGGCCTGGGAAACCCGTCAGTACAGCCTGCTCTCGCACCGCTACCACAAGCTCGACGACGTGCAGCGCGCGCGGGAAATCCTCGAATGGGGCCGGGAGGCGCAGGACAACGAGTTCTGGCACCTGTTGGTGATCGAAGAACGCATGCGGCTGGACGGCGTTCGCGAGGGTTGGCTGTGGCAGGACGTCGCGCCGCACGTCGCCTGCTTCAAATACGCCTGGTTCAGCCGCCTGATGGCGCGGCTGGACATCCGCCGCGCGTTCTACATGAACGCCGAGTTCGAGGACCACGCCGAGCACGTCTACTTCCAGTTCGTCAAGGACCACCCCGAACTGGAGACGCAGAAGGTGGAAAGCGACATCGTCCAGCAGCACCCCAACGGTCCGTTCGAGACCTGGGCGGACGTGTTCCGCCAGATCGCGCTGGACGAGCGCGACCACATGAACAACAGCTTCAAGCACTGCGGGATGTCGGACCGGATCGTGCCCTACGTGCCGGTCGAATGAAGCGGAGTGCCGGGTCCTGGCGCGAGGGGGTTGGAGGCGCGGACCGGAATCGAACCGGTGAATACAGGTTTTGCAGACCCGTGCCTTACCACTTGGCTACCGCGCCGGCCTCCGGCGGAAGGTGACCGCCGATGGATAGTTTAGCCGGAAACGCCCCGCGCGCCAGCGAAAAAACGGCGCCGCCGGATGCGGCCCCGCTGGTGGCGCGCGTGACGGCGGGTTTTGCCGCGACTTTCGGGGGGCCGCCGGCGTCCGTCTGGTTCGCGCCGGGCCGCGTCGAGGTGCTGGGGAATCACACCGACTACAACGAGGGTTATGTGCTATCGGCGGCGCTGGCGGAAGGCGTCGCCTTCGCGCTGCGCCCCTTGGCCGGCACGCGGGGCCGGCTCTGCGCCCTCGACTTCGGGCGCAAGGTTGAGCTGGACGCTGCGCGGCCCGCGCCGATGCCGACCGCGGCGTGGGCGAATTATGCGCTGGGCGCGCTGCATTTCGTGCGCGAGCGGGCCGGCGGCGCGCCGCGCGGCTTCGAGGCCGCGTTCGCCGGCGACCTGCCGGTCGGCGGCGGCCTGTCGAGTTCCGCGGCGCTGTCCGTATCCGCGGCGCTCGCGTTCGCCGAGCTGTACGGAGCGGCGTTGTCGCCGTTGGACATTGCGCGCATCGCCCAGCGCGCCGAGCACGAGTTCGCCGGCGTCCGGTGCGGGCTGCTGGACCCGATTAGCAGTCTCTTCGGCGCGGCACAATCGATGGTGTTTACCGATTTCCGGACGCTGGAGGTTCGCCGCGTGGCGCTGCCGCCCGGAACGGCATTCTTGATCTGCAACACGGGCGTAAAGCACCGTCTGGTGGATTCCGCCTACAACGAGCGCCGGGCCGCGTGCGAGCGCGCGGCCGCGCATTTCGCGGCGCGGCTGCCGCATCCGGTGCGCGCGCTGCGCGACGTGTCGCCCGCCGAATGGCAGGCGGAGAAAAGCGGTCTGGATCCGGACGACGCGCGGCGCGCCGCCCATCCGATCGGCGAGAACGCGCGGGTGTTGCAGGGCGTCGCGCGGCTGGCCGCGGGCGACGCCGCCGGCTTCGGCGCTTTGCTGCGCGAATCGCACCGCAGTTCCGTGGAAAACTTCGAGAACTCCTGCCGCGAGCTGGATCTGGCCGTGGCGGCGTTCGAGCGGCAGCCGGGCGTCTGGGGCGCGCGGCTGACCGGCGGCGGCTTCGGCGGCAGCGCGCTGGCGTTCGTGGAGGAGTCGCGCGCCGAAGCGATTGCGCAGGCCGTGGCCCGAGAAACGACCCGCGCGTTCGGCCGCGCGACGGCGGTGCGCCGCATCCGCCCTTCGAACGGTGCGCGGCGCATCGGGGATTGACGCGCCATCGCGCGCGGCGATCGGCCCGAGGGCGGCGGCGCCGCGTTCAGGCGAGGCCGTGGATTGGGAACACGTGTGCGCGCACGTACTCGACGACGCGGCGCACCTCGGCGTCAATCGGACCGCGGCGCCCCGCGTCCGAAAGCAGCGCCCGATCGCGCAGTCCGCCGAGCCAGTCGGTGTTCTCCAGCAGCACGCCGCCCGTGCCGACCCCCAGATCGTGCTGGTGGGAATGGTCGCCGATCAGGACGCTCCAGCAGAGCGCCCAGCCGCGGACGGTGTTCGCGATGTTGTAGCCGCCGCCGCCGACCGCGAGGATCGGCTTGCCGAGTTGCCGGACGCGCTCCAGCAGGTCGGCGATGACATTGTTGGTCAGGTTCAGGTGCGCGAGGGGATCGCCGGCGAGCGTGTCCATGCCCAGCTCCATCACGATGACGTCCGGGTTGTACGCCCGCAGCACCGGCAGCGCGGCCTCGAGGAAGGCGTGCTCATAGATGAGATCGTACGTGCCGACCGGCAGCGGGATGTTGACGCAGAATCCGCGGCCGGCGCCGCGTCCGATTTCGGTCTCGAAGCCGGTGCCGGGAAACAGCGTCCGGCCGCTCTCGTGCAGCGAGATCGTCAGCACATCGTTGCGCTCGTAAAAGGCCGCCTGCTGCCCGTCGCCGTGGTGGACGTCAATATCGAGGATGGCGACCCGCCGTCCGGCGGCGGCCAATTCCATGGCGGCGAGCACCACGTCGTTGAGGTAGCAGAATCCCGAGGCGCGCCCGGCGTGCGCGTGGTGGAAGCCCCCGGAAGGATTGAACGCCATGAAGGCCTCGCCGCGCAGGATCAGCCGGGCGGCCGTCAGCGAACCGCCGGCGGCAAGGCGGATGTAGTCGTACATTCCGGGGAAGATCGGACAATCGGGTGTGCCGAGGCCCATGGCGGCGGAGGCTATGTCGTAACGGCCTTCCTGCCCGGCCTTCAACGCAGCGAGGTAATCGGGTAAATGGAAGCGGAGCAATTCCTCCTCGGTGGCCGGAACGGGCGCGGCCTCGCGGCGTCCGGCGCCGGCCAGCAGACCCATGTCGTTCAGAATTGCGCGCGTACGGCCCGCGCGGTGGGTATTGAAGGGGCAGGCCTCCGGGTAGCCGCCGATCTCCAGTTCGGGGGAATAGACAAAAACGCAGTTCGGCGCCGGCGGTGACGCCCTGCGGCCGTAGTCCTGAAACTCAATCGGCGGCATTTCGAATCTCCATCCGTCGCGCGAGTCGCCGTCCGGCCCGCGGGTGCGCCAGTATCCGTTGCCCGCGCCGGCGTTTCAATGCGAAACCGCGGCGGCAGTCCCTGCGGTCGGCCGATTTTGCAGAGCGCCGCCGGTTGCGCTATACTATTTGAGCCTCGAGCCTTTCATATGAAGATTTCAATCGTCGGCGCGGGCCGGGTGGGCGCCACCCTGGCTTTCACACTGGTACAGCGCGGGTTGGGCGACGAGTTGCTGCTGGCCGACCGCGATCTCGCCCGCGCCGAGGGCGAGGCGCTCGATCTCAACCACGCGCTCGGTTTTACGGAACACCCGCTGATCATTCGCGCCGGCACGCTCGCGGATACGGCGGAATCCGACGTCCTCGTACTGGCCTGCTCCGCGCCGTGGAAGCCGGAGTATAAGAGCCGGTTCGACATCGGCGCGGACAACGCCGCGCTCTTCCGCGAGATCGTCCCGCCGCTGGCCGCGGCCAGCCCCGCGGCAACCCTGATCGTGATCTCGAACCCCGTGGACGTGATGACCTGGCACGCGTTGCGCTGGAGCCGTTTCGGTCCAAGCCGTGTTTTCGGAACCGGCACGCTCATTGACAGCGCCCGGTTCCGCGCCGCGCTCTCACGCCGAATGGGGATCCACCCCGACGACCTGCGCGCCTACGTGCTCGGCGAACACGGCGATTCGCAGTTCCCGTTTTTCAGCCTGGCGGTTGCCGGCGGCGCGCGGATTGTGGCGGACGAGGATACGCGCGACATCTTCCGGCAGACCGCGCGCTCCGGCTACGAGGTGGTCCGGAAAAAGGGCCACACCAACTATGCGATCGCCATGGCGGCGGCGCTGGTGATCGAAGCGCTGGCGTGGGACACCCGCCGCACGATGCCGCTTTCGGTGCTGATCGAAGGCTGGCAGGACGTTCGCGATGTCTGCCTCTCGGTGCCGGTGGTGGTGGGCCGCGGCGGCATCCGGCGCGTGCTCCAGCCGGAGTTGTCCGCCGAGGAAGCCGAGGCCTTCCGCCGGTGCGCGCAAGTCGTGCGCAACGGCATCGAATTGTCCCTGGGCGGCGCGGCGGCGCCCGTTTGAAATTCCGGACATCGCTCGTATATTTTACCGCGTTTCATTCCCGAACGCGGAAAGGTGATTGTCATGTTGAAGATCGGACACAAGATACCGGACCTCGAGCTGGACGCGTACATTCACGACGAGATCAAAGAAGTGCGGCTGCACGGCTTTGCCGGCAAATGGCTGGCGATCGTATTCTACCCGGCCGACTTCACCTTCGTCTGCCCCACGGAGCTGGAAGAGCTGGCCAAGCTGTATCCCAAGTTCCAGGCGGAAGGCGCGGAGGTGTTGAGCGTGAGCACCGATACGGTTTATGTTCACAAGGCCTGGCACGACCACTCGCCCGCGATCAAGCAGATCCGCTTTCCGATGATCGCCGACCCCAGCGGGGTCATGAGCCGGGAATTCGGCGTTTACATCGAGAGCGAGGGCCTCGCGCTGCGCGGCAGCTTCATTGTGGATCCCGACGGCATCCTGAAAGCCTACGAAATCCACGACAACAGCATCGGCCGCAGCATGAAGGAGCTGCTGCGCAAGTTGCAGGCCGCCAAGTTCGTGCGCGAACACGGCGGTGAGGTCTGCCCCGCGAGTTGGGAGCCCGGCGCCAAGACCCTGAAGCCCGGCCTGGACCTGGTCGGAAAAATCTAAGCGCTCGGGCCCGGCTCGGTCGTGCCCTGCGCCCAATCGGGCCAGCGGGCCCCCCCCCGCCCATGGCGGATAGGGCATGGCGCGCCGCCTTCCTCTCTTCCCTGTGGCCTTTTGCTTCGGCGTTAGGCCGTTGGGCGCGGTGCGTCAGGATTTATTTCACGAACAACCCGCGCCGCGCGAATTTGAGATCGCCGTTGGTGATGTCGTAATACGAGATGGCGGGCTGGCCATCGGGGCCGAAGGCCAGCGAGGTGTACGAGCCGACATCTCCCGCGCTGTCCACAGTCGTGAGGCTCCAGGCCGAGCCGTTATAGCGCGCGAACTTGAGATCGCCGTTGGTGGCGTCGTAATACGAGATGGCGGGCTGGCCATCGGGGCCGAAGGCCAGCGAGGTGAACTGGCCGACAGTTCCCGCGCTGTCCACGGTCGTGAGGCTCCAGGCCGAGCCGTTATAGCGCGCGAACTTGAGATCGCCACCCCCGGAGAGATAATACGAAATGGCGGGCTGGCCATCGGGGCCGAAGGCCAGCGAGGTGTACTGGCCGACATCTCCCACGCTGTCCACGGTCGTGATGCTCCAGGCCGAGCCGTTGTAGCGCGCGAACTTGAGATCGCCGCTGATGAGATCGTAATACGAAATGGCGGGCTGGCCGTCCGGCCCGAAGGCCAGCGAGGTGTACGAGCCGACAGTTCCCTCGCTGTCCACGGTCGTGATGCTCCAGGCCGAGCCGTTATAGCGCGCGAACTTGAGATCGCCGCTGGTGAGATCGTAATACGAAATGGCGGGCTGGCCGTCCGGCCCGAAGGCCAGCGAGGTGTACGAGCCGATCAAATCTGAGCTCGCGACCGTTGTACGTATCCAATTCGAGCCGTTGAACCGCGCGAACTTGAGATCGCCAACCCCGGAGAGATAATACGAAATAGCGGGCTGGCCGTCGGGCCCGAAGGCCAGCGAGGTGTACTGGCCGACAGTTCCCGCGCTGTCCACGGTCGTGAGGCTCCAACTCGAGCCGTCGAAGCGCGCGAACTTGAGATCTAGGTTGGAGCTGTCGAAGTAGGAGATGGCGGGCTGGCCGTCCGGCCCGAAGGCCAGCGAGGTGTGCGAGCCGACAGTTCCCGCGCTGTCCACGGTCGTGAGCTGCCAGGGCAGCGTCGGACCGAGCACATACAGAATCAGGCGGACGTCTTGCCGCGTCCGTTCCGCTTCCTGCCGCGCCCGCAGGACTTCCTGTTCCTGCGCCGTGAGTTTGGCCTCCAGTTGCAGTTGTTTCTGATAGATCTCCTCCAGCGTGTGCATGGTCGGACCCGGCGCGCCCGGCGGCGTCAGATCGCCCGCCCGCGTCCCGCATACCATCGCCGCGCCCGCCGCAATTATCGCGATCCATTTTCGTGTTCTCATTGGAATCCGTCCTTTCGTGGCTTGTTTTGTGGATTGCAACCGCTTCCGTCGAGTATGCACGCTGTTGCCGCTCACGGCGTCACCTTTACCTCCACGGTGTAGAACATCCGGGATGCCGTGGCTTTGTCCCGCAAAATCTTCTCCCCCGGCGTTCCGAATTGCACGTTCACCTGCCCGGAAACGTTTTCCCAAGCACCCGTCGTTAGGGCGGCGCGCCGGACCAGCGTGTAGTAGCGCCGCGTTGAGGCGGGCGTGAACGAAACGTCGGTTCCCTTCAGGTTGACCGCGATCGCGGTGAGGCGCAAATAGTCACCTGCTGTTTTCGGGTTGGTATCCATGACGTATTTGCGCCACGCCGGAACACCATCGCCGGCGTCGTAGTCCTCCGTGACGCCGTGATAGTCCAGCCACCAGTTCGGCGTGCCCTGCGGCTGGGTATAGAAGGCCATCGAGCGCACGCCGTAGTCCGGCGAAGTCCCCTTGAACTTCAGCCACCCGATATTCTCGCCCCAGGCATGGCCGGAGAATTCGCCCGTCGCGGTATTGATCGCGGCATCGCACTGGGCGGCGCTGAAGTTGATCCATCCGACGTTCTCGCCCCAGGCATAGCCGGAGAGCCGGCCGTCCGCCGAGAGGTTGACGCCCCAGTTGTCGGCGGTCGTGTTGGCGTAGGGGCCGCCGCCCGGGTTGCCCATGACGATCCATCCGATGTTCTCGCCCCAGGCGTAGCCGGAGAGCCAGCCGCCGGTACCCTCGTAATAATGCACCGTCACGGTCTGGGCCCCGCCCCCCGGCGCGGTATTGATCCATCCGACGTTTTCGCCCCACGCATAGGGGTGGGCCGGATCCGTCCCGATGTTTTCCGCCCCTGCCGCCAGCGCCGCCGCCAGAACCGCTGCCGCCCTCCATCGCATTCCATACATGGCGCGCCTCCTCAGTGAATCTTTTCTACGTTCTGAAAACCCAATCCCAGCTTTACTTCATATTTAGATTTCCTGTTCAAAAAAGCAAGCAAATATTGGGAGAATGTCGCAAGAAGGGGCGGGGCTGACCGTCAAGGCGCGGCTTGTTTCGGTGATGAAACCCGACGCCACGATTGTCGGATTTACCGCCCCGCGTCAGGCTTGGTAAGGTGCCGTGAACGTGAATACGAGAACCTTGCCAGACGTCCTATCCAATTCGTTGCAAGACCCCTTCACGGCCCGCGTCCGCGCGGCCGTCGCGCGCCGACTGCTGCCCTGGTTTGCCCGCAACGCGCGTGATCTGCCTTGGCGCCGACGGCGGACGCCGTACCGTGTCCTCGTCTCGGAGCTGATGCTGCAGCAGACCCGTGTCGAGCAGGTCATTCCTTACTTCCGGTCGTTTATGCGGCGATTCCCCACGTTGCGCGCACTGGCGGCGGCAGACGAATCGGACGTACTGAAGGCGTGGGAAGGTCTTGGCTATTACGCGCGCGCGCGCAACCTGCTTCGACTGGCTCGATACATTACGAAGGAGCGCGGCGGACGGTTTCCCCGCACCTACGAGGGCTTGCTCGCTCTTCCGGGCGTTGGACCCTACACCGCGGCCGCGCTCGGCAGCCTGGCTTTCGGGCTGGATGCGCCGCTTTCGGACGGCAATGTGCGCCGCGTGCTGGCGCGCGTCTTCGCGTTGGACGAGCCGCGGCGGGAACGGCTGGACGCGGAGTGCCGGGCGCTGGCCGCCGCGCTGCTCCCGCGCGGGCGGGCGGCGGAGTTCAACGAAGCGCTGATGGAACTGGGGGCGACGGTTTGTACCCCCCGGCGCCCCCGCTGCGATCGCTGTCCCTTGCGCCCGGTCTGTCGCGGCTGCGAGACGGGCGCGCCGGAGCGCTATCCACGGCGCCGGCCGCGCAAACCGTTGCCGCATCTCGTCGTCGGCGCGGCCGTGACGTTGGATTCGCGCGGTCGGGTTCTCATCGCGCGCCGGAAGTCCGAGGGGCTTCTCGGCGGCTTATGGGAGTTTCCCGGCGGCAAGGTCGAGCCGGGCGAGACGATGGCGCAATGCATCGCCCGTGAATTGCGCGAAGAAATGAACATGGAAATCGAGGTCGGCGAGCGTCTGACCGTGGTCCATCACGCCTACAGCCACTTCACGATCGAGCTGCACGCCTGCTTTGCGCGGCGCATTCGCGGCCGCCCACGCTGCATCCACTGCGCCGGCTTTGCCTGGGTCCCGATCTCGCGACTGCGCGACTACGCCTTCTCGCGCGCCGACCACCGCATCGTTGAGGCGCTCGAGCGGCGCGTCGAAAGGCAAGGCACGGCGATCGGCCATCGGTAATCAGGTAATTGTAGCGAATGACTGGGAGACGCGGCGATGAAAGCATTGATACCCTGGGCGGATGGCGTAGAGGAAATGGAGGCGGTGATCCTGACCGACGTGCTGCGGCGCGCGGGCTGGACGGTCGTGACAGCCGGACTCAAGCCCGGTCCGGTCTCCGCGGCGCGCGGGGTGCGGCTGATTCCGGACCGGCTTTGGACCGAAGAGCAGCCCGCCGATTTCGACGCGCTGGTGCTGCCGGGCGGCGCGCTCGGCACCCGTAACCTGGCGGCGCACGAGGGCGTGCGGGCCGCGGTGCGCGCATTCGACGTCGCGGGCAAGATGCTGGCGGCGGTCTGCGCGGCGCCGCTGGTCTGGCAGGCGGCCGGAATCCTGCGCGCGGGGCAGCGGCTGACCTCGCACCCGGCGGTGCGCGACCAGTTGCGGGACGTCGAATGGGTGGACGAACGCGTGGTCGAGGACGGCCACCGGATCACGAGCCAGGGCCCGGGCACGTGCTTTGAGTTCGCGCTGGCGCTGGTCGCGCGCGCCGAGGGGCCGCGGCGCGCGGCCGCTCTCGCCGCCGAGATGCGGCTGGCGTACTGATCGCCTTCACCGGGGCTGGTCTGGATCGGGCCGGGCTGCCGATGCGGGGCGGCCGCCGTTGTCGCTGAAGCGGCGCCGGCCGAGAGGACGGCCTTCCCGGCCCGCAAGAACCCGCCTGCGGCGGTGTTGAGAATCGCGGCAAGGTCGGCGGACCGCGCCGGCAGGGGCGCGGGCCCTGCGCTCCATTTTTTCTGTTCGGCGGGCTGGACACCGCGGGCCGGCGGCGTACACTTTTCCCTGTTCCGCTCCATTGAAAAAACAAGCGGATCACGCCGTCATGGAATTCACGCACCTGCATGTCCATTCGCATTACTCGACCCTCGACGGGGCCAATCGCATTCCCGAACTCGTCCAGCGGGCCAAGGCGCTGGGGATGTCCGCGCTGGCGCTGAGCGACCACGGCAATCTGTTCGGCGCGATGGAATTCTACCGGACCGCGTGCGCAGCGGGCATCAAGCCGATTCTCGGCATGGAAGCCTACATCGCGCCCGGCCGCCGGGAAGACCGCACCGCCGGCGGCAGCGGCGAATCGGCGCAGAACCACCTGCTGCTGCTGGCGATGAACGCCGAGGGCTGGCGCAACCTGATGATCCTCTCCTCGCGCGCCTTCCTGGAGGGCTTTTATTACAAGCCCCGCGTGGACCGCGAGCTGCTCTCGCAGTTCAACACCGGCTTGATTGCCACCAGCGCGTGCCTGGCCGGCGAGATTCCCAAGGCCCTGCTCGCGGGCGACGAGGGGCGCGCGCGGCGCATCGCCGGCGAATACCGCGATATCTTCGGTCCGGATCGCTTCTTCATCGAGATCCAGCGCCAGGGCGAGGAGGACCAGGAACGGGTCAATCCGATGCTCATCCGCTTGGCGCGCGAAATGGGCGTCGGCCTCGTCGCGACCAACGACGTCCACTTCCTGGCGCGCGATTCGAAGCCGGGCCACGACGTGCTCACGTGCATTTCGATGAACCGGCAGCTGAGCGACGAGGACCGGCTGAAGTACTCGGCGGAACTCTACCTGAAGAGTCCCGCGGAGATGGCGGAATCGTTCCGGGACTGGCCGGAAGCCGTCCGGAATACGCAGCGCATCGCCGAGATGTGCGACGTCAAACTCGACGCCCAGAAGAAACACCTTCCGGTGTTCCGTGCGCCCGACGGATCGTCGCCGGACGATTACCTGCGCCGGCTGGCCGAGACGGGTCTGGCCGCCCGCTTTGCCGGGCGTGACGTGCCGGAGGAATACCGGCGGCGCCTGGCTTGGGAATTGCAGGTCATCGCGCAAAAAGGCTATAGCTCTTACTTTTTGATCGTCAACGACTTCGTGCAATTCGCTCGAAAGAACGACATCCCCGCAATGCCGCGCGGCAGTGGCGTGGCGACCTTGCTGGGCTATGCGCTGGGCATCGCGCAGGTGGATCCGGTTCGGTACGGGTTGCTCTTCGAACGCTTCACCGACCCGCAGCGGCAGGAAGACCCTGACGTGGACGTGGACGTGTGCCAGATAGGGCGCGAACGGGTCATCCGCTACGTGCGCGAAAAATACAGCCACGTCGCACAGATCATCACCTTCGCGACCATGAAGGCCCGGCAAGCCATCAAGGATGCCGGCCGTGTTCTCGGCATGTCGCCCGCGGATACGGACCGCTTCTCGAAGATGGTGCCGGACGACCCCAAGGCCACCCTGCAGAAGGCGATTGACCCCAACCTCCCGCAGGAAGACCAGAAGTTCTTCTCGCGCGAACTCCACACGGCCTACGTGGCCGATCCGACCGTCCGCAAGCTGGTGCACTGCGCGATGCAGATCGAAGGGCTGGTCCGACAGCCCGGTGTGCACGCCGCCGGCGTCGTTGTCTGCGACGAACCCCTGGAGACGCTCGTGCCGCTCTACCGCCAGAGCGACAGCCCGGACATTATTACCCAGTGGGACGGGCCGACCTGCGAGAAGGCCGGGATGATGAAGATGGACATCCTGGGCCTGAAGACGCTGTCGGTGATTCAGCGCGCCCGTGAACTGGTCCGCGCCCGGACCGGCCAGGATGTGGATCCGAACGCGTTGCCGCTGGATGACGCCGGGGTCTTCGAGCTGTTCTGCAGCGGCGAGACCGACGGGGTGTTCCAGTTCGAGTCCCCCGGCATGAAGCGCATGCTGATGGACATGCAACCGAGCCGCATTGAGGATTTGATCGCGGCCAACGCGATGTACCGGCCCGGCCCCATGGAACTGATGGCTCTGTACAACCGGCGCAAGCGCGGCGAGGCGCCGGTCGAAAAAATCCATCCGCTGGTGGACGACCTGCTGGCCGAGACCTACGGCATCATGATCTACCAGGAACAGGTCATGCAGGTGCTCAACCGGCTCGGGGGACTGCCGTTGAGCCGCGCGCTGTCGCTGATCAAGGCGATCTCGAAAAAGAAGGCCGATGTGATTGATCGGGAACGGCCCGCCTTTCTGGAAGGCGCGCAGAAAAACGGCATCGAGCGCGCCGAGGCGGAACGGCTGTTCGATTTGATTTTGAAGTTCGCCGGCTATGGGTTCAACAAAGCCCACTCGACCGGCTACGCGATCGTGGCCTACCAGACGGCCTGGTTCAAACGGTATTACCCGCTGGAGTTCTGGGCCGCCAACCTGACTTTTGAGTCCGACGACCGCGACAAGCTGGTGCGGTATATGGCGGACGCCCGCCGTATGGGCGTCGTCATTGCGCCCCCCTCGATCAACGCATCGAGACAGCAGTTCACGGTGGACGGCGAGCGCATCCGCTTCGGTCTGCTCGCCGTCAAGGGCGTCGGCGAATCGGCGCTGGAGGCGATTCTCGCGGCCCGCGACGCCGGCGGACCGTTTCAGGATCTTTTTGATTTCTGCGAGCGGGTGGAGAGCTCCCACGCCGTAAATCGCGCCGCGATCGAGGCGCTGATCCGGTGCGGCGCATTCGACGACATGGGCGGCGCCCATCGCGCAGCGATGATCGCCGGTCTGCCCGCTGCGCTGGCCGCGGCCCAGCGCCTGGCGCGCGATCGCGAGAGCGGCCAGATGGATTTGTTCGGCAAGGGCACGCCGTCGGCGTGCGGGCCGACGTTTCCCAACGTGCCCGAGTGGGGCCGCCGCGAGCGCATGGCCGCGGAAAAGGAGACCTTGGGCATCTACGTGTCCGAACATCCGCTGGACGCGATCAAGGATATCCTGAAAGCGTTATCGCATCCCGCCGGCTTTTCGGCCGCCGATGTGGCCGAGGCGTCCGGCGGCGCCCGGGTCGCCTTCGTCGCGCGGGTGGCCGAGGCGATCCCCACGCTCATCAAGTCGGGACCGTCGGCGGGCCGGATGTTCTGCCGGCTCACGCTCGAGGATTTGTCCGGCCGTTGTGACGCCGTCATTTTCAACCGCGAATGGGAAGTTTGCGCGGAATGGGTGGTCGAGGATGCGTTGATTTGGGTGGCGGGCGAGGTGGACCGCTCGCGCGAGCGGCCCCAACTCAAGGTTTCCGAGGCGCAGCCGTTGCAAAACCTGCTACAAAACCAGATCGTCAGCGTGTGCCTGACCTGGACGGAGCAGGACCTTACCGAACTCGGACGCCTTGAAACGCTCTCGCGGATTATCCGAGCCCAGCCGGGACGGACGCCCGTGGACGTACAGATCCACGCGAAAAGGGGCGGATCCTTCCGCAACTTCACACTGCGGGCCGGCACCGACTGGCGCGTGAGCCCAACGCCGGAACTGCTGGTCGAGCTGCGCGCCGCCTTTGGCGAACCAAACGTGCGGCTCGAACTGCGGCCGATCCAGGCGCCCGCCGCGCGCCGCTACCGCATGTCGGCGGTCTGAGCGCGCGGCAGATTGCGGAGTTACCCCCGGCGTCGGACATACGGTCGCCGCCGGGGTGCGGCGGCTGCGAAAAAGAGCGCCCGCCCCGTTCCAGGCCGGCACGGGGCCGGGACGCCCGTCGCGCGCCGGAGAGCGGAGCGGCTCGACGCCGCTGAATGCCCGGAACCTCGCCCTTCGCCTTCGGCGCCCGCAACCGCCGAAGCCGTCCTTCACGAGGATGTCCGCCGCCTCTGACTCCTGCGCACCCCCGCGCCCTCTGCCTCCCCAGCGCCGGGAACGGGGGATGCATCGAGGGAATGCGTTTGACGCGCCGTCGTCTGTCTTGCATACTGTCCGGCTGTTTCGGGCACCGACCCGAAGGTGTCGTTGGGCGAAGAGCCCGGACACTGGAGTACAGGAAATGAAGCGAGTTCTGTTGGCCGTAGCCGTGGCGGGCGGCATGACACTGGCGGCGAGGGCGCAAGACGAAGCGGCCGGACCGGCCACTGAAAAGCCGGAGGCGTCAAAGACGACCGAAGTACAGCGCCCCGCGGCCGTCGAGGCCGAGTTGGCCGGGAAAATCGTCTCCGAGACCCGCAAGAACGAGGCGGGCGAGGAAACCAAGGTGTACGCACTGGAGACGGCGGAAGGGGCGAAGATTCCGATCATGGCGCGCCGGCATGGCCTGCCCAAGGATCTGGACCTGGCATCCTTCGTCGGCAAGAACGTCACCCTGAAGGGCGAAGTCGTCGAGCGGACTCGCGGTCGGCAGGCCGGCAAGGTTATCACGCGCGTGATTTCGATCACGGCGGCCGCCGAGCTGTAAGATTCCACTTGTCGTCGTCGGTTTTTCCGCGTAAAAGAATGCCTCGCCCGATTCGCGTGGAACCGGGCGGGGCTTCTTATTTCAGGATAATGCCATGTCGTTAAGTCTTCAGCGGAACAAAAACAGAATGCGGCCGAGCAAGAGCGAAGCGGAACGCCGCCGGCGGCTCAAGGTTCAACGCGCCCGCCTGATCAAGCTCGGGGTTCCGGCCGCCGCGCTGGAGGCGATGCAGAACGACGACATCCGGGCACTGCTGCGCCGTCCGAAGATGATCGCGAAGCGCTTTCCGCCCGCCTCCTGACCCGGCGTGTCGGCCTAGTCCGTTTTCCCCCCGGCGGCCGCCGGGGACGGGTCCTTCGGCGTCGCGTCCGATCCCGGATCTTCCGCCGCCGGCTTTCTCCGCAGCATCGAGAGGTGATGGGCTCGTTCGCGGATGCGCTCGCTGCGCCGCGCCCGATGGCGCCGCACCCAGCGCAGCGTCAGCGGATAGCCGACGGCCGCCGCCACGGTCCCAACGACCAGCCCGCCGACCATCATCGGCACAAAGATGTCCTTGCACAGTTCGTAGAAATCCCGGAAGTGCAGGTCCAGGCGGTAGAAGTCATGCCGGAGGATCAGCTTGGAGAGCTGGTTCCGGACGCTGACGAACGTGTAGCCTTTGCGCGGAAAGGCGTGCGATCCGACCCAGTAGGTGAACGCGTAGGTCGGCGGCACGGTGAATACATTCGTCAGCCAGACCGGCAGAATGGCGCTGATGCGGTTGGCGTTGAAGAGGGTCGCGAAGACGATCGCCAGCGCGATCTGAATGCCGACGGTCGGCGTGAAGGTGATGATGAGTCCGATGGCCATGCCCCGCGCGATCGCCTCCGGCGAGGCGCGCTGATGAACGAGATAGCGTACCACCGCGCGCCAGGAACGCCGCGGACGCCGGGATGGGTTGTCGCGCTTGGTCATGAGGACGCCCGTATGATAGCCGCCCCCGCCGCTACGGCAATGCCGAAGGGGTCCGGCAATCGCGCTTGAGGCCCGCCCGCAACTCGCCTAGGATGGCGGCGCCGATGGGGCGCCCATCGAAAGAGCCATCTTCAACCATGAAAGCTTCCGTTGCTCGCTGGCCGCTCGAGTTCATGGATCCCGCGGAGTTGGGTTTGGATGCCGACCGCTTGAAGCGCATTTCAACGGTGGTCCAGGGCTTCGTGGATGCGGGGGAGGTGGCCGGCGGCGTGACGCTGGTGGCCCGGCACGGCGGAATCGCCCATCGGGGCGTCTTCGGCAAGGCGGATCTCGAAAACGACGCGCCGATGCGCGACGACACGCTGTTCCGCATCTACTCGATGACCAAGCCGATTACCAGCGTCGCCACGCTGATGCTCTACGAGGAATGCCGGTTCCTCCTCGACGATCCAGTCAAAAACTACCTGCCGGAATTCGCGGAGGTGCGGGTGAAGGTCAAGGGCGCCGACGGCGCCGACGAGTTGGTGCGTCCCCGCCGCGACGTGACGATCCACGACCTGCTGACCCATCTGGGCGGGTTGAGCTACGACGTCGTCATGGAGGCGCGCCGCACCGGCATGACCACCCAGGAATTTCTGCGCCGCTTCGTCCAATGCCCGCTGCTGCACCACCCCGGCGAGAAATGGGCCTACTCGGCCTCGTGCGAGGTGCTCGGCCGGTTGATCGAGGTGCTTTCAGGGCAAACGCTCGACGTCTTCTTCGAGGAACGCATCTTCCGCCCGCTCGGCATGACGGACACGTTCTTCCACGTACCTCCCGAAAAACGCGACCGACTGGCCGTGCTGTACACGCCGGACGCCCAGGGGCGCCTGGTCCGCAGGGAGCCGGAGTGGGCCGAATTCCCCTACACGCCGCCGGGGCCCGGCGAGACCCGTTTCCTCTCCGGCGGCGGCGGGCTGGTGTCCAGCGCGAGCGATTACCTCCGTTTCTGCCTGATGCTGTTGAACGGCGGCGCGTGGAACGGCGTCCGGCTGTTGAGCCGGAAGACGGTCGAATTGATGACCAGCGACCACTTGCCGCCGGGGCATCCGCCGATCGAACCGTTCAAATTCGGCTTCGGCCTCGGCGTCTCGGTCTTGCGCCGCCTGGGCGAGAAGCAGGGGCTTGGCTCGG
>CAYLTB010000051.1:0-18137 GCA_964386675.1 uncultured Verrucomicrobiota bacterium
GCGCCCCGGCGCCTCGAAGTAGTCGCGTCCGATCCGCAGACGTTCCTCCTCCGCCACGCGGATTTCCGCCCAGGGCGGCAGCGCGTCCGGCGTCATGGCGTGCGCGGCGCGCACCATGGCCTCCAGTCCGAGGTCTGCGCCCGGGAACATCGGCGGGTGCGCCTTGCCGGACAGGTAGTCGTCGTCGCCGGCGACGCCGGCAAAATGGCGCCGCAGCAACATCTGCAGGGTCGGCATCAATAATCCATTTTCCAGCAGCGACTTCTTTGTGGCCGGATGGAAGGCCGCCAATGTGGCGGCCAAGGCCTCGAGGTGCGGGCGATCCGATCCCGAAGAGCCGCGGGAAATCAAGGGAAATGGCGCATTGGTAAAAAATGCGTCACGCCGGGCGGGATCCAGGCCGGCGTCGGCCGCGCGCTCGCGCGGAAAATCCATATGGGCCGGGTGGACGTAGAGTTTGCCGGTGCGGTACAGCAGGTAGAAGAGCGCCATGGCCTGCGGATTGGCGTGCGCCAGGCGCGGCAGCGAACGCGCGATCGGGCCTCCGGTAATCGCAAGCGAGGCATTGCCGATAACCACACCGTCGTGCAGGATATTCAGTGCCAAGCCATTGTCCAACCCGGCCATGCGCGCCAGTGCGCTATAGCGGATATGCGTCAATTGGGGGAACGCGCGGGCGGCGAGCCGCGAATGGCCATTGTCCCGGTTGTCGTAGAGATCGCCCCAGTTACCGGCCGCCGTTCCTTCCTGAAACCATTGCCGCAGCAAATTGCCGGCAGCCCCGGCGATCGTCGTGATCTCGCGCTCGCGCGCCCCCGCCGCCGAAAAGCGATAAGAAGCGATCGGCAGCCGTAACTGCGGGTGCAGCGTCACATTGTCTTCCGCGACTTCGACGGTCGGTCCCGTGACTTCCGCGGGGCGGACTTCACTGGAAATTTGCAGGCCGGGGCTCGCGGACGCTCGCTGCAACAGCCTCTGGAAACGTTCGAGGTCCCGCAGCGATTGAAACTCCGCGGCGCTGGCCAGCGCCGCGGCATTGTTAAAGCCTCGATCCACGGCCTTTTCCAGATGATCCAGTGCGGCCTCCGTATTGAAAGCGGACGCCTCGAAAGCCGCCAAACGCAGAAACCCCGCGGGATGGAAAGGCGCTTCGCGGGTCAAGCGCCGCGCCAGCTCAACCGCCGCGTCGCGATCGCGAGCTTGCAGCGCGGCGGTTAGCGCCGCCTCCAACGGAAGAACGCGGCGCGCATGGGCCGCAATGAAGGCCAAGGGCGAACGGGGATTATCCAGCGGCGAGGCGATTTCCACCGGCGGGGTGGCCGGCCTCGAATCCAGCCACGGCTTCACCGTTCGGTTCCGAGCGGCATCCGTCCAGCGATCCACTCGAAGGGACCGGGTGAACAGCGGTGTCCCGTTCACCAGGACCTCTGTTTGAAGGGTATTGCCAGAGTCCGAGATGGCCGCGTGCGGCGCTTGCCACCGCATTTCCACCGTCCCCCGCGGGTCGGCGCGCGATTCTCGCGCTTCTCCGGCCAGCGCGCGGCCTTCGGCATCCTGGAGTTGAACGCGGGCCTGCACCACAGCGGAAGGCTGCAGACCGCGCACTTCAATGACTGCGTCGAGTGCGCCTTCCGCAACAGGCCCCAGCGAGCGCAGGTGTACGGCCGGCGCCTGGGGATCCAGCATCAGCTGCCCCCAGCGCTCGAATTGGCGCGGCCCGGCCCAGGCCCACGCCCGTCGAACAGCTTCCGCGCCATCGCCACTGGACAGGGCCAGTTGGGCAAACAGCGTCTGACCGTCGGCCTTCTCGATCCCGAGGCTTTTCAGGGAAATGGAAAGTTCCAAGTCCCAATACTGCGCGTTGACGGTGCTTCCGGCGGCGCCGCCGGAAGACCAGAACCACTCGCGGTAGCCGGAACCGCTGTTCAGCCAGCGATCCGCCACGGCGCCGAGCGGGTTGACGGCGATATGAAAGTAACCCTGGCCCTCGCGTCCGGCGCGGGCACGATCGGTCGGGACCAGCATCACTTCAAAGCGATCGTCTTCCAGAATTGCCGCGGCATCAGACCGGACGACGCGTCCCACCGGATACCGTCCGGAAGGATTCGGCACGCGTGCGGCGAGGTAGAGGTACTCGTTATCATAACCGATCAGGAATACCGCCTGCATCTCCGGTGGCGCCAGCGCGCCTTCTGCGCCCGTGAGCACCAGCCCCGTGATCGCAGCGCATCCCCCCCACTCTGCCGGATCCAGCCGGCCATCCAGAATCGGCGGCGCGGCCAGGCGCGGCACCCGCAGCAGCGGCGGCGCGGCCTCCTGCGCGACGGCGGCCGCCGCGCCCAGCCAGGCGCCGACCACGACGGCGCACCCTGAAGAACGGAATACACGACGATGCATGAAGAACACTCCTTTGAGACGCTACCGCCCCTGCTCCGCTCCAACAAGTCTAATTGACCGCCGCACCCACGGCTTGCGAGACCGCGCCGCACAGCCTATATTTCAGCGCGATACTGAGAAACGCGGATGAGCGACGCCGCAACCGCATGACGCTACACATCAAAATCTATGGCGATCCGGTGCTGCGCGAGAAATACCGGCCCGTGGACTGTTTTGACGCCGAGCTCCGGGAACTGGCACAAAACATGATCGAGACGATGCACCGGGCCGAGGGCATCGGCCTGGCCGCGCAACAAGTGGGCGACACGCGCGCGATATTTGTCCTTGACGTGAGTCCCCGATCGGACCTCGACGAGGACGGAATTCGGATGAACCCGGACATTGCGATGCCGCTCATCGTCGTCAATCCGAAGATTGTCGAGACCTCGCGCAAAAAAGACGTGTACGAAGAAGGCTGTCTGAGCTTCCCCGACATTCGCGCGGCGATTGAGCGGCCGGTCGAGATTGTGCTGCGCTGGCAGGACCTGGACGGCGCGAGCCACGAGCAAAGGCTCCGCGGGCTTGTGGCGCGCGCGGCCCAGCACGAGATGGACCATCTGAACGGCGTTTTGCTGGTGGACCGCATGTCGCCCGTCAAACGCATCGCGTTGCGGGGCGCGCTGCGGCGGCTTCGCGAGGAGTACGCTCCGGCCGCCGGTTGACGGCCCTTTGGGCTTGCGGGACGGCGCACAGTCGCAGGCCCGAAGAGCGCAGCGTGTGGACGCCATGGGCGGCGGACTCCAAGCCTTGGAATAAAATCGGCGACTTCTTCCCCGCCTTGGAGGAGAAGCCCCCGCGCCGAATCCGGTCAATCCTGGCCGACGATTTCGTTCAGCACATCGTTCAACGTGAGCAGACCGATGACCTCGAACCGGTCATCCGTGACCAGCATCATCGGCTGGCGTGTGACGCGCATGCGGGGCAGCACATGGTCCACCAGCATCTGCGCGCCGACGAGTTGCGGCGGTCGGCAATAATGTTCGGCTGTCCAGCCGGCCCGGTTGCGGTCCCGCACGATGTCGAACACATGAACGACTCCGATAAACGCCTTTCGTTTCGCGTGCCAGACCGGAAAACGATGCAGTCGTTTTTCGCGGGCGAGTTCCAGCACCCGTTCCGCGGGCATATCCTGGTCCACCGTTACCATCCGGCTGCGGGGAATCATGATGTCGCGGCACGTCATTCCGGAGAGCTCGAATATGCCCCGGATCATTCGGGTTTCGTGTGCGGTCAGCACGCCGCTCGATTCGCCTTCGGAGGCCAGGTGCAGCAGGTCCTCCCGGGTCAGAAGCGGCGGGGACCGCGGTTGTACCGGCAGTGCGCCGAGGAGCCGGCCGACGAGAAACGTGAGAATCCAGCGGAAGGGCGCGAAGATCCAGGAGACCGCATAGAGTATCGGCGCAAACGGCAGCGTCCGCCGCGCGGCGAAGCTCTGGAACCACGCCTTGGGCAGGTATTCGCAGAACACCAGCACGACGACCGTCAGCAGCGCGCCGGCGGCCGCGACACCGCGGTCGCCGCCCAAGCGCGCGCCGATCGACGCGGCCGACACTGTTGCGACGACGTGGCAGAGGTTCGTGCCGATCAGCGTGGTACCGAGCATCAAGTCGGGATCGCGCACAAACCGTTCGAGAAGCCGCGCGCCGCGGACCCGGCGCAACACCAGGTGGCGCAGACGCAGACGGTTGATCGAGACGATCCCTGTCTCAATGCCGGCGAAGAAGGCGCCGCCGACCAGACAGACGGCCAGCAGCCAGAGATGGAGGCCGTAGCTCACGATTTCGCCTCCGGTCCGGCCAGTTTCTCGATCTGCGCCAGCGTCACGCGGACCTTCTCGGTCTTGAGCGCCGTGACTCGAACTCCCTGGGCCTCCACGGCCTCGTTCGGTTCCGGAAGACGTCCGAGATGGTGCGCGATCCATCCCGACAGCCGGTCGGCGCCTGGCGCGTCCAAGTTAAGACGGAGTTTCCGGTTGAGATCCTCCAGGCTGAACGTCGGGTCCACGATCCAACGATGCGGCCCGGCCTCCTGAAAGACGGGGCGCGGCCGACTGAGCTCGCCGTACACTTCGCCGGTGATCTGCTCCAGGATATCGCCGCGCGTAATGACGCCGGCGGTCCCGCCGTATTCGTCCACCACGACGGCCACGCGAGTCCGTTCGCGCTGAAACTGCGCCAGCAGGCGGTTCAGCGGCGCCGCTTCCGGCACGTACAGCGGAGGGATGCGGGCGCGATCCGGATTCGGGTCTGTGTCCAGCAGGTATTTCCGAACATCGAGAAATCCCTCGACATTATCCAGGTGGCTCCGATACAGCAGCAGGTAGCGCAGTGTCGTTTCGAGCGCGGCGGCGTGCAGCTTTTCCGGAGGTTCATCCAGGTCGAACCCGCGAAGGTTGACGCGCGGCGTCATCACGTCCGCTGCCCTCATGCGTTCGAGGTCAATAATAGCTTTCACCATGGCCAGTTCTTCGGCGTCTATCAGTCCCTCCTCGCCGCTGAGTTCGATCACCGACCGCAGTTCCTCGCCGCTGAGGGTATGGCCACCCGCGTGGAAGAAGCGCTCGAAACGCCGGGTGATCCATTCAAGGGTCCAACGCAGCGGACGGATCGCCGGAATCAGAACGCCAAGAATCGGCGCATACGCCCGGGCCAGCGGCGCGGTAAACAACAGCGCCGCACGCTTGGGACCGTACTCGCCGAAGATGAGCAGCGCGACCGTCATCACGGGGATGGTGACCTGTTCGGCATGCTCCGCCGAGAGGCCGACGGCGATGCGATAGGCTAAAGAGGTAGCGGCGATATTGACAATCGTGTTGAGGATCAGCACGGTGGACAGCAGACTCGTCGGAGCGGCCAGCAGCGCTCGCAGGCGACGGGCCAACGCGGGCTGTCGTTCGCCGAGGCGCCGGATGTCTATTGGGTTGAGCGAAAAGAAAACCGTTTCGCTGCTCGAACAAAAGCCGGAAGCCGCCAGCAACAGGGCCAAAGCCCCCCAGGAGAGCGCCAGTTGTAGTGTCATCGCGTGAGATTTTTACTATACTGCGGGCCGCATGAAAGAGCTATCGCTTTCGACCGCTCGTCGAACCGAATTCTTGCCCATCGGCGCCGCCGTTCGTGCCGCGGCCGCCGAATTGCGTGTCCGGGACGGATGGTTGGCGGTCTTCGTCCCGCATACGACCGCCGGCGTGACGATCAACGAAGGCGCCGATGCGGACGTAGCCGCGGACCTCGAACGGTGGTTGGACCGCCTCGTCCCCTGGCACGGAGACTATGCTCACGCCGAAGGCAACACCGCCGCGCACGCCAAGGCCCTGCTCGTGGGATCCGCGGTTCGAATTCCCGTCGTCGGCGGAGAACTCCGGCTCGGAACCTGGCAGGAAATATTCTTCTGTGAGTTCGACGGACCGCGCCGGCGGCGCGTATGGGTGGCGGCCGGGTGACGGCGGCGTCCAGCGCCGAGCCCGCGCCGGCTCGGGTGGCGCACCCGTGGGCCTATCGCCGGTATTGGCGGACCGATCTGTTGGCGCTGGCCCTGCTGGCACTGGCCGCCATCGCGTTCTTCGCGGCCACCGACGGGGATCTCAACGCCGCGCGCCGGTTCTTCGATCCCTTGAACTCGGAGGAGCCCTTTCCCGGTCGCCTGTTGGCGCCGTGGCGCTGGCTGCATCGCTGGGTCGCGCTGCCGGTCGTCATCTCCGTGGTGGGCGCCGTCGGAGTGCTGGCCGTCTCTCTCCGTTCACCGCGCTGGTCACGGCGGCGTCGCCACGCTGCCGTCGTGCTGCTGGCCTTCGCACTAGGTCCCGGATTGCTCGTCAATATGCTGCTGAAAAACCATTGGGGCCGGCCCCGCCCTGTGCAAGTCCGGGAGTTTGGAGGGCGTCTGGAGTATCGCGGACCTCTGGATCCGGGCGGTTCGGAGAGCGACGGCGGCAAGTCCTTTCCGTGCGGGCACAGCTCGGCCGGTTATGCATTCACCATATTCTTCCTGATCTTCCGCCGGCAGCGTCCGCGACTGGCGGCGCTCTGGCTGATGTTCGCGCTGGTCTACGGCACTGCCCTCGGCATCGGACGCATGGCGGCGGGCGGCCATTTCGCGTCCGATGTCGTCGGGTCGGCCCTGTTGGTGCATGCCGTCAACGTCGCGCTTTACTTCTTCATTCTGAACGTGCCCGGTCACGAGGACGCCATCGCCGCGGGCCTCGAAATACCCACGGTCACCTGGCGGTCGCTTTCCGTCTGGACGGCCCTCGCAATCGCGGTGCTGACCGGCGCCCTGCTCGCCACGCCACACCGCTGGGATTTCGACATACGCCGGCCGCTCCCGACGGGCGATGCGCCGATCACGGTCCGTCTGCGGGTCGTCGCCGAAGACATCCGCCTAAGCTTTGACCACGAGCCCTCCATTCGCATTGAAGGACACTATGAGGGATTCGGCTCGTTCAACGGCGCCATCCGGCATCGGGAAACGACCGTCGTAACGGACGAGGCACTTCAGATGAACTTCGAGATCGTCCGCCGCGGCCGCTTCACAGAAATGGACGGCCGCGTCCACCTCCGTGTGCCTGCGGACGGCATTGCCGCGTTGGAAATCGAGGCGCCGCAGAACCGCGCTACGGTGGAAAAATCACCGGCGATGCACCGCCGCCCTACCCGTTGCGCATCCGCCCGCCTTCCGCATCCGTCCGTCGGCCCGCATCGTGGGCCTCGGCGGAGACGAGCGATACCGTGCCGGTTCCGGCGAAGGATCCGATGGCGCCGTGAGCCCAGACTATTCGGATGCACAAACGGCCGACGGCGATGGTTCGGCCGGCGCGAGCCGTCAGAGCGGCCGTCCGGGCTTCGATTCGCCCTGAAGCCGGCGCGCGGGCCGCGGCCGTGGACGATCCTGTTTTCTTTGTGGCTGAAGAAGCCGCCGGCTGAAAGCCAAAATCAATCCCCCACCGTCCGACGGAGCCCGGCGAGGCGGACGACATGGAATCGCCGCAGCGGCCGCCCGCGGTGCCGGCTCCAGATCTCGGCAACCGGCGCACGCTGCTCGAACTGGGCAAGCAACTCAGGCCGTGGCGGGTGATCGCCGACGAACAACGCCGCATCGCCAAACGCTCCGGTGCGATAATCCTCCCAGAAATAGAACTGGTTGGTCGGCCGCGGCCCCAACGGAACGAAAGTCCGCGGCCGGTCCGGCAAATAAAACGCCAGCAGAGCCGCCGTCTGGTAATTGCCGCCGATCAGCAATTCCCTGCCGTCGGAGTCCCGGAAACCGGCCACCTGCGCCGCAAGGTCGCGCGCACCTCCGATGCGACGGAAACGCGGCGGTTCTCCGTAGACGGCCGGCGTCAACAGCGCGGCATGGACCGCGACCGCCAGCGCGGCATGCGCCAGCAGCAGTCCGATCCAGGCAACCCGCGCGCGTTGGCGGAGGTGGACCGACGGCCACCACGCCGCCGCCAGCCAGACCGGAACGAGGGCCAAGGCGGGCGCCGTCCAGTTCGGCTCCGATTTGCCGTTCAGGCTCAAAGCCGCATAGAAGAGCGGCAAGGGCACGATCATCGAGACCAGGAACCGAAACGCAGAACCTCCAGATCCGGAGCGCCAGGGACGGCGAATGGCCGAAAGCACTCCGGCGGCCAGGTAAAACGGAGATAGCACGGCCGCCTGCCCCAGCAGAAAACGGAACAATTCGGGAACGTCGGCGCGAAACGGCTGATCCAGCGCACCGCGTTCCTTGAGGTGAACGAAAGTCACCCAGCCATGCCGGGCATTCCAGAGCAGCGGCGGAACGATCCCCAGCAGCGCGACCGCCGCCATCGCAAAAACGCGCGCCGCAACTGGCCGCGGTCGCGCGCGCCGCGTCCAGACCAGAAAAAGCAGAAAGCTGACCAACTGGGCGAATGCCGTGAATTTGCACAACGCACCCAGCGCGATGGCCGCGCCGGCGCCCAGCCAGTCGGCCCAACCGTCGCCCTCGACGGCGCGCAGGAACAACCAGGCCGCCAGCAACCAAAAGAAGACACTGGGCGGATCAATCGTCATCAAGAACCCGCCCGCCCAAAACAAGGGGATGGTTGCCCCCAGCACGACTGCGGCGAGCCCAACACGCCCGTCGAACAGCCGGCGCCCTATCAAGAACAGCAGCCAGCCCGCGCCGGACGCGAACAGCGCCGCCGGCCAGCGGACTCCGCGCTCGGTATCGCCGCCCAGAACCGTACCGATTCGGATGATCGCGGCGATGCCAGGTCCCTTGCTGTAGTATCCGATGTCGAGGTGTTTCGACCACAGCCAGTAATAGGCTTCGTCGCCCTGCAACTCGATCCGGCCGGCAAACCAGACCCGGAACAGCGCCAGCGCCGCCAGCAGCGCCAGCGCAATGGCCGCGGGGCGCGCGGCGACCGGCGCCGCGGTCGTTGCCTCTCCTCCAGCATTCATGGCGCACACTATAGCAGGGACGGCCGCGGGAACTGATATTCTTCCGCGCGCCCGGACGCGCCGGCAAAACCGCTTGCGCCGGTGGGTAGGTGTCCGTAATATGCCCGGCGCCCGCAGTAAGCGGCGCGATGGACAGCCTTGCGCTCGGGTGGTGGAATGGCAGACACGCATGTTTGAGGGGCATGTGGGGCAACCCGTGGGGGTTCAAGTCCCCCCCCGAGCACCAGCTTTCTGCGGCTCGCGAAAACCCGTATGAAGAACGATCCCGCTGCCCGGCCCACTCCCGGGGACATGTCGGCCGCTGCCCGTTGCCCGGTCTGCGGGGAATATGTCGGCGCCGCCGTGCGTTGCGCACAGTGCGGCGCCTCCATCGACATCCGAACCAGCCTGCGAATCTATCGCAGGGCGGCCGTCGTATTGGCCACCGTCGGCCTCGCCTTGCTGTTTGCGATGGCCCGGTATCGGGAGCTGCCGTTAGTCCGCATCGGCGACATCGAGCGCTCGATGAATTTCGCATTCGTTCGTATCCGCGGCGAAGCGGCGGATGATGCGCGCATCTTCCGGAAAGACGGCCGGGTGGAAAGCCTGCGCTTCACGCTGCGCGACGACACCGGCGAAATCATCGTGCGAGCCCAGCGGGAACGGGCGCAATGGCTCGTTGAAAACGGCCGTGCTCCGGCCGCCGGCGATGCCGTCGAAGCGGCCGGCAGTTTGAATGTGACCGCCGACGGTGTCACGCTGTGGATCCAGGTTCCGGACCGTCTGCTCGTGACCCCGCGCGAGCCGCCTTTGAGACCCCTGGCCGGCCTCAGCGCAGAGGACGCGGGTCGTTCATTTCGCGTGGCCGGCGAAATCGTATCCGTGCGCGCGCCGCGCCCAGGCAGCCATGCACCGTGGATCGCAGAAGTGCGGGATGAGAGTGGCACCGGACGCCTCGTATTCTTCCAGAGCGTTCGGGAGGAAATCACGGATCCGTCGCTTCTGGAACGGGGTGCGCGCATCGAGGCCCGCATCACGGTGTCCCTGTACCGCGACGAGATGCAACTGACCCTGAACCGCGGGAGCGACCTGCGATTCGCGCCGCGGCCGCCGAGCAGCGCGCCGGCGGGCCGCGCAACGCCGCTCGCGCCGGCGACGCCGGCGCCGGCCGCCGCCGAAACCGTTCGGCACATTCGCGACCTGGGGCCGGGCGATGTCGGCGCCGTTGTCCAGGTCCGCGGGCGCGTCGAATCGGTCGAGCCGCCCCGGTCGGGCACCCGATCGCCCTGGCAGGTGCTGATCCGGGAAGACGACGCCGCGGTCAAGGTGATCTATTGGGACGCGATCGCGGAGCGGCTGGCGGCGGATCGCGCGCCGGCGGTCGGCGATCTCGTCGAGGTAGCGGCCCCCCTGGAGGAGTATCGCGGCGCGCTGCAACTGCGGGTCAACCGCGCGGAACAGTTCCGAACGCTGGCCGCGCCGGGGCGCCCGTCGGAGGCGCCCTCGCCATGATGACAGCGCCGGTCGCGTTCGCCGCCGCGGTGGCCGGCACACTGCTGGCCGCGCTGGTTTCACTGCTGCCCGCGTTGCACGTGTACAACCTGCTCGGCGGACTGGCGCTCGGACTCTACGCGCTGCAGGACGCAGGCCGCGCTGTTGCCCCGGAAGTGTATCTGCCGTTCATGACGGGTCTAATCGTCGGCTGGTCCCTGCTGAACACCATCCCCTCGATCCTGCTGGGCGCGCCTGACGAAAGCGCCATGTTCTCGGTGCTGCCGGGGCAGAAATACCTGATGCAGGGTCGCGGCTACGAGGCGGTGATGATGACGGCGGTCGGCGGTCTGGCGGGTGTCATGCTGCTGGTCGTCATCGTCGGCCCGCTGGCGCCGCGCGTGCTGCCGATCGCCCGATCGGTACTGAATCCCCACCTGCATTGGATGCTCTGGGTCATCGTGACCTACATCCTGATGTCTGAGTGGCCGAAGGGCGGCAACCGCGGGCCGACCGGATGGCGCAAGTTTCTGGATGCCTGGCGCTCGCTGGGCGCCGGGCTGCTGACGTTCGCGTTGTCGGCCTTGCTCGGATTCTTGTTGCTGTACCGATCCCCGATCGCGGTAGAGTCGGCATTTCAGAACCTGCTTCCGGCGTTTGTGGGCCTTTTCGCTGTGCCCTGGTGCCTGTTCAACCTGTTGAGCGGAACGGCAATTCCGCGTCAGTATTGCGCGGACTCCGTGGAACTGGACGGCGACGCCCTCCTGCGCGCGACCGCCGCCGGCGGTCTGGGCGGGGGCTTTGCCGCGTTCTTCCCCGTCGTGACCGGCGGCGTGGGCGGCCTGCTCGCGGGGCACGCCACGGCGCAGCGCGACGAACGAGTGTTCATCGTTTCGCAGGGGGTCTCGAAGCTGGTCTATTACGTGGGCGCTTTCCTGCTGTTCTTTGTGCCGGGCCTCCGGATGCGGCGCGGCGGTGCGGCGGGGCTCCTCAACACGCTGTTCACGCCGCAGACGACGGGGGACTACCTGCTCATCCTCGGAGCCATCGCCGTAAGCGGCGGAGTGGCGTTTCTGATGACGGCGCCGCTGACGCGATGGACGATCCGATTCGTCGAGCGGGTCAACTACCGCATCGCCTCCGCGGTCGCGCTGGCTATCGCCGTCGGACTGGTCCTCGCCATGACCGGACTGACGGGAGTAGCGGTGATGGCGGTGGCGGCGGGAATCGGATCGCTGCCGGTGTTGTTCGGCTCGCGCCGGCTGAATTGTCTCGGCATCCTGCTGGTCCCGATGGCGTGCAATATGTCGGGGTTCGGACCGCGCGTAGCGGCCTGGCTGGGTTTGATCCGATGAAGGGCATTGCGCATTTCATCACGGGTGTGGCGGCCGCCTCTTTCTTCCCTTGGTCGGTCGAGGCCGCGCTGGAGGGCAATCCGCTGTATTTTGTGCTCGGCGGCGCGTTCGGGCTGCTGCCGGACACGGTGGATTTCAAGTTCTATCGGTTCTTCTACCGCCATGACGTGTATATCGAACCGCGCGCGGAGGATTCCGACCCTCAGCCGATCGCCGACCAGCTCGCCGGAGCCATCGAACGGGCGTTTCGCGAGCGGCGCACCGTGCGTGTGAAGTTGAGCACGATCCGGCGCGGCGCGGATGCGTGGCAGCAGTATCAGGTGCGTTTCGATCCGGCGGCCGGCGAGGTCGCGGTTCGATTCGGACCGCTGGTGAACACCGGCCAAGTGCCCCTCCCCGGGTCGGCGCCGAAGTCGCCGCGCATCGGCCGCGCCCGACTGGCGGCGCCCGTGATGCAGACGTATGATGCCGTCACTACCGTGGACATCTTCGACGGGCCCACGTTCGCGCTGGAGCCCGACGCGCAGGGACGGGTGCGTTTGCACTTCCTGCCGTGGCACCGCAACTGGAGCCACAGCATCGTGGTGGGTGCCCTGCTGGCGCTCGCGGCCTGGCCTCTCTGGACCTGGCGCGCTTCGTTGGTGATCCTGGCGGGGTACGCGGGCCACCTGCTCGAAGATCAACTCGGCTTCATGGGATCGAACCTCTTTTTCCCGTTCACCCGGCGCCGCTTTTCCGGCGCGCACACCATGCGGTCCGGCGACGCCTTGCCCAATTTCCTCGCCGTGTGGACCTGCTGCCTGCTGATCTTCTGGAACCTGTACCGACGCATGCCGGATCCGGACTTCCGTTTCGGCTTTTTCCAACTGTTCTTCTACGCCGGCGCGTTGCCGTTGCTGGCGGCGCTGATCCTGCTTCGCCTGGTGCGCCCGCGACGGCCGAAACGGACGGAGCCGCTCGACCTGTCGAAAGAATGGGGCGACCCCTTGATTTCTTGAGGCGGCCGGTCGGCGTTAGCAGCCCGTTCCGCGCGGTCTCATGCGAACTGTTCGCCCGGCTCAGGCCGGTACCCTGCGCAAAAGGCGCCGCCCGTCATGGCGCGCCGCCCCTCGGGCTGCAATCCGGTCAGTCGCAACGCTCCGTCGCCGGTAGCCACCAGCGGGCCTCGCGCATCAGCGGTCAATACGCGGCCGGGCGGGCCGTCCCCCGGCTCGACCGACGACGACGTGACGCGTACCGTCCACCCTCGGCGCGGCCAGTCAAAATACGCGCCCGGCCAGGGTTGAAAGCCGCGAACACGGTTGCGGATCTGCTCCGCCGGACGCATCCAGACGATGCGGCCGTCTTCCTTGGTGAGCTTTGGAGCCAATGTGACGAGCCGTTCATCCTGCGGAATCCGCGGAGGGTGTCCGGACCGCACGGCTTCGAGTGCGACGGCCAGCAACCGGGCGCCGACCTCCGCCAGCCGGGGCGTCAAGGTCAGCGCGGTGTCTTCATCGCCGATCGCGACCCGTTCGCTTACGATGACATCCCCCGCGTCCATACGCTCGGTCATGAATACAATGCTGACTCCCGTTTCGCGCTCGCCATTGGCGATCGCCCACTGAATCGGAGCCGCACCCCGGTATCGCGGCAGCAACGAAGGATGGACATTGATCGCACCCAGCGGCGGAAGCTCCAGCAACGCGCGCGGCAGAAACTGTCCGTACGCGGCAACGACCAGGATATCGGGCCGCAAAGCAGCGATTTCTGACACGACCGCCGGGTCGCGGACGCGATCGGGCGTCAGCACGGGTATGCCGGCCTCTGCGGCGGCGCGCCGGGCCGGACACGCCTCCGGTTGGCGTCCTCGACCACGCGGCCGATCCGGCTGGGTGACTACGCCGACGAGTTCCCCACACGCGCCGGTCGCCAGCCGTCGCAAGGCGGGACAGGCCACCTCGCCCGATCCCATGAAAACAATTCGCATCGGAACACCGTCTCCTCGCCAAGAAGTACCGCATCGCGCGGCCGCTGAAAAGCCTCGCCGTCGGTACTGTGCAGCGGCTCCGGAATTTGCTATGTTGTTGCCCGTCTGTTCCAGTTCGGTCCCAACGTGACGAGAGTATACCCATGAAAATCCGGATTCGGCACCGCGTACCCCATTGGCTCTGCTTCGCGGCCCTGGTCCTGCCACTGCTCCAGGGTTGCGGCATCACCACGCGGCAAGCCCAGATCCGCCAATGGATCGGCCAAGACGAATCCGCACTGATCAACGCCTGGGGGCAGCCGGCCCGCGTCGAAACCGATCGCCAGGGACGACGCATCCTGGTCTACGACTGGACCGATGAGAACTGGGTCGAGGAACCGGGACGCGCATGGACCGACTCTGATGGCTCGGTCCGATGGACGGCGCCAACGCAACGCCGGGTCGTCCGCCGCGAAATTCGACGTTTCGTGGTGGGATCCGACGGTCGAATCGTGGGCGGCGCATGGCGCGTCTATTGAGCCCCGCGTTGTGACAGTCCGACGATCGAACGTGCCGCGTTGCTGTTTTCGGGTGGCGGACTTTGGGGGGTTCCCCACAGGGTGGCTCTTTGCGCCGTCGACCGGCGGGATGACCGTTACGCAGGCGCAGACGCTCTCCGAAATATCCGCCGTGCTTCGCGCGCTGGACCGCGCCGTTGCCGACAACCGATTTGCCGCATTCATGCTGTGCTACGAGGCCGCGCCGTCGCTCGATTCCGCGCTGTGCACGCGCCCGCCGAACGGGGGGCCGCTCGCGACCTGCCTGGTTTTCGAAGCCCCTCCGGAACATCGGGCCGAGCTTCCGCCGACATCGCCGCTCCCGGCCGGCGGGTGGACGCCGGAAATTGATGCGGAGGCTCATGCGCGCGCCGTAACGGCCATCCGGCAGCGGATTGCCGCAGGCGACACCTACCAAGTCAATTACACGTTCCGTCTTCGCGGGAATGCGCCGCCCGATCCGTGGGGCGCTTTCTGCGCGCTCTGGCGGGCCCATCCGGTTCCGCACGCAGCTTGGATGGATCTCGGCACCTTGATCATTGCCTCTCTTTCGCCGGAACTCTTCTTCGCCGTACACGGCGATGAGATTGTGTGCCGACCGATGAAAGGCACCGCGCCCCGCGGACGTTGGATCGAGGAGGACGCCGCCCGCCGGCGCGCGCTGTTAGATTCCGCCAAAGACCGCGCCGAAAACCTCATGATCGTGGACATGGTGCGCAACGACCTGGGCCGTATCGCGCAACACGGCACAATTCGCGCCGGACCGCTGTTCGAACTGGAAACCTACCGTTCCGTCTTCCAGATGACCTCGACCGTACGCGCGCGCAGCGCGGCGCCGCCTTCGGAAATTCTGCGCGCGCTGTTTCCGTGCGCCTCGATCACCGGGGCGCCGAAGGTCAGGTCCATGCAGATCATCGCCGAGCTCGAGACTTCCCCGCGCGGCGTCTATTGCGGTGCCGTGGGATTCGCCGCGCCGGGCCGGCGCCTGAAGGTCAGCGTGCCGATTCGTACGCTGGTTGTGTACCCCTCGACGAGCGCCGCCGAATATGGGGTCGGCGGCGGCATTGTCTGGGACTCAACAGCCTCCTCCGAGTTTGCCGAAGCCCACCACAAGTCCCGAGTGTTGACGCACCCCGACCCGCCGTTTCAATTGTTGGAGACCCTGCGCTGGCGTTGGGGCCGCGGCATCTTCTTGTGGCGCGAGCACTTCGAGCGGCTGTCGCGGTCCGCCGCCTATTTCGGCTTTCCGCCGCCCGAGGAAACCGCGATCCTCGCCCAAATCGATGCGGCGGTCTCATCCCCCCCAGCGCGCTGGCTCCGCGTTCGGCTGCGCTATGACGACCGCGGACGGGTCTCCGTGGAAACGCAGCCTCTGCAATGGCCGCCCCAACGCCGCCCCGTCCGAACCGCGCTGGACGACCGTCCGACGGACCCCGGAAACAAGTGGCTCTATCACAAAACCACCCGCCGGGAACTCTACGAGGCCGCCCGCGCCCGACATCCGGGTGCAGAAGAAGTGCTGTTGTGGAACCCGTCCGGCGAGGTGATGGAAGGAACCGTCGCCAATGTAATCGTGCGGCTGCGCGGCGTCTGGATCACGCCGCCGGTCGCGTCCGGCCTGCTGCCCGGCGTCTTGCGCGCGCGCCTGCTGCGCGGCGGATGGATACGGGAACAATGCGTCACGCTGGCCGACCTGCGCCGCGCGGAATGCATCGGCTTATGCAATTCGGTGCGCGGCCTGCGGGCGGCGCGCCTCTCCTTCCCTGTTGTCAACGATCCGCCGGCACCCTACGATCGGCAGCAGATCAAATCCTTCGATTGAGCTGAACGCCATGAATGACCGCTCACCCGCCGCTGTTCGTGAATACGATCTGAAGGTGACGCTGCTGGATGTGGATCCGCCCGTCTGGCGAAGGTTCCGCGTGCCCGGCGACTGCACGCTGTTCCGTCTCCACCAGATTCTGCAGATCGTGATGGCGTGGCAAGACGCGCATCTTCACGATTTCCAGATCGGGAAGCGCTTCTTCGGGAGGATCCTGTCGGAAGATGACGCCGCCTATTTCGACGACGAGCGCGGTCACCGGCTCGATCAACTGGTCAAACGGTCGGGCGTGCGGATTCGATACCGCTATGACTTCGGCGACGAATGGCGCCACGAAGTCCGTGTGGAACGCATCGGCCCGGCGGAGCCCGGCGGCCGAGCCGTGGAATGTCTGGACGGGGCACGCGCCACGCCCCCCGAGGACTGCGGCGGCCCGCCGGGCTATGAAGTGCTGCAACGCATTCTCGTTGAGCCCGGTCACCCCGAATTCGCGGAACTCCGGGCGCAGTACGCGGCCTTCGATCCGGAACATTTTGATCTCGACGGCATCAACCGCCGCCTGCAGGCGTTCGGCTGAACGGAGCCGCATGTACCGACTCGACCATCTGAACGGACCCCAGCGGGGAACGTACCGCATCGTCCATCGCCGGCGCCTGGAGGCGGGCAGCGATCTCGTTTGTTCCCTCTGGGCGCGAATGGACGGCCTGTCTCCCCGGCATGCGATCATCGAAGATGACGGGGCGCAGGTCAAAGTTCAGGCGATCGCGGGCGCGCCCGTCCGGATCAACGGTGTCGAGGTTGCCGAGGCTGTGCTGGCCGAGAACGACGTCATCGAGATCGGCCCATTGCGTGTCCGCTTTTCCCGACGGCGTCGGCGGCTGCGCGATTTCCGCCGCGCCATTCCCGTAGCGGCGGTGCTGCTCGCCGCGGGCGCCGCGGGAGTTCATTACATCGGCCGGCACCGCGCAGCCGACTCCACTGACCCGCTCGAAACCCCTCCCTTCGTCCCGCCGCCCGGCAGCGCGCCCCCCCCCGCGCTGCGCATCATGGAGACCGTTGCGGAGCGCATCGAAACCACCGATGCCGCGGAACTGGAACGGTTGGGCCTGGAATTGGAGCGCGAGCGCGACCGGGTGCTATCGGTTCCTGGCGCCCCGAAGGCGCCCGCCGATTGGAACGACCCGGTAACGCGGCGCCGCAACGCGGAGTCCGCGCTGACCGCCGCCCGGCGGCGGACGGAAGAGGGCCGCCTGGCGGAGGCCGAGGTGATTCTCGCGCGGTTGCAGACGGCCGCACCCGATTTTCTGGACGCGTATGCGGAGCGCGCGCGCCTCCAAGAGAGCCAGGGCCGCATCGAGGACGCGTTGCGGCAATGGAAGGTGATCCTGGATGCAGGACAAACCAGCTCGCTGCACGCCGTGGCCGCCGCGGAAACGGTGCGCTTGACGCGTCAACTCGCCGCGAATGCACCCGCGACGGATCCGGCATCGGAGTCGGCGCCGGCCGCTCCCCCGCTCAGCCCTGAACCGCGTCTGCGCATCGTATCCGCCGAAACCAGCCGTTTTCCCGCGACCGCGGAGTACGATGAGATGCGATTGCTGTGGCTGGCGGTGCGCGCGGAGACGCCGCTCACGGAAGCGGATCTCGACCGCGCGCGCGTTGAGGTCGTCTTCTACGACATACTCGACGGCAGCACTACCGCCCTTCCGACACGTGCGCGGAGCGGACCCGAGCGTTTTCCCCTGCGCAGCGCGACCCGTAATGCGCAGGGTGACTGGGTGGTTACGGCCACTTATGCCGTCCCGCGCGGCCGGCGGGAACAAGACCGGCGCAGTACGGGACGCTCGTGGCGGTACCACGGCTTTCTGGTCCGGGTGTTCATCGGCGACGAAGTGCAGGCCGTCGAGGCGCGCCCACGATCTCTGGCGCAACAACGCTGAGTTCCCATCCAAGCCTTCAAAGACCGGGCCGAGGGGCGCTCCGGCAATGATCGGGGACCGGCGCGGCGCCCGGGCGCCGCACGCGCGCCTTGATACGCACGGGAAACGCCGCTCCCGATACGCGTCGCCCCAACGCCACGGTCCACCGTGGTCCGGTTGAAATTGCTCGCGCAACAGTGCATAG
>CAYLTB010000051.1:18147-18433 GCA_964386675.1 uncultured Verrucomicrobiota bacterium
GGCATGAATTCGGGTCGGGTTTCCGTCGTCGTTTCGGCCGCCCTCCTGGGAGGAGCCATAGCCATGTCCGCAACTGCGCCCTCGAAATCTCCATCCGGAACGACTGCCGTCGCGACCTTCGGCGGCGGCTGCTATTGGTGCATTGAAGCCGTCTTTGAACGCGTGGAAGGCGTGAAATCCGCTGTCTCCGGTTTCATGGGCGGTACGCGGGACAACCCGACCTATGAAGAAGTCTGTACCGGGCGAACCGGCCATGCCGAAGTGGTGCGCGTGGAGTTCGATCCCG
>CAYLTB010000052.1:0-18311 GCA_964386675.1 uncultured Verrucomicrobiota bacterium
GGGGGTTCGGGGGCAGCGCCCCCGAGTCTTACCCACACGAAACAGCGAGGAGCCCGACAAGATGCACTGGGCCCAGACGCCGGATCCGACCGGCTGGGATGTTTCCTTCCAGAACAAGACGCTGGCGGATGACTTCCGCTGCACGGCAACCGGGCCGATTACAGACATTCACTTATGGGTGTCCTGGAAAGGCGATAGTGCGCGATGGGATTTGGTGAACAACATTCACCTGAGCATCCACGCCGACATTCCGCAGGAGCCCCCCCTGGTTCCGTATAGCCGGCCGCTCGATCCGCCGCTTTGGCAACGCGACTTGGGCAAGACGGGTTGGACGGTGCGCAGCTATGGACAGCCCGCCCCGCAAGGGTGGTATGATCCGATGCCCCCGGTGCAGGTCCAGCTCGCTGAACATCAGATAACCTGGCAAATCAACATCACCGACCTGCCCGACCCGTTCATCCAGCAAATGGACAACATCTACTGGCTGGACGTGCGGATCGACTTGTCGGAACCCGGGGCCGAGATCGGCTGGAAGACATCGGGTGCGCCGCATTTCAATGATGACGCCGTCTGGACCGAAGTGCCGGCGGGCTGGAATGAACTGCGCGATCCGCTCGAACCGACGAAATCCCTGGACCTGGCGTTCGTGATCGTCCCCGAGCCGGCCACCGCTGTCTTGTGGCTGGCCGGCGGGCTGGGCGTCGCGGGACTCATCCGCCGCCGGCTTCGGCAGCGGCTGTGATTTCCCGGCGTCCCCAGACGATCTATCTGCGAAACGCGAGTCAGCGATAAGCGCATCCGCTGGAAAATGTTGACTCCGCGCGGGAGTGGATCAATCCTGTGCGGATGAAGGTCTTATCTTCCCGCCCACTCAAGTGGACCTCGCATGCCGATCTGGCCATTCGCAAGACGCCGACGGTCGGACGCGAGGAATATCTCGACCACATGACCTTTCGGCGTCGTTCCGCGCCGATGTTTACGGAGATTTTCGGGCCGCTGATCGGTTTGAAGGAGGAGTGGGAAGAACAGGGGGCCACTCCGGCGGAGCTCGATTTTTCAGCTTTCCGTTACCGCTGCGAGTCGCGCGCCGTAGTGCCGGTGCGCACCGGCCGGATCGGCGACCCTCCCGACGCGATTCTGGAGGAAACCGACGAGCATCGGATCTGGCGCGACGGCATCGGCCGGACCATGAAGTTGTGCAAGGGCGCCGCGACCCTTGCGCTGCCGTTGGACTATCCGGTGCGGAACATGGACGACTGGCGCCGGCTCAAGCCCCGGTACACCTTTACGGAGGAGCGTCTGGCCGGCGACTGGGAGGCGGCCGCCCGGCAGGCGCGGGCCGAAGATCGCGTTGTCTGCGTGACGATTCCGGGCGGATTCGACGAGCCTCGCGAACTGATGGGCGAAGAGGGGCTGTGTCTGGCCTATTACGAGCAGCCGGAACTCGTTCACGACCTGCTCGACACGATCGCCGAAACGGCCGTCCGCGTGCTGGAGCGCGTCACCGCGAAAGTCCCCGTGGATGCGCTGATGGTCCACGAGGACCTGGCCGGCAAGTCGGGTCCGCTGGCCGGTCCGGACCAGATCCGGGAATTTATCGCGCCTTACTATCGCCGGGTCTGGAACCTGCTGCGCGACCGCGGCGCGCGGCTGTTCGATGTGGACAGCGACGGCAACGTCAACCCGATCCTGGACGATTTGATCGAGGCGGGCGTGAACTGCCTGCACCCGATGGAGCCCGCGGCGGGGATGGACATCGTCGCAGTGCGGTCGAAGTATGGGACGCGGTTGGCGTTCTACGGCGGCCTGGACAAGCACGTACTGCGACGGTCGAAGGACGAAATCCGCGCCGAGCTGGAGCGGAAGATCCCGCCGATGGTCGCCTCGGGCGGCTGTGTGCTTGCGCTGGACCACCGCATCCCGAACGGCACGCCGCTGGAGCACTACCGCTACTACATCGTAACCGCTTGGGAAATCATGGACCGCGAATGGCGCGCCCAAGGATGTTGAGCCGACATTTTCCAGGGCCGGCAGGGCTGGAGCAAAGGCGAACGGGATGCGACGCGGACAGTGTCTGCTGCAGCGTGGGCGGATTGCAGGGCGACCATCTCGAATACCGGTTCGTCGCCATTCGCGTCGGCGGGGCCGAGGGTGCGGTCCGCCGGAATTACAGCATTCCGCGCAAAGACAAGGGATGCGACCAGCAACAGTTTTCCAGCAACGTCGCCCGGTTCATCGTTGCCAAGGAAACCGCCCGCCCGTCATCCTGATGTTTGGCAAGCCCCATATCGCGCGCGTGGGTAAGGCGCCGCCGGGGGAAGGGGATATCCGTTACGATTTCACCGTTGGCGACGGCTGCGGTCCACCCTGGCCCGCCGGGGTTCGGTGACCGGACTTTCGTCAAGGGACAGGTTGTGGCATAGTGCGGGCTGCGGCCGGAATCCGGTCGGGAGGGCATGGCAGTGCAATGGTACTACGCGCAGAACAATGAGCGTAAGGGGCCGGTGGAAGAGGATGAGATCCGGCGGCTCGCGGCCAGTGGAATCCTGCAGCCGAACGACCTGGTCTGGAATGAGACGATGGGCGGCGAATGGCGGCCGGCTTCGACGGTTCCCGGATTGTTCGTAACGCCCCCGCCGTTGGGAAGCGCCGCCAGTACTCCGACTCCGCCATCGCTCACGGCATCGCCGGCATCCGGCACGCCGGGGACCGGCGGACAGACGCCGAACCGGGAACTGACCGCGCGCGCGCGGGCGTCGCTGTCGGGCAAGTGGGGGTTGGCGATCGGCGTCGCGGTGGTCTATGTGGTTACGGCCATGGCCATCTCGCTTCTTGCGTCCTGCATTCCTTTGGCGCCCCTGATTGCGCAGGCAATCATCGGCGGCCCGTTGACACTCGGCCTCCTTGCCTTCAGCCTTTCGATCGCCCGCCGCCAGCCGACCGGCTTTGACCAGCTCTTCAGCGGGTTCCACCGCCTTGGGCCCGCGATTGGCGCCTACGCTCTGGTAGCCTTGTTCATTCTGCTGTGGGTGCTGCTGTTTCTGTTGCCGTTCGTTCTCCCGAAGGCCCGCTTCGCTGCGCGGGTCTGGTCCTGTGGGTGCTGCTGTTTCTGTTGCCGTTCGTTCTCTGGTTCGGTCTGGTTCTCATGGGGCAGCGGTTTGATCTGGAGGCGTTGGCCAATAACCCTCGCGCCTTGATCGAGCTTCTCACGCCGCACCTCGTCATTTTTGTTCTCGCGGGGATCGTATACTTGGTTGTCGCGACCGTGGTTTCGCTCCGCTACAGCCAGACGCTCTTTGTGCTCTGGGATCACCCGGAGATCGGCCCGCTGGAGGCCGTCCGCCGCAGCGTAGCCATGATGCGGGGACGCAAAGGGAAGCTGTTTCTGCTCTATCTGCGCTTTTTCGGCTGGAGCCTGCTGGCGGCGCTGACCTGCGGCATCGGCTACCTGTGGCTGATGCCCTATATGCTCGTCTCCTATGCGCACTTCTATGACGACCTGAAATCATGAACGAACGTTCCGCCACTCCCGCGTCCGCTGACGAGCGCCTGGCGCGCTGGTGCCGGCGCTCGATCGTGCTGCGTTCGCGCCGGGCGGTGCTGGAGGCGCTGCTGGGGCCGACCGAAGGCCAGACCTGTCTGGAGATCGGCGCGGGCGGTCTCGGCGCACTTCTCCGGCGCCGCGGCGGCCAATGGTTTTCAGCCGACTTCGGCCTGGCTGCCGCCGAACGGCTGCGGCGGCTCTATGGCGAATCCGCCGGCGTCATCGGCGAGGACGGGCGTCTGCCGTTTTCGGAAGGCCATTTCGACGCCGTGGTCATCGTGGATACGCTGGAACGGCGGAAGGACGACCTTGCCCTGATCGAACAGGTGCATCGCGCTTTGAAACCCGCCGGACGGCTGGTGATCGAGGCGCCTTTTCACAAACCGAGCCCGCTGCATCCGTTGCGCCGTCTGCTCGGCTTCACGGACGCCCGGCTGGGCCAAGTGCGCCCGGGGTATCGCCAGGCGGACTTGTACGAGGTGCTCAAAGACGGCTTCGACGTTCAGGAGGTCCGCGTCTTCTCCGGCTTCTTTGCCGAAGCCTTCGAATACAGCGCCCGCCGCTCCGCCGAGCGCCGGGTGCGCGGGCCCACCGCGTGGACGGCGGAGGAGCTGGAGCCGCGGGAGTTCGCGCGCCTGATGCGCATTTACGGGGGATTCTTCCCCTGGGCCTGGGCTGGCGCGTTGTTGGACCGCGTGCTGCCGTTTCGCGGGCACCGGATTGCCTTGCGGGCCAAGCGCCGTCTCTGGATTCCCCGCAAAACGCCGATTCTCCGCGATGGGCGCTCCATCGCCGAGGCCACGTTGCGCACGCGGATCGGCACCGCCTCCCCGCTGGCTGAAATCCAGCGCGAACAGCAGCCCGGCCGGTGAGGCCCGGCGCCGGGCTTTGACCCGCCATCTCGATCGTGACCCGGGTGGTTGTTCTTTTCCCGCGTCCCGACGAACGCGCAGATCACGAAAGTGAAGACCGCGGGCCGGCGTTTCGCGCCTCGCAACGCCCCGGTCAGCGCAGTGCCCGGGTGTCTGCCACGGCCCCGTCCAGCGAGAGCGTCGTCTCCTCCACGGCCAGGTCTTGGCGTCCGGTCATCTGCGCCGCCTCTTCCACGATGCGGGTAAGACCGCCGCAGCAGGGTACCTCCATCCGCACGACGATGACTTTTGGAATCGTGCCGTCCGAAAGAATCGCCGCCAGCTTCTCCACGTAGGGATCGGTGCGGTCCAGCTTGGGGCAGGCGACCACCACCGCGCGCCCGCGCAGAAAACGCCAGTGAACGTCCGCGCTGGCCAGCGGGCCGCAGGTACTCATGACAACGAGTTCCTTGCCGCGGAAGAACGGCGCGCCCGGCGGCACCAGGTGCAACTGGATCGGCCACTGGCGCAGTTCGGAAGGATTGACGTGCGCCGGCAGCCCGGCGCCGCCCGGCGTCGGACGGGCCGGCGGAGCATCGGCGCTGCTATCCCGCACGCGCATCCCCGGGCAGCCGCCGAACGCGGGCGCAGGGGGCGGCGTGCGGCGCGGTGCCGGCGCGGGCCGCGCGGCCGGGGCGCCGTGCGGGTGTCCTTGTGCGGCGTGCTCCGCCGCGGCCGCATCGAAGCGGTGCAGCGCCTCGGCGTTGCCGGTCGCGGCCAGGTGCTCCCGGGTGGCCGCAGGATCGTATTCGGCGGCGTCGCGCTCGACGATCTTCAGCGCGCCGGTCGGACAGTCGCCGATACAGGCGCCAAACCCGTCGCAGAAGTCCTCCTTCACAAGGCGCGCCTTGCCGTTGACGATTTGCAGTGCGCCCTCGGCGCACGCGGTCACGCATTCGCCGCAACCGTTGCAGAGGTCTTCGTCAATCGTAATGATCTTTCGCTTCATGGCGGTTCTCCCGTTACGCGGCAGTACCCTACGCTGGACGGCGTCATCGCGCCTTGACGCGGGTCAATGAAAGGCGGAAGTCGACGGCAACCCTCCGGTTCGCCCGGGACCGCGGGCGCCCGGAATACGTTCTCGTGGTCCGAGCGGCAGGACGGGGCGCCATGGATGCGTCCGCGGCGGTTCAATCCGCGTCGTAGCCCAACGCGCGAATCGCGCGGCGTAGGCGGTCGCGATCCAGCCCGCGGCCCTCCACGCGGGCGCTGGCGCCGCGGAGATTGACAGTGACGCGCGCGACGCCGGGCAGCGTGGCGGCGGCCTTTTCGATGCGTTCCGCGCATTTCGCGCAGCTCATCCCGCGAACCGCGAGCTCCAGTGTCTCCGCTGCAGCGACGCCGCAAGTCGCCTTCGCCGCCCGGCGGCGCCGGAAGATCGGCGCCAGCAGGACCGCCAGCAAAGTGGCGGCGGCCGCATGGCCCCAGGGACCGAGCGCCGCCATCTCGGCGTGGCAGACCGCATCCGGCAGCGCCGGGATGAGCCAGCGGTCGAGCAATAGGGCCGAGCCGATCGCTGTCGCGACGAGTGTCGCCAGGTAAATGGCCGTCGCCCGCGCCCCCAACAACTTCAAGAGGGTCGTCAGCGCCGCGGCATTGGTCGCCGGACCCGTGATCAGGAACACCAGCGCGGCGCCGGGCGTCACGCCCGCGTTCATCAGACCCAGCGCGATGGGGATGGAACCGGTCGAGCACACATACAGCGGAATGCCCAACAACAACATCAGCAGCATCGAACCGAATCCCTGTCCGATGCGCGCGCCGAGGAAACCCGGCGGAAACAGCGCGCCCAAGGCCGCCGAGACGGCCAGGCCGATCAGGATCGCCCGGTGGATATCCCCCGGCAGGGTGACAAAACCGTGCCGCAGCGCACGTCTCCACCACGACCCCGCCGACGGCGAGTCGCCGTCATCCGCCGGGGTCGGATCCGCGGCCGGCGCCGGGTCCGGCGCGAAACGATCCACCAGCACTCCGCACAACGCGCCGGAAACAAAGGCGGCCAGCGGTCGGAACACGGCCAGCAGCGGACCGAGCAGACCATAGGTGGCAATGATGCTGTCCACGCCCGTCTGCGGCGTGGACATCAGGAAGGCGGCGGTCGCCCCGCGTCCGGCGCCGTGGCGCCGCAGGGCGGCCGTGACCGGGATCACTCCACAGGAGCACAACGGCAGCGGCACGCCGAACAACGCAGCCTTGATCGGCGCCCAGCGCCGGCTTCCGTGCAAGTGCCGCGTCACCCAGCGCGGCGAGAGCCACACCGAGAGCAGCCCCGCCGCGAGGAAACCGAGCAGCAGGTACGGGGCCATCCGACCGAGCACGGTCCACATGCCGGCCGGCAGCGCGAATACCCAATGGATCCACCGATTCATGGCTGGTCCGACCGCGGCAGCGACTCGACGCCGCCCGGCGGGTCCGGTGCGCGGCGCGGCGCCGCTTGCGCTCGCCGCCATACTATCGGCCATTTTCGGCCGAATGCAAACCCCCTGGGGGTATAAGACGGATTTCCGCATCCATTTTGGGGTTTTCAATCGCGCGCCGGCGCGGTTTGATAGCCGGCATGATTCGGGTCACGAGTGTTCAGAATCCGCGGGTGAAACAGGCGGTCCGCCTGCGCGAGCGCGCGCACCGCGAGGCCGAGGGGCTCTTGCTGATCGAGGGGTACCGCGAGGTTCGGCGCGCCCTCGACAACGGCATACGCCCGGTAGTGTTCTTCTCCTGCCCCGAGCTCTTCCTGGGCGAGAACGAAGGCGCCCTGCTCGCGGCGGCGTCGGCGGCCGGCGCGGAGATGATCGCCTGCGACGAGCGGGTGTTCCGCAAAATGGCCTACCGCGACCGGCCCGACGGCTTGCTGGCGATTGCACCGGCCCTGCGGAGACGGCTCGAAGACCTGCGTCTGCCGCCGAATCCGCTGGTGCTGGTCTGCGAACACATTGAGAAACCGGGCAACCTGGGAACCATGCTGCGTTCGGCCGATGCCGGCGGCGTGCATGCCGTGATCGTGTGCGACCGCTGCACCGACCTCAACAACCCGAATGTGGTGCGTGCAAGCATCGGTACGATTTTCTGCCTGCCGGTGGTCGAGGCCTCGACCGAGGAGGCGATTCCCTGGCTGCGGGCGCGCGGCATCCGAACCGTGGCCGCGACGCCGCACGCCGATCGCGACCACACGGCCGCCGACCTGCGCGGGGGGACGGCCATTGTGGTCGGTTCGGAACAATACGGACTGACCAGCCGATGGATGCGGGAAGCGGACGAAAAAGTCCGCATTCCGATGCTCGGGCAATGCGACTCCCTCAATGTCGCCGCGGCGGCGACGATCCTCATCTACGAGGCCGTCCGCCAACGCCGCGCGGGCGCGTGAACGGCCGCCGGATTATTGCGCCGGCTTCAAGAACGCGAACAGCATCGCGCCGACCGTAACGAGCAGGATGATGTAGAACACGATGGAGATCAGGATCCAGATCAACGACGCCTTCGCCCAGTTCGCCTTGCTGACCGGCGCATTGCCGCCGAAGGCCCAGACGAACAGCATAATGAGATTGACGAGCGGTATGAACATCAGCAGGTACGTGACCATCCATTCGCCGACGGACACCGGACGGTAGTTCTCGTTTTCCATGGCGATCTCCCCGGGCGCAGCCCGATCTTTTTTCCCGACCTACAACGGCCTCCACGCGCGCCACAACAGCCGCGCAAGGCCATGAACGCCAAAGGCCGCGAGCATCACCGTATGGAAACGCGTGCGCGTTTCCAGCGCGGCCCAGCCCGCCGCCCATCTGGATTGCCAGCGGCCCGGCAACAGTGCGGCGCCCGCCAACATTCCGCACCATAGTATAACGTAGCCCGCGAACGGGTGCAAATTCCATGCCTCTGACCAGTGTCCCCGCACCAGCAGCGTGAGCGCGCGCGATAGTCCGCAGCCGGGACAGGGCAAACCGGTCAGTCGCCGGAATGGGCACCGGTGGAGCGGGCGCCCCCCCCATCCGGAAGCCGCGAAGTAGAGGGCGCCCGCCGCCAGCAAGGCGATGGCGAGACCGCGGTCTTTCAGCGTACCGGCAATCAGCGCGGCCAAGCCGCGATGGCGCGGCAGTTCCGGCGGCGATGCCGTGCTGGAAAGGGCGGACCCGGTCATACAGGGACTCTACCATGTCCGGCGCTGGAAAAGGGAGACGGGAAAGGCGGGCAGCAGACCGGAGCGCCGACGGTCCTGGAGGTTCACCGGACCGCCCGGCTTTCGGCGCGCGCCCGCGAGCGGTCATTCTGGTCTTTTCCCGCCGCTTCGGATAGCGTAGCGTCGTGATCTTCGCGATGGGGAAAAAGACGACACGTCCGGCGGCGCGGCCGTGAGCGCCGATGGGGGACAGCCGCGGTATTGGGGGTTCTACTGGCCGCTGGCCTTGACCGGAATTGTGGCACTGCTGGCCAATCAGCTCCAGAATGCCACGCTGGCGCGCTATCCGGATCCCGCCCGCGAACTGGCGACCTTCGCGATCGCGACCGGCGTCTTCCACCTTTTCGATGCCGCGCTGATCTTCCTGCCCCAGATGGTCAACGTGCTGGCCCGTTCGCGCGCGTCCGCGCGGCGTTGTCTCCGATTTACCGTGGCGGTTTGCCTGTCCATGACCGTGCCGGTGCTCGTGCTCGCGATCCCCGCGATCGGCCGGCCCGCGCTCGGCGCGCTGTTCCACGTCGAGGGCGAAACGCTCGACGCGGTGATGATCTATCTGGTGCTGCTCTCGCCGAACATCCTGTTGTTGGGACTGCGCCATTACTATAGCGGCCTGATCGTTCAATCGAAGCAGACGGTCTGGGTCACAGTTCTCAACACGGTCTATCTTGCGATCGTCTGGATCATGCTCGTGGCGGGCCGCGCGGCCGGCTGGCGCGCGACCGTGACGCTGGCGGTGTCGCCGCTGGTCGCGTCGGCCGTCCATCTCATCCTGCTGCGATACGTTAACGCCCGCGTCTGCGACGCCGACTTTGGCGGCGCAGCGGGGGAGGTCCGCCCGGGGGAGATCAACGCCTTCTTCTGGCCCGTCGCATTGACCAGCGTGATGTTTTCGCTCACGCGCCCGATCCTCTACCTCCACCTGTCCCGCTTGCCCGATCCGGCGCCGGTGATCGCCTCCATGCGCGTCGGTTTCGACTTCGCGATGATTTTTCACAACCTGCTCAACCAGTTCCGGCACCTGTTCGCGACCTTCGGAAAGGACGATCTGCCCGGCGTGCGCCGGTTCATGATCCGTGTCACGCTCGCCGTGATTGCCGGCATGACGCTGGTGGCCTGGACCCCCATTTCGACCCTCGTGTTACAGCGCCTGATCGGCGTCCAGGGTGAGGTGCTGCGTCAGAGCCGGCATGTATTGATGGCGATGTGCCTGCTGCCGGCCACCGTGGCCTGGCGCAACTATTTCCACGGCCTGGCGCTGGTCAGCCGACGGACCGGGCCGATGGGGCTGGGCGGGTTGATGCGCAACGCAGCGACCTACGTCGCTTCCTGGGGCCTGCTGCGGCTGGGCGGGCTGACGCACGTTACGGCCGCGCTGATTCTGGTGCTGGGTTTCGTGGCCGAGACGGTGACGGTCATCGGCTGGCCTCGCCTGGTCCTGCGGTTGCGCGGGGCGCGGGCCGCCGCCGGCTGACGGGCTGCGTTCCCAGCATTGGCGGCGAAGGCGGTCGTCCGTCCAAGCCTTGGAAATTCGGCGCCCGGGCCGCGCACCGCGCGATGGATGGGACGTCGCGGCGGCGGCTTGCCGAGGCCGGGACTGCCGTTTAGAATGAGCGCATGAACGAACGGGTGTTGTGCAGCGTCGGCCTGGCCTTGGCGACCGGATGGACGGCGGCCCGCGCGGATGCGCCCGACTTTTCGCGCTATGCAGCAATTCTCGATCGGCAGCCCTTCGGCGCGCCGTCGGCCGCCACGCAGATGCCCCCCGAAGCCCCTGCGGATTCGCCGCTGGCGGCGCTCCGACTCAGCGCCATTGTCGAGTCGCTCGGCGGCGTGCGGCGCGCGGGGCTGGTGGATCAGCGCACCGGCCGCAGTTATTATCTCGCGCCCGGCGAAGTGGACGAGGGCATCGAACTGGTCTCCATCCAGATGGCCGAGGAGTCCGCGACGTTGCGCTGGGGCGGCCAAACCGCGACCCTGCGCCTGCAGGCCGGCACCCCGTTGCCTGCGGGCGCGCGCGCCGGCGTTGCGCCGGCCGCCGGCCGTGTGCCGGGTGCGGGCGCCGCACCGATGGCGTCCACGGCGCCGGTGCGTCCCGTCGGACCGCCGGTGATCCGGCGGCGCCCGGCGACGATTGCGCCGCCCGCACCCGAAACCGATGCGCCGGCCGCTCCACCGCGGCCCAGCCCGGAGGAAGTGGAGCGCCAGTTGCAGCAGGTGCAGATGGACGCGCTGCGGCGCGGCTTGCCGCCGCTGCCGATTCCGCTGACGCCGGAGATGGACGATCAACTCGTCCGCGAGGGCGTGCTGCCGCCGCAATGAGGCGGCCGCCGCGGTTCACAGCGTCGCGGTCGTGTTCGTATTGGTCGGCGCCGGATTCGTCGTGAACAGTTCGGCCTGTGCGTTGATGATGCCGAGGAGCGCCGGTTCAATCCAGGTGCCGTTCAGGACGGCTTTGCTGCCGGTCACGAAGATCGTTCCGCTGATGGTAACCTCGACGCCGGTCGTCGTTGTGCCGCGCAGTTGCAGCACGCCGCGCGTGTCGCTCTCGGCGATGAACGAGCCGCGGAACAGACGTCCGTTGTTGTCCACGGCCTCCACCTGATCGCCTTGCTGTTGGACGCTCAGCGAGCGGACCGCGGCGCCGGAACTGCGGTCCACAATGCGGCTGCCGTCGCTGTTGCGATACAGCCCCGCGATATTCAGCGTCGTCCGTTCCACCGATGAAGAGGAGCGGATTTCGCAGCCGCTTGCGACCAGGCCCGCGATCAGGGCCAACGCTCCCAGCCCGCCGCACCGTGCCGCCCATCGTTCGTTCATGGTCAAGTCTCCTTCCGATGTTCAGCGCGGCGCCGCCGCGCCCTCGTCCGGCACCGTCTTGATTTCCACGGTTGGCTCGGAGGCCGGCGCCGGGGCGGCATCCTCCGGGGCGCGGCGAACGACGCTGATCCGCGGCGTCGTCGCAGCGCCCCGCGCGCCGTCGCGTTGGGGCGCCGCCAGTTCGCTGTCCGTCCACCCGCGTTCCCAGCCGGCGCGCGCGGCGCCGCCGGCTTCGTACAGGCGTCGCGCTTCCTGGCGGGCTTCCTCCGGGGAAACCAGCACGTACGGCGTGAGCATCACGAGCAACTCGGTCCGGTGGTCTTCCCAGCGGTCGGCGCGGAACAGCATCCCCAGCAGCGGAATGTCGCCGAGGATCGGGACTTTCGAGCGCGCGAGCCTGCGGTCGTTGTTGACGAGTCCGCCCAGAACGATCGTCGAGCGGTTCGGCGCGACGATGGAGGCCTTGACCTGCCGCTTCGTGATGACTGGAACGCGGTTGCCGTCAATCGTTTCAAAGCCGCCCAGGTTGTCGGCGGTCTGCGCGACCTCCATGACCACCACCCGATCGGGATTGATGCGCGGAGTGACCGTGAGTTCGAGGCCGATGTTGCGGTACTGGTAGGCCGTCGTCTGCTGGCCGGCGGTGGAGAGACTCGTCGAGGTCACGACCGGTCGCTCCTCGCCGACGACGATCTTGGCCTCGGTGTTGTCCGTGGTCTGCACGACCGGCGTCGAGAGAATCTTGGCGTCGGACGATGCGGCGGTGGCGCGCAGGATGAGGTCCATGTTGAGGCCGTAGATCGTCGTGTAGTAGCTGAGTCCGCCGACGCCCAGCTGGGGGTTGTTGCGCGCGACGGTCGCGCCGTCGCGGAATGGCGTGTCGCTGAACCGCTGTCCGCCGCCGAAGGCCATGAGCGGTTGGGCAACGGTGGCGCCGCCCTGCGGCCCGGTCCGGGTCGCGTCGTACACGGAAAGGGAGCGCTGCAGCCAGTCAATACCGTACTCGACGTTCTTCGACAGGCGCACCTCGATGATGACCGCCTCGATGAGAACCTGCGCTGTCGCGATGTCGATCTGCGTGATGACGTCCTCGATCGCCCGGACGTCGGCGCGCGATCCCATCAGCAGCAGCATGTTCGTGCGCTTGTCGGCCAGAATCTTCGTGTTCGCGGAAAGCGATCCCAGCCGGTTTTCCGCCGCGGCCAGCAGGTCGGCCGCCGCCTCCGCGGGCGTGCGCTGGGCGACTTCTTCGAGGGAGCGGCTGCGCCCTTCCTCGCCCCCGGCCGGAGCGCCGCGCGCGGGGGGGGCATCCGCCTTTGCCGCCGCGGCCCCGACCAGGCTGGCCAACAACTGCGCCACTTCTTCGGCCTTGGCGTATTCGAGCGGTCGAACCTTGAACACCACGCCGGGTTCGATGGGGCGGTCAAGTACCGCGACGATCCGATCGAAGAATACGAAGTTCTCCGGGAGGCTCACGACGATCAGCACGTTGCTGCGCTCGTCGGCGACGATCTTGACGCGGCCCTGCAGCAGGCCCCGCTCGGCGCCGCTGGATTCGCCGACCGTCGCCGCGGCGGGGGTCCGGGGCGGGGCCCGAATCACGCCGGGGGGTGTGGTGGGGACCGCCGGCGTCGGCGGCACCGGGGCCGCGGGCATCGCGCGCGCGCGGGCGCCGGTCTGCGACTCCTGGATCAGTTCGCCGAGCCGCGCGGCGATGTCGCGGGCCTTGGCATAGCTCAGTTCGTACACGCGCGTCTCCACCCGGCTTTCCATCGGCTGGTCCAGAAAATCCAGGATTTCGGTCACCCGCTTCAAGTTGAGCGCGGTGTCGGTAATGATCATTCCGTTGATGCGGTCCAGCGGCTGGATGCGCGCCTGCACCCGCAGCAGGCTTTGCAGGACCGGCTGCGCTTCGGCAAGGTCAATATGGCGCAGGACGAAAACCTGGCTGGAAATTCGGTCGGATTCCGAGAAAGAGGCCTCGGGCGGGGACGTGCCGATGGCGATGCCTTCCTGTCCGGCGCCGGCCAGCGGCACGGCCTTCAGAAATCGGTCGCCCACCGGAATCAGGGCGACGTTCTGCAGCGCCAGCGCGGTCTCGATGGCCTCGAGAACTTCTGTCGCGGACAGCCGGTCGGTGCTGCGCAAGGTCACGGCCGCTTTGAGACCGGGTGTTTCGATGACGATTCGGCCGGTCAGTTCCGCATAGAGACCCGCCACCTGGTCCAGCGGCGCATCGCGGAAACTCAGCGTCAAGTCGCGTTCCGCCTGAGCCGCCGGCAGCAGCGGATGGCGACGAAGGGGCTGACGCGACGCGGAGGGGACCGGGACCGGCGCCGTGGTCCCGGTCTCCGGCGGCGGGATTTCTTCCTGGGCGGCCAGCGGAGCCGCTCCCGCGACGGCCAGCGCCAGCCAAGCCGCCAGCCGCCATCGGGCGGAGCGTTCAACGGAAGCAATTGTCTTCATGCGGATGGCCTCATTGCGGCGCCGGATCGGCGGCCGGGGGCGCCGATGTCCGAGTATATGCGAATTCCACCGTGAACGTCCCGCGCAATCGGCCCCCGCCCGACGGCGCCGGCGCCACGGTCAACTGCGAAACATCCAGCAGCCCTTCGCCGGTCTGCAGCGAAAACAGGAACCGGACCAGTTGCGACAGGTCGCCTTCCCACTGGCACGCGATCGTCTGTTCGCGGAGATCCTCGACGGTTCGTTCCTTCGATGCATCGCGCCGCAGCAGCACCAGTCCGTGTTCCCCCGCCTTGCGTTCGAGGGTGCGCAGCAGTTCCGCGGTGACATCCCGGCCGACCGGATAGGCCGGCAGTTTCTGGCGCAGGGCCGACAGGCGCCGGTCGAGGTCCGGCCGCGACCCGGCGAGATGCGCGTACTCGCGCTGTCGCAGGCGGTGCGTCTCCCGTTCGCGCGCGAGCTCGCGCCATTCCGCGACGCGCGGCCGCGCCCAGCGGACGGTCGCGGCCGTCAGCAGGATGAATCCCGCCGCCGCCGCCAGGCCGGTTTCACGCGCCGTGGGCCGCCTCATGGCGCGGCGCCCTCCCGGGCCGGCAGATGCGCGGTGACACTGAACTCCGAGCGGCGCGCCCCGGCGATGACGCGGCTCTGCACCTGGCCCGACTCGATCTTCGTGAAGAAAGGCGATTGCTCGAGCGATTGCAGGTAGTCATAGATCGCCTCCGGGCGGTCGGACAGACCGCGCAGCGCCACCGTGGCGTTCTTGCGGTAGTTGAACGAAGCGAGTTCGACGCCCGACGGCAAGCGTTCGGACACTTCGCGGAGCGCTTCGAGCGCGGAATGCGTTCGGGCCGCATAGCTCTCGAAGGAGCGCAGCCGGTTGCGCAGGTCCAGTGCGGCATCCGCCGGCCCTTTCAATTCGGCGGTCCGTTGCGCGGCTTCGGCCGTTCGTGCGCGCTGCCAGCGGAGACCGAGGTAGAAGACGGCCAGGGCCGCCGCCCAGATCAGCGCCAGCGCGGCGGCGCCGCGCCGCAGCGCGCGGCGGCGTGCGGTGCGTTCGCGTTCCGTGCGCCACGCGTCCGGCGCCAGGTTCAAGGCGGGAGATCCGGCGCGGGCCGCCCGTCGCGCCAGCCCCTCGGCCACGTCGCCGGCGGCGGATTCCCGAACTCCCACGCGTTCCGCACCCGCTGCGGCGCGCAGCGCTTCGCGCACGGCGTCCTCGGTCCATGCGGCGGCCACTCCGGGGCGCACGAACAGCTCGATTTCCTCGACCGGCAGCGGTCCGTGCTCCCATTCGAGGTCAGAGAGAAACTGCGAGAGCGAAGCGGTCAAGACTTCGATATTATCCGCGCGCAGCGTGGCGACGCCGATCGGCCGTCCGCGGTCCAGCGCCAGCGCTTCCGCTGTCGAGCCGGCCACCCGCGCCAGCACGCTGCGGCCCTGGGCCGGGACCGGCGCGGCGCCGCGGCGCAATTCCCACCAGCCGAGCAGGTTCAGATCCACGCGTTCCGGCGGCATCCCGACGCGCCGGAAGGCGGCGCCCATCTCGTCCAGCGTCGTACGTCGCGCCAGCGCGATCCAGACGTATGTTCCGGCTTCCGTGGCCGCGATCTCTTCGAAGGCGAAACACATCTGGTCCATCGGAAGGGGCGCAAAACTCTCGGCGAACAGGCCGGCCATCGAGCGTAGTTCCGCCGGATCCCGTGTCGGGAGGAAAACCGTTCGCAGCAGGACTTGGGACCCCGGCAGGCCGGCCGACAATGGCGCGTTCGGCGCCGGTCGCCGGCGCGCCGCGGCATCGAAGGCGTTCGCCGGCTCCGCGGGCAACGGCTCCGCGTGCCGTGATTCCACCGCGACGCCGCGCTCGTCCGCGCGGATGACGGCGGTTTCCACGGTATCGCCGTCCAGCGCTAGACCGGCATAACGGTCTGATTTCACCATACGCCTTCCATCCACTCGATCGCCACGACCCTGACCGCTTCCGCCCGCCACACGCTCCGAACCGTGTGTTCGACGCCGTCGGCCACGCCGACGGATGTCACACGGAAGAATCGCTCGTTCTCGAACGTCAGCCGTTCCCAAACCACCGGATCCGCGATTCCCGTGGCGGCGGCAAAGGCGGTGGCGTCCGTAAAGCCATCATCCTCAGTGCCCGGTTCGCCATCCGGCCCCTTGGCCGCTTCGATAATACCGTCGGCGTCGGCCTCGGCAAGACCGGGAATTGTCAGTAAAACGTCACGGTCGGCGGCATTCGCGTGAACGCGGCCGTCGCCGCGGGTGGTCAGCCACGCGGCGATGCCGCGAAGGGTCTCGCCTTCGGCGTAGGGCGACGGGCCTCCATACAGCAATTCGCGGGAAAATCCCTTGATCATCGCAAGTTCCGCGACGGTTTCCACCGGTCCGTTGCGCACCCGGTAGCCGCGCTCCGTATAGAAGGCATCGTCCGATTCTGCGCCGAGCAGTCGGTGATCGTCGTCCGGGTCGGTCCAGTCTTGGAAACAAGCCAGCAGCGCATCCCACTGTTCCTCGGGCACGCCCGCCCGGTACAGCAGCTCGTACCAGTCGTCGGCGTCGAGGGCGTTGACATTACGGCGCGCATTCTCCGGCTCGATTGTCAGCCGGATCGCGTCGCCCCCGTTCATCGGCACGCGCAGCTCCCGCACCGGGAGATGGCGTTGCAGGCGCCGGAGCTGGAGATAGACGTCTTCCGGCATTTCCTCGGGCACCCATTCCTGGGGCACGCGCTCGCGTCGCGCCAGCATCCATTGGGCATAGGCGATGCCGGAGCGGGCCAGCAGTTCCGCACGGACCCGGCGCCGGCGGAAGGACGTCACGGCCGCCTCGACGTGCATGTCGAAGGCCAGGCTGCCCAGCAGCAGCGTCAGCAGCAACAGGGTCCAGAGCGCCACGATCAGCGCGGAACCCGAGCGTTCAGCGCGCCGGTTCACGGCGCCGCCTCCGGGCTCCGGCCGGCCGGCCGCGTTGCGCCGCGGCGGATGCGGGGCGCGGCCGGCGCGTCCGGCCGCGCCGCGCGCCGGTCGCGCGCCAGCGCGTCCCGGGCTTCCGCAACCGGCAGTCCGATCCGCCGCCGCACCGCGGTCGGCGCGCCGTCCGCCGCCGCGTACAGCGCGATCTCGACGGCGATCGGGATCGAATTGGTGTTCGTCCATTCCGCAACCCAGGTTTCGTTGGTCGGGTTCCAGACGCGGCAAGAGAACCCCGTGATGTCCGGCCACACGCGCACCACGGGATCCGGACGCGCCTCGTCGTGCTCGGCGAAAACGGGCGCCGCGCGCAGGACGGCCCGGGGCCGATCGTCATCGTCCCGTTCGACGGCAAACGTCAGACGCCGCGGCACGCCGGGCTCGCCCGCTTCGACGGCCGCGCCTGCGCCGCCGAGGCTGGTCCACCGAATGGCATCGGCCGGCGGATCGCCGGACTGCGTTTCCAGCGTAAATCCGTAGCGCCCGTCTTCTGCAGGGCGATACCAGGCCGAGCGCAGCGCCAGCGCCAGTTCGTCCGCCGCCGATTCGCCGCGCCGCAGGCCCTCCAAGAGATCGTCGCCGCGCCGCCACGCCGACAGGCTGACGGACAGCGCGCCCCAAGCTATGGCCAGGGCGGCCGACAGAATCGCCAGCGCGACCAGCAGCTCTACGAGCGTGAATGCGTTGCGCCGCCTCCGGCTCATGGTTCGCCCGCGGTTGCCGCGGTCTCCGACGCCAAGATCAACTCCCGGAATTCTTCGAACGCCTCGCGGCCGCGATCCGACCATCGGATACGCGTGCGCACGCGGAACAGCGGTTCCTCCGGGTTGTCAAAGAAACGTTCGACCTCCCGCGTCCAGCTCCACCCCTCGAACGGCGGCTCGAAGACGCCGCCCGTATCGCCCGCCGGTTCGCCGTCCTTGAATGTGATCGGATGCTCCAGAACGATCCGCTCGTACAGATCGCGGGCGGCGGTGTAGTTGCGGGAGACCGTGACGACGGACAGCGCGCGGCCGGCGGCGCCGATCAGACCGACCAGGCCGATCGCCAGAATCGCCAGCGCGAGCATGACCTCGACGAGCGTCAGGCCGGCGGTGCGCTCACGGGTTGCGCTCATACTCCACCCGCGCCTTTCCGGTGACCGGGTCCACCCGGACAATGGCCCGGTCCCCGCGGTCGTCGTTCAGAAAAACCGCGTAGGCCGGACAATCGCCGCCGGGCCGATACGGAATAAGCACCGGATCGTTTCCCTCCAGCGTTTCGTCACGTACGTCCACGCGGATCAGGCTCACCTCGGCGCTCCACGCGCGGCGGGACTCAATGACGCGCGCGTCGCGTTGGAGGGCTGCAGGGACGCCGGTCTGTTCGTCCGGCGCCGCCTCCGCCGCCGACGTCCCGTCGGCCGCCGGTTCGGGCGG
>CAYLTB010000053.1:0-1925 GCA_964386675.1 uncultured Verrucomicrobiota bacterium
CGGGCGATCGCGAACGGCGGTTTGCAACTTGAAGTCGAGAGCGACGGCGAACGCTTCGACCCGGCGGTGCAGCATTCCACGTCCGGTATGGGGCTTCGTGTGATGCGCTATCGCGCCGATCGCATTGGCGCGACGTTCGATATCCGCGGCGGTCTCGAACAAGGCGCGATCGTGACGGTGGCGTTGCCCGCCCCCTTCCATCCGTCGGCCCCGGGCCGCGTCGCGTGAGTGCGCCAATCCGCACTCGAGTCGTTTGAACCCCGATGCCGCATTTCGAAAACCTGTCGTGTTGTCGCGGTGTCCGACGACAGGGCACCTGCGGCCGGTTCGGCTTCGAGCCATATCCTTGCACTCCGTTTACGGCGCGAAAGCTTGTGCCGGACCGCCCCGACGGCCGGACAAGTTCTCCCAAAGGCGTGACGGTCGGAGCGATGCTTCGCCGTCCAGCAGCACAGGGCCTGGTCCCCGGGTTCATCGCCGGCTCGCGCAGCTCGCCCCGCCCCTGTGCCTTGCGTCGGATGGCCGTGGGCCAGGACCGCTCCCTTCTGAGGCGCGGGCGCCCGTGCCGTTGATGGATCACGGGCCGCGCTGCCGCGCCCGGCAGAAACCGCCGCGTTGGAAATGCGCCGCCGCGAGCGGTCAACGCCCGCGGGGCGGCCGTATTCCGATGCCGGGTTCAATGACAAACGGGATCGGCGTTTCGGCGGGTCCGCCGACCGCGTCGCGAATCGTGGCCGTCCGTCGGCGGTGAGCGTCGACGCACAAGCGGATTTCGGCGGCGACAACGGCCGCGAGCCGCGGGGCCGTTTCGCCCGAGGAGCCGGGCAGCGTCAACAGTACGGTGGCCCCGGTGTGTTCCAGCGCTCGAACAAACGATGCGGCCCGCACAGCGTCCGGCGGCCCCGAGGCCGTGAGCCACGGAAGACCGGTGTCCAGCGCCGCCCGCCGGACGTGGTTCGATTGCACGATCTCGACGAACTGCGCGAAGCCTGCTGGCGGCACGTCCGTCGCCGGGGGCGGGGGCAATAGAAAATCCCGGTATTCCAGCACGATCAACGCGCCCGATTCGATGGCCTCGGACAGCGGCAGATGCAGCGCGTGCGCATAACTCGCCGTCTCGGCGGGGCTGCGATCGGACAGCAGCAGGCCGCGCTCGCCGTGCGCGAGGTACTGAATCGCGAGCAGGGTTTTCCCTGCGCCCGATGGCCCGCTCACCGTGAAGGCGTGTCCCCGAGGCACGCCGCCGAACGGGGCGTCCAACACGTCCGCGCCCAGGCGAATCCGCGCCGCGCGCAGCCGCGGCTTTGCGAAGGAAGGCGGCGCAGGGGCGCGCAGCCGCGCTTCCAGTATCTGGTGGACGACGACGACCTCGAAGGGCGTAAGCAGCGCGACGGTGTTGCGGTCCTTGCCGACGGTGGTGTCGTCGTCGGCCAGCAGAACGATGGGAAGATCGGGAACCGCCGCACGCCACGCCCGCGCCGTATCCCTTGAGGCCGTCACAATAGCCCGGGGCGGCGGGCGCGCGGCGTACGGAGTTTCGGTCGGCAATCCCCAGTTGACGACGGTCCACCCCCGCGCTCGCAGACGCCGCGCCGCATACGCGGTGGCCCCGTCTTCCGGGCCGGCGATCCCGATAACACCCTCGGCATGCATCGCAACGCTATTCCTATACCTGCGGCGTTGTATTTTCCAGCTTCCTGCGGCGTTCCGCCGTGTCGTCGGCGGTGAAATGTGTCATGCTGAACGAATGGATTTCTTTGCGACTGCGGCCAGAAACACAGAGCCTGCGTTGCGCGACGAGTTGCGGGAATTGGGTTTCGAGGGCGTCCGCTGCGATCGCGGCGGCGTTCATTTCCGCGGCGAATGGGCGGAGGCGCGCCGGTGCTGTTTCCAGTCGCGGATCGCCATGACCGTGCTTGCGCCGC
>CAYLTB010000053.1:1935-18225 GCA_964386675.1 uncultured Verrucomicrobiota bacterium
GTTCGACGCCCCGACTCCCGAGGCGCTGGGCGCGGGCGCGGCATCGGTGGATTGGTCCGCTTATCTGACGCCGAGGCACACCCTGGCCGTGCGCGCCGTGTGCCGTTCGAGCCGTCTCACGCACAGCGGCTATATTGCGTTGCGGGTCAAGGACGCCATTGTGGACCGGATGCGCGCGCGGTGCGGAGCGAGGCCGGGCGTGGATCGCGAAGACCCGGACGTCTCCGTGTTCGTCCGCGTCGTGGAAGATCGCGCCACGGTGGCGCTCGACCTCGCCGGCGAGCCGCTGCACCGTCGGGGCTACCGCCTCGACGGCGGTCCAGCGCCGTTGAAGGAGACGCTGGCGGCGGCCCTGCTGCGGATGTCCGGATGGGACCGCCGCGCGCCGCTGGCCGATCCTATGTGCGGATCCGGCACCATTCCCATCGAGGCCGCGCTTTGGGGCGCGGGCGTCGCGCCGGGGCGCGGGCGCGCCCGATTTGGCTTCGAGCGATGGGCCGGACATGACGAAAGCGCCCGGCGCCAGATGGCCGAATTGCGTGCCGCGGCTGAAGACGCCGCCCGAAGCGCGCCGGCCGCCGACATCGTCGCCGGGGATTTGGACCCGGCGGCGTTGCGCCGCGCCGAGGCCAACGCGCGGCGGGCGGGCGTCCGCTTGCGTTTCCATGCGGGCTCGGTGGAGACCCTGCCGGCGTTCGATCGGCCCGGATTCATCGTCACGAATCCGCCCTACGACCGGCGGCTGGCTGCCGGCGCGGACCTGTACGAGCGGCTCGCTGAGTTGTGCCGGCGGCATCCGTCGGATATCATCGCCGTGCTCTCGGGAGACCCGGGATTGGCGAGAGTCCTGCCGCGGAGGCCGGCTTTGAGCCGAACGTTGTTCAATGGAGACCTGGAATGCCGGTTCCGCGTGTACCCGCCGCGCGGTGCGACGACCGGCAACCTATCACGAGATTAAACCCATGCAGACTGATACTACAGCCCACACCGATCCCGCCGCGCCCGCCGTCAACGCCGGTCCGCTGCCCGACCTGTTCGCGAAGCCCGGCGGCGGGCGGATCGCGCGCCGGGAGGAGTGGCCTGAGCGCGCCGAATGCTGGCGGCGACTCATCGTCGAGATGGAATACGGCGGGCTGCCCCCGGCGCCGGTGTCGGTGCGCTGCGAGACGCTCTGCCACAGCAGCATCAAGCGATTCCCCGGCACGCCGGCCCACTGGAGTTTTCGCATCCATTGCGAAGGCGGCGAACAGCCGTTCGCGTTTTGCGCGCGGCTGGTGTTTCCGCAGTCCGATCGGCCCGTGCCTGTCATCCTATGCGGCGATGCTTGCTGGTGGTATGTCACGGATGAGATTCTGCAAGACGTCCTGGCGGCCGGCTTCGGGTTGGCGCTGTTCAATCGCACGGAACTGGCGGAAGACCTCGGTTATGACCGCGTGCCGGACAAGCGGCAGCGGAGCGGAGGGCTTTATGACGTCTATCCGGGGCGGACCTTCGGCGCGCTGGCGGCGTGGGCGTGGGGTTATCACCGTGCCGTGGACTGGTTGCGGGCGCTGCCGTTCGTGGACGGCGACCGCATCGCCATCACCGGCCACTCGCGCGGCGGCAAGACGACGCTGTTGGCGGGGGCGACCGATCCCCGGATCGCGGTCGTCAACGACAATGCCTCGTGCGCCGGCGGCAGCGCGGCGTACCGGTATGTCGGGCGTGGCGGCGAGACGCTGAACATCGTCAACGTGTTTCCCTCCTGGTTCGGGCCGCGCATGAAGGACTATGTCGGACGCGAGGCCGAGTTGCCGTTTGATCAGCATGCGCTGCTGGCCGCGATTGCGCCCCGGCCGCTGTTGCTGACCTATGCGCTCGACGACCGGTGGTCGAATCCCGAGGGCATGGTCCAGTGCTTCCAGGCGGCGCGCGAGGTCTATCGTTTCCTGGGCGCGGAAGACCGGATTGCCTTTCACCTGCGGCCCGGCTCGCACGCGCATGCAGCCGGCGATTGGAATTTGCTCGTTCGATTCCTGCGCTGGCAATGGCAGGCAGCACCCGCGCCCGACGGGCTCAATCGTCACCCGTATACCCATCTCCGTCCAGCCTTCGACTGGAAAGCGCCGGACCCCGGAGTATACTGATCCCCGGAACCGCGCACGGGGGATTCATCATGGCAAAGATACTGATCGCGTATGCGACGGACTGGGGTAGCACGAAGAAAGCGGCCGAAGCCGTGGCCGAGGGTGCCCGCCGCGTGGCCGGAACGCAGGTGACGCTCAAGAATGTCGAGGAGGTCTCCGCCGATGATCTCGCCGGCAGCGATGCGGTCATCCTCGGCACGCCCGTGCACATGGGCAGCCCGGACTGGCGCGTGAAGAAGTTCATAGACCAGACCTGCAGCCCCCTGTGGATGAAAGACGCCATGGTGGGCAAGGTCGGCGCCGTATTTGCCACCGGAAGCGGCTTCGGCAACGGCGGGGGCGGCAATGAACTGACGCTGCTGGCCCTCCTCAGTAATTTCGCCGAGCTTGGCATGTTGCTGGTGCCGCTGCCCAAGAACACACCCGGCTACGCCCTTGGCGGCACGCAGTGGGGACCGTACGGCCGTTCGATGGGCGAACACCTGGAGCAGACGGGACTGGCAGACGACCGCTTGGAGGCGGCCCGGCATCACGGGGCGAATGTCGCCCGCGTCGCCGCCGCGCTCGCCGGTCGTTCGTTGCTTGGCGGTTGAGCCCGGCTCGCTTTCTCGGAAGACTCGATCCATGCTGATTCGGTGGGGCCATGGTGCCCCCTGACCGGGCACAGGTTCTGCCCATGCGTCCGAGCAGGATAAGTCCGACCGTCTTGCCGACCGTTCGCCGAACGCCGGCGGCATCGTATATGGCCATCCGCTCGCAACAGCCGTCCTGCGGGCGGTACTCGGTCCGGTTGCCGTCCAGACTGTCCTGGTTCCGGAGCCCGGAGTCAGGGCCGTCTTCATTTTCGGTCTGCTTTTCCTTGCGGCACGGCACCGCCACGCGTTCCCTCCGGGGGTCGCGGCGAGCGCTGAGTCGGTCGCCAGGACAACCAGCCGTTGCGCCTTTCCCGCCAAGTGCCCGCCATTGCTTCACAAGAATGTCGTTCAATGAACGACGCAACAGACAGAATTGTAAGGGCATTCTGTTTGCATTTTCGTGCAATACCATGCTCTAAAGCGAATTACGCATGCGAACGGTGGCTGGCACGGTAATCGCTTGATCGGGAGGCAGTCTAGCGGAAGTGCGACGGGCATTAGGCGTGTCATGGGTAAACCGACCGGATTCAAGGAATATCCCCGAGAGCTACCGGCGAAGCGGCCGCCGGCCGAGCGCATTCGAACTTTTACAGAGTTCGTCGAGCCGTTTCCGCAAGACCGGCTGCGACGCCAGGCGGCGCGCTGCATGGACTGCGGCGTTCCATTTTGCCACGCCGGATGTCCGCTGGGCAACAGCATTCCCGATTTTAACGATCGGGTTTACCGCGGCGACTGGAGAGCGGCCTCCCGCTGTCTGCATGCGACGAACAACTTCCCGGAGTTCACGGGGCGGCTGTGCCCGGCGCCCTGCGAGGAAGCCTGTGTTCTGGGCATCAACGAACCGCCGGTGACGATTGAGCAGATCGAGAAGGAAATCGTCGAACGGGCCTTTGCGGAGGGTTGGATCGTCCCTGAACCCCCCGGGGTGCGTACGGGCCGGAAGGTGGCCGTGATCGGGTCGGGACCCGCCGGGCTGGCCTGTGCGCAGCAGTTGAACCGCGCCGGCCACGAAGTCGTCGTCTTCGAGCGCGCCGATCGCATCGGCGGGCTGCTGCGGTACGGGATCCCGGACTTCAAGATGGAGAAAACGGTTCTGGATCGCCGACTGGCCGTGATGGCAGGGGAGGGCATACGTTTTCGTACGGGCGCGCGCGTCGGCGAGAATATCACGGGCGAGCAGTTGCTGAACGAATTCGATGCGATCGTGCTGGCCATCGGCGCAACGCGCCCGCGAGATCTCCCCATACCGGGCCGTGAGCTCAGCGGCGTGCACTTTGCGATGGATTTCCTGCCGCAGCAGAACCGCGTCGTAGCCGGCGACCGGGTTCCCGGCCAGATCACGGCGGCCGGAAAGAACGTGGTCATCATCGGCGGCGGCGATACCGGTAGCGACTGCATTGGGACTTCGATCCGGCAGGGTGCGCGTTCGGTGGTGAATTTCGAACTGTTCCCGAAGCCGCCGACCGGACGGACCCCCAGCCAGCCGTGGCCGTATTATCCGATGCGGCTGCGCATGAGCAGTTCGCACGAGGAAGGCGGCGAGCGCCACTTTTCCGTCTCGACGAAGGAATTTCTGGGGAGGCGCGGAACGTTGACCGGTCTGCGGACCGTCGAAGTAGCCTTTGAGCCCGCGCCTTCGGGCGGGCCTCCGCGGCTCGTCGAGCGGCCGGGGACCGTACGCGAATGGCCGGCGGACCTTGTGCTGCTGGCGATGGGCTTTCTGGGGCCGGAGCCGGACGGTATTGTCCGGCAACTGGGCGTCGCCCTCGACGCGCGCGGCAACATCCGGACGGACGCGGACTATGCGACCAACGTTCCGAAGGTCTTCGCGGCGGGCGATAGTCGCCGGGGGCAATCCCTGATCGTCTGGGCGATCAGCGAAGGCCGGGAATGCGCGCGCGGTGTGGATCGTCGGCTGATGGGCCGCTCGAGCCTTCCGACCAAAAACGGCTTCGATCTGCCCCGGATTTGAGTGTCGGCTTCGCACCGGTTTGCGGTCGCCCCGGCCGCGTTCGAAGGGGGCGATCGCGCGCCGCGGGGCGCGTGTTTGAACGACCGCTCCGGACCCACCGGCGGCGGAGGTTCATCTCCGTGCCGGACGCTCACTGGATCCGCTTGACTTTCGGCGCCGGCCGTCCGATTATGAACCGGTATTGGCGCACCCGTGGTGGAATTGGCAGACACGTAAGATTCAGGTTCTTATGCCGCGAGGCGTGGGGGTTCAAATCCCTCCGGGTGCACCATGATCCCGCCCAATAGCGGCGTGCGGCCGCAAATGCGAGGAAACAGCGATGAACGAAGCCCCGACGAAGGTGCCGCCGGCCGATGCCGAGATCGAGCAGGGCGTGCGCAAGGTTTTTGACGAATATATCAATCCCGCCCTGCAGTCTCATGGCGGCTTCGCGCGGCTGGTGCGGGTCGTGAAGGGCGAGGTCCAGGTGGAGCTGGGCGGGGGTTGCCGCGGTTGCCCGGGTGCGCGCGCCACGATGCGGCAGGGGATCGAGGCCTATCTGCGCGAATACGTGCCCGGGATCGTGTCCGTCACGGATGTGACGAATCACGGCGCGGCGTGATTCGGACGGCGGACGGTTCGTAAAGCGCGGTCGGCGGCGGGCAGTGCGGCCGGGGGCCGTTTGTGTTTTCCTGTTTTCAGGCATGAAAGCCAACAGCCAACTGCTGACGACCATCGGCGAGCGCTGCCGCGTCTGCTACACGTGTGTCCGCGATTGTCCCGCCAAGGCGATTCGCATTGCCCAGGGTCAAGCCACCGTCTTGCCGGAGCGTTGCATCGGTTGCGGGCACTGTGTCCGCGTCTGCAGCCAGCGCGCCAAGCGCGTGTACCGTTCGATTGACGAGGTGATCGATCTACTGCGCTCCGGAGCACCGACAGCCGCGCTCGTGGCCCCCAGCTTCCCGGCCGAGTTCACAGACATTGGCGCCGACCGACTGGTCGGCGCCCTGCGCGGGCTGGGTTTCGCCATCGTCGCCGAGGTGGCCTTCGGCGCGGACCTCGTCGCCGCCGAATACGCGCGCCTGCTGGCCGGAAACGGCCGCCGTCGGTACATTGCGACGACGTGTCCGGCCGCGGTCGCCTACATCGAGAAATACTACCCGGCCCTCGTGCCGCACTTGGCGCCGGTGGCCTCGCCGATGGTCGCGACGGCCCGTGTGCTGCGGCGACTGCACGGCGAGGCACTGCGCTGCGTATTCATTGGCCCGTGCCTCGCGAAAAAGACGGAAGCCGACCGCGACAACGGCAGCGGGCGCAGTGAGATCGAGGCGGTGCTGACGTTCTCTGAATTGCGCGAGCTACTCGCGGAACAACAGACGGATCCCGCCGCCGCCCCCGCATCCCGGTTTGATCCCCCGTATCCGGGACTGGGCGCGCTGTTCCCGATCAGCCGCGGCATTCTGCAGGCGGCGGGCGTGACGGAGGACCTGCTGCAGGGCGATGTCGTCGCCGCCGACGGCCGTTCCGGTTTCACCCAAGCGATCGGCGAATTTCAGTCCGGCGCGCTCGATGCCCGGCTGCTCGAAGTGCTCTGCTGCCACGGCTGTATCATGGGCTCCGGCATGAGCGTGGACACACCGTTGTTTCGGCGCCGCGCTGCGGTCAGCCAATACGTCCGGAGCCGGAACACCGCCGATCCCGCCGCCGCGGCGCACTGGATGGAACGGCTGAAGGGTCTTGACCTCACCGCGCGCTTCGCGCCGCGGCCGGTGCCGCAGCCGGCGGTGGACGCGGAAACGATCCGCGGCATCCTGGAGCGTCTGGGCAAGAGCGACCCGGCCGATGAACTGAACTGCGGCGCCTGCGGCTATCGCACCTGCCGGGAGCACGCCATCGCCATCGCGCAGGGACTCGCGGAGAGCGAGATGTGCCTGCCCTACACGATCGAGCGCTTGCGCCAGTCCCTCGAGGATCTTCGCCGCTCGAATGCCAGTCTGGCCTCGACCCGGGAGGCGCTGATCAACGCCGAAAAGCTCGCCAGCATGGGGCAGATGGCCGCTGGCATCGCGCACGAGGTCAACAATCCGCTCGGCGTCATCCTGCTCTACGCGCGGTTGCTGCTGGACGACCTGCCGACGGGGGCGCCGGAGCGGGAAGACCTCCGACTGATCGCGGCGGAGGCCGAGCGGTGCAAGAAGATCGTCACCGGCCTGCTGAATTTCTCCCGCCGCAGCAAGGTCAACCGACGCCCCTGCGACCTGCGCGCTTTGATTGACCGCTGCCTGAAGGCTTCGATCGTCCCGGAGAACGTGACGGTGCGGGTCGAACACCAGATGCGCGACCCGATGGCGGACCTGGACGAGGATCAGATCGTCCAAGTGCTGACCAACCTGATCGTCAACGCGGTCGAGGCCATGCCGAACGGCGGCACACTGAGCTTGCGGACCGCCGAGGCGGAGGACGGCGCCTCCGTGCGTTTCGTGGTGGCGGATACCGGTTGCGGCATCCCGCCAGAGAACGTGGGTCGCATCTTCGAGCCGTTCTTCACGACCAAGCAGATCGGGAAAGGGACCGGTCTGGGACTGGCGGTTGCCTACGGCATTGTCAAGATGCACCAGGGCCGCATTGAGGTTGCATCGAACCACGATCCGGCCAACGGTCCCACCGGGACGGCGTTCACGGTCGTGCTGCCGCGCAAGGAGGGAGCACTGTGAGCCGGACGCTGCGGACGCTGGTGGTGGACGACGAACCGGGGCTGTGTGCGGGCGTGGCGCGCGTCCTGCGCCGCGTGAAGATCGAGACCCCCGAAGGCGGCGAGCCGCTGACGTTCGAGACCGACACCGCCGCCACCGCCGTCGAGGCGCGGCGGCAGTGGACGGCCTGGAATTACGACCTGTTTCTGCTCGACTACAAACTGCCGGATGCCAGCGGCCTGGACCTGCTCCGCGAATTGCGCGCCCGGGATCCCGATACCCTGGCGATCGTCGTTACGGCGTTCGCCTCGCTCGATGTGGCCGTCACGGCGACCAAGAATGGGGCCTTCGACTTTCTGTCGAAACCCTTCACTCCGGAAGAGCTGGAAAGCGTCGTCCGGAAGGCCGTGCGCCAGCTGTTGCTCCAGCGCCGTGCGCGCGCGCTGGAGGAGGAGCGTCGCCGGGCGCGTTTCGAGTTCCTGTCCGTGCTGGCGCACGAGCTGAAGGCGCCGCTCGGCGCGGTCGAAGGCTACCTGCGCATCATGAAAGACCGCGTCCTCGGGGACCGCATCGAAAACTACGCGACGCAGGTGGACCGGTCGTTGCTGCGCATCGAGGGCATGCGCAAGATGATCAATGACCTGCTCGACCTCACCCGCATCGAGTCGGGCGAGCGGCGCCGGGAACTGCGGACCGTGAACCTGGTGGAGGTCGCGCGCGGTGCGATCGAACTGTTCGCGGGCGACGCCGCGGCGCGCCGCGTGACCGTTGCACTGGATGCGCCCGCCCCGGTCGAGTTGCGGGCGGACCGCGGGGAAATGGAGATCATCCTCAATAACCTGATTTCGAACGGCATCAAGTACAACCGCGAGGGTGGGCGCGTGGACGTCGCGCTGTACCGGGATGGCGAACTGGCCGTCGTCCGCGTCAGCGACACCGGCATCGGGATGACCGAGGCCGAGTGCGCCCGGTTGTTCTCGGAGTTTGTGCGGATCAAGAACGAAAAGACCGTGGCGATTCCGGGCAGCGGACTGGGGCTTTCCACCGTGCGCAAGCTCGCGCGGCTCTACGGCGGCGACGCGACCGTGCGGAGCCGGCCCCAGGAGGGCAGCGTGTTCACCGTGACGCTGCGTTCGGCGTGAGCCGGTCCGGTGCGCCGATCTGCCGCGCGACCCCGGCCGCGATCGAGCGCGCGGCCGAGCTGCTGCGCGGCGGGGGCGTCGTGGGCTTCCCCACGGAGACGGTCTACGGGCTCGGCGCGCACGCGATGAACGGGCGAAGCGTCGCGCGTGTGTTTGAAATCAAAGGAAGACCCCGCTTCGATCCTCTGATTGTGCATGTCCCGCAATTCGAAAGCGTCCGCGCGCTGGCCGACGATGTTCCGCCGCTGGCCGAACGGCTCGCGCGTCGTTTCTGGCCGGGGCCTCTGACATTGGTGCTGCCGAAGCGCCCGGCGGTGCCGGATATTGTCACGGCCGGGCTGGCGACGGTCGCCGTCCGGTGCCCCGACCACCCCGTCGCCGCCGACCTGCTTCGGCGGGCGGGGATTCCCGTCGCCGCGCCCAGCGCCAACCGGTTTGGCGGGTTGAGTCCGACGACGGCGGAGGCCGTCGCGGAGCAACTGGGCGATGGCCCCGACCTGATACTGGACGGAGGGCCCTGCCCGGTGGGGCTGGAGTCCACGATTCTGGCAATCGAGGACAATGTCGCGGTGCTCTTGCGGCCGGGCGGCCTCGCGCTCGAGGAGATCGAAGCGGACATCGGTTTCGTGCGGACGGCGCCGGCCGTGGACGCGCGGCCGCTCGCGCCGGGACGGTTGGCGCGTCATTACGCCCCGCGGACGCCCTTGACGCTGCTGTCCGACACTCCGCCGTCGGCTTCCGCGGCCCGGCGGTCGGGGTGGGTCGGCTTGCGGCCGCCGCCGGATGCGGCGCGCTATGCGGCGGTGGAGCCCCTGTCTCCGTCGGGGGACCTGCGCGAAGCGGCGGCGCAACTGTTCGCAGCGCTGCGCCGTCTGGACGCGCTTGGATTGGAGCGCATCTTCGCCGAGCCGGTGCCGGCCGTTGGCCTCGGACGGGCCATCAACGACCGCTTGCGCCGGGCCGCGGCCGGCGGCGGCGCGCGCCCCGGCTAAACGGTCGGCGGCCAGAGTTCTCGCCGGGTAGCCGCTCGATAAAGGCTTCGGAGGTCGTCGCGGACCCGGTGATAGTTCGAGAGCGCCGCCTCCGCCGAGGACGCGCCGCGCGTCAACGCGGGTGGGTCGTCGAAACGACATGCCCCGCCCCTGTCGCGGCGACCCGCCGGGTCGGGCCGGTTTCGTGAGCGTGGCCGCCGATGGTGACGACGAGATCGACGGCCTGTGCCGGACTTCGTCCACGATCTTCGTTCGAACGCTGACCTCGGATGTCCACAGCGGCCTCGGCCATGACGCGAACCGCGCGCGGATTCAACCCGTGCGACTCGATGCCGGCCGACCAGGCTTCGGTAGAGTTGCTTTTTGAGCGCCCGCGCCCGCCTTCGGCCATCGGGCAGCGGCAGGAGTTGCCGGCGCAGAGCGCGTACCTTCAGTCGCGCGCGCTCGCACAGAGCAGGAAGATCGGGTACTCCCGCCCGTGGCGCGACAGCCGGTGGGCGATCCGCCAGCGCGTCCGCGCCAGCCCCAGCCGCGAGAGAGAGGCGCCGAGGCTCTCGGGATCGAAGCCCGGATGGGGAACGGTGTTTGCGCCATGAAAGGAGCCGTCCTCCGTCACGAGATCCGCGATCGCCAGAAATCCGCCGGGCAGGAGAAGATCGGCCAGCCGGCGCAGGAGCGCCTCCACCTTCTCCACATGGTGCAGCGTCATCGCGCTGAAAATGCCGTCATAACGTTCGGCCGGCGGCTCGTCACGCGTCAGGTCCAGCCGAAGCAATCGGATATTCTGAATCCCGTGCGCCCGCAGATTTCGGCGCGCCTGCTCGAGCATACCGGTCGAGGCGTCCGCGGCGTCTATAGCGCCGACCCGATCGGCCAGCAGCCGGCTGAGCGTCGCCGTGCCGCAACCATATTCGAGCAGACGCATATCCGGGCGCAGTCGCAGGCACTCAACCAGCGCCTCGGCAAGGGCCGACGTCAATACCCGGCGCTCCGGATTCTCGTCCCAGGCGGCCGCGCGGGCGTCAAACTCGTTGAGGCCGTCGGGGGGCTGCGGTGACGTTTTCATGCGCGTGCGGCGTTGGGCGCCGCGGAATCGGAGTCCGCATTACGTGCGACGGCGCCGGGCTGCATGGCGCACGGAGGCGGCCCGGGAAAGATTTACGGCCTTCACGTCGAAAAACTCCGGATCGTAGCGGTCCCCGAGCCACGCCAACAGATCCCGCTGCTCTTCGGTCGGACATTCCGTCTTCAGCGCCTGCCGCAGGTCCGCATATCCGGGATAGCCGCCGCAGTCCTCCGGGGGACAGGCCCGCACGCCTCCCAGGCAGCGCGGGTACTTCGCGTTCGGGTCTGCCGGTAGCATCTTCTCGATGATAATCTCGTGCTCCGAGCCGTCGCCGAAATCATATTCGTAGACGGAGTTCCGGCGGGGCGCGGCGATCTCCGCCAACCGGACGCGGTCCGCGTTCCTCATTCTGAGATCGTCGCCCGGCCCGGCCATGGCGCTGCTGGTGAGGGAATGGGGGCCGATGCGGAAACAGTGCATGTGGCCGTTTTCCCAGCCCATCGCAATCTGAATGACGACGTGCAGGTCACCCAGGGTGGCGCTCTCGGGTACCACCCCGCGCCGCCAGATCGGCGGCCGTATGTGACGCAACTGAATCTTCAATTGAATCGCATTCATGGCCCCTGGCGCCGCCGCTGACTCCTGATTCGTGATCATCTCCAGTGACTCCCGTTCCTGTCGCCCCCGTCGCCGTCCGCGCAACAGACCGTACGCCGCACAGCCGCCGGCTTCAAGACGCGCCGACGCGAGGTCGCGCCGATCTCCGGGCTTCCACCGAGTCGGATGCGGCGCCAGCGGTCATTTCGGTCGGGCGGCCAGGGATTCAGAGGTCAACGCGGTGCCGCTATTCTTCGCCCGGCCATTCGCCGCGATGGCGACCGCTTTCGCGGCGGCTCCGCAGGGGCCTTCAGCATCCGCTGCTCGGGATTGCCGGCGCCGGGGATTTGCAACCGGCGCTGCCTTTCGGTCTTATGCCTTTATCTTTTCATACAACCCGGCCAGTCGGGTCTGATATGCCGCGATGATCGCCGCTTCGTCGTCCTTGATCGGCTTGACGGGGATCATATCCATGACCTCGGCCGGCGAGCGGCCTGACGCCAGCAGCAGTTCGGCGGCGCCGGACACCGTCTTTAGCAGCGCCCGGTCGGCAGCCGCCGCCTCCAGCCCAAACCGGACGGACAGTTCGCGCAGCGTTTGCCACTGGAACCACATGTACGTCGGCCCCATCGCGGAGAGTATCGCGTAGGCTTCCAGGTCCTTCTCCGGCACTTCCGGCGCCTCGCCCCATGGGGCGAAGAGCGCGTTCAGCGCCGCCTTCGTTTCGGGGTCAACGCCGGCCGTAAACGCGACGGGGTTGAAGCCTTTGCCGATCGCGGAGGGCGCGTTGGGGATCATGCGCGCCACCCGGCTGACGCCCAGCGCGCCGGAGATGGCCGCCGCCGTCACTTTGGGGGCGAGCGACAGCACCGCGGCCGCGGACTGCACGGCGGGCTGGATCGCCGCCAGCACCTCCTTCATCGCCGGCGGGTGGACCGCCAGCACCACGAGATCGCAGGCCGCTGCCTCCGCTGTGCCGGCGGTCGCGACCGCCGGGAAATCGTTCTTCAGCGCCTTCAACAGCTCCGCGTTGCAGTCGGCCACGCGCACACCGGAGGGCAGGGCGCCCGCGCGCCGCCAGCCTTCCAGCAGAAACCGCGTAACGCGTCCGCCGCCCACGAATCCAATCGTATGTATTTGCTTCATCTTTGCCGCTCTCCTTCTTTGCTCATTCCGACCGTACGGGCGACCTTGTGCGTCTGAGCCCATGCCCCGTCGTGGCCCCAGCTCCTGTGCGCAGAAGACCCCTCCGCCGCCATCGCTCATGTCGCTTTCTTCCGGCGATCGCCGGCCAGCCGCGCCTGGCGACGGGCCTCGGAGCGGATCACGCCCATCGTGCACTCGAACATGTTCAGAACGCAGGGCGTGAGCAAGCGCAGAAAGACCCGCACGCCCTCCCGGCGCTCGCCCACGATGCCAACGTGCTTCAGCGCAGAGACGTGGCGGGAGAGGGTGGACTTGTTCATGCGAAAAAGCGGCTGCAGCTCGCACAGGCACCGCTCGCCGCGACTCAACTCATTCACGATTCGCAACCGCGCCGGGCTGGCCAGCGCCCGCATCACCCGCGCCCGTGCGATCAAATCATCCGCATCCACGCCCACAAAGATAGTACAGTTGCACAACAATGCAACATAAAAAGCAGCCCGGCGGCGGACGGGCGCTGCAGGGCCCATCGCCGGGACCGCGATGCCAAGACCGGTCGCGATGGGGGATTGCGCGGGACATCGTCCGGGCGTCGCCTATGGCGGGGATCCCGGAGGCGGCGGCAGCCGGACGCGGACGCGTACGAAACACGGCGAGACGTCCGGCACGACCGCCTCCAGCGGCGTCCCGGTGCCCGGGACATCCACGTACCCCGTCAGCGGCTGCCAGGATTCCCTGTGCCGCAGGTCGTCGCTCCATTCCACCGTATAACGCCGGTCCAGCGCGGTGGTGAACACGATGCGACCGTCGGCGCGGCACTCCGTGATCGCGAAGAACGAGTCGTCGTCGAACGGATCGAGGTTCGCCACGAAAACCTCGCGCAGGTTCATTTCGACGCCGCGCTTGACGACGGTGTCCGGTGCGGGGCCCTCGGGCCAATAGCGGGCCTCCCATGCGTCATCCACGTCGTTGCCATTGGCGTCCATGAAACCCTCCGCCGTGAGGACCGTCACCTGCACGGTGTCCTCGTCGGTTCCGCCGGCGTCATCCACCACGACGAGCCGGAGGGTGTGGACGCCGACGCCGAGGCTGACTTCGCGCGTCCGACGGACATCGCCGCCGAGAAACGTCGCGCCATTCCACCAGTGAAGTTCGGTCAAGATGCCGTCCGGGTCAGGGTCCGACGAAGCGGAGCCGTCCAACGTGACGCGCGCGAAGCGTGTGGCGTCAGCCCGCACAACCTGATCCGCGCCGGCGTTTGCGAGGGGCGGCGTGTTCACCTGGATGGCCACCGTGTCTTCGCCCGTGGCGCCTTCGTTGTCCGTCACCACCAGCGTGAGGCTATGCAGACCGGGCGTCAGCGTCACGGCGGCCGTCACGCCCGTTGCGATCGGGGTGGCGCCCCGCTTCCAGACATAGCTCGCGATCGTTCCATCGGGGTCGAACGACCCGGAGCCGTCCAGCGTGATCGTCACCTGCCCGTCGCGGTCCGTATCGTGCGCGAGTTGACTGGGTCCGGCATCCGCTATGGGCGGGCGGTTTGGCTCCGGCTCGGCGAACAGAATCTCCAGTTTCGCGCCGGATGAGTGGTCGCCGAAGTCCCACTGGTAGACGGTCCGCCAGCTATGGGGCGGCTGAATTCCCTTCGTGTGCAGCCCGAGGTATTTTCCCGGCGCGTAACCCGGCCGGTCTATGAACTCCTGCACGAGCGCAGCGAGGTTCGACGATTCATACCACTCGCTGGCCGTCCACAACACCTGCGTGGTGTTCCAGGTGACGGTCGTCGCCGTCCGCGCCCAGGACCAGGGATTCGAGCTGAAGGCCGGGCAGTTGTCGTAATCGTAGAGGCTGAACTCGATGATGGGCGGTCGCTGCGCAACGTTTTGCTGGCCGTCGGACCGTGCGATGACCTTCGCCTCCAGGATGGTGCTCCCCTTGGGGATGTTCACCGCCCATCGCATCGCCGAGCGCCGTTCGCCCTCGTTGTAGGGATAGTACATGACGGTTCCCGCGAAGCTGTATCCGCTCGTTGCCGAGGTAAAATTCGTATCGTCGGCGCTGGCGGCGATCTGGTAAACCACGCGGATGCTGCGGGCTTTCGTGACGATCTGCACGTCGTCACGGTCGGTGTTGCCGCGGTCGTCGGTGACGAACAGCGAGATATTGTGCGTTCCATAGGGCAGCGTGATCTGGGGCGCCGGACCGGTCGCGATGGTCTGCGTGCCGATCTTCCACGTGTAATTGACGATGTTGCCGTCCTGGCAATAAGAGTCGGTGCCGTCAAGGGTCACCGCGCAGCTTCCGTCGGAATCGGTGTCAATGACGAACTGGTCCGGCCCCGCGTTCGCCCGCAGCGGCGGCTCGCAGAACATCTTGTAGAGTGTCAGCAGCATCGCGCGCCCCATGCGTTTCTGGATGAAGGCCGTGTTGGGGTGGATGTTGTCGCCGTTGGGATAGTTCAGGTTGTACTGGTTCAGCAGAAAATCGCCGACCCAGACGGCGTCCTCGTCGGAGCCGAGCAGCCGGGCCATGTCGTAGAACGGTTGAACGCCCATATAGGCGGCCCGCGACAGCGCTCCGAACTGCGCCGAGGTCTGGTTGTTCGCGTGGTAGAATTCGTCGAGCATATAGCCCGAGGTCACGTAGATCACCTTGATGTGCGGGAAGTCCCGGCGGATGCCGTCCAGCGTGGCCTGGTAGTCGGGGAACGCCGTCGGACTGCACCAGTGGTACTCGACCATGATCGCGTCGAGCTGGCCGTGGTAGCGGTTGCGGACGAGATTGTCGATCTCGGCCAGCCGCGTGCGCGACTGGTCCGGGTTCAGCGTGCAGAGGTAGTGCACGAAATCATAGGTGTCGAACACGTCGGCCGGGATTTCGGCGCCGTTATTGACGTCGTAGCTCGGGCTGCGGTTGATCTGGTACATGGGGTTCTCGGCGGCCAGCAGGCCGATGCCGTTCATGATGTTCAGGCCGAACGAACGGCTGGCCAGGAGCACGTGCTTATTCCGGATCACGGCCATGTCCGCCGCGGTGATGCGGCTGAACTCGCGGTCGGCCTCCTCGGCCCCGACGTAGAACGGCGGCCCGGCCCGGACGCCGGCCGCCAGACCGAGCGCCAGGGCGAAGCCCGATGCGAGCACACCATGCCTGCTCTGGTTCAGAACCATGCGACGCCACACTCCCCGCCGTCCCGGGGACATTCCCGCGACGGCCGCTTGCATTGTCGGGAAATCTCCGCGCGGCCGCAAGCAGGAACCGACCCCGGACCCGCTCATCGACAGGGCGGAATCCGACGGCGGCGCCGCGGCGGAGCGCCGGTCGGACGGGGGCTTCGTTGGGTGGACGCCTTTCGGCCGGAGTATTTTCAAACGGCCGAGACATTGGCCTTGTCGAAACAGGCGCGGCAACGTATTAGTTCCTTACATTCGGCTATTTTTTCGGGGAATGACATGTCCTCATCGCAAACGGCAAGCAGCGCGGCGCGGCCGGGTTCGCGTGTCGCGGGAACACGGGCGGCAGTGGTCCTAGCGCTCTTGGCGCTGGCCGCAAGCGGGGCGCGGCCCGCGCTCGCGCAGGACACGGTGGCCGATGTGCGCAAGTTGGCGGCGCAGGCGCTCGCACAGGGCGCCTACGTGGACGCCATCGGCTACCTCACCCAGCTCGTCGAATGGTTCAAGGACAGCCGCACCGCGTCCATGCTCCAAGAACTGGAGGCGGTGTATTACAACCTCGGGCTCTGTCACCTGGTGCTCGGCCAGTTCGGCGAGACGCGCACGGTCTACGAGGAGTACCTGAAGCGCTACCGGACGGGCTTCCGCGCCGCCGAGGTCGTCGCGTTCGTCGGCGACTCGCTGCGCTACGAGAAGAAATACAAGGAAGCGCTCGACGTCTATCGCAAGGCCCTGAAAACCTACCGCGGGGATTACCTCCAGAACCCGGACC
>CAYLTB010000054.1:0-18121 GCA_964386675.1 uncultured Verrucomicrobiota bacterium
CGCCCCGCCCCGCGCCCTTTACCCTTCCGCTTCTTCATCGGTAACACTCCTCCGGCCCCTTTTCGGGTACCTATGTCTCGGAGTGTTACCCGGTTTCCCGCTCACAACGGTCTCATCATCTGGTCCGAGGCACGCCGCGGTGCCGAACCGTTTTTCGAGCCGAGGGCTTGTCAATGCGCAACGCGCAGACTAGTCTGTAACCGGGTTCTTGATTTGACTGCGGTTGTACATTGTTTTCCGCGTTTCAGTCGATGGGTTCCATTTCTGCGGATCGGCCTCTGTGCCCTGGGCAGCCTGCTGGGGGGGGAGGCGGCCATGGCCCAGTTTAGCGGCGTCTTGCGCAACGCCGGCGACGGCGCCCGTTACTTCACCGACGACAGCGGCCGGGCCATCTACCTGACCGGCGCCCACACGTGGGCGAATCTCGTGGACGGCTGGCTGTCGCACGGAGTCAACGATCCAACCGCTCCGCCCTTCGACTTTACAGCGTATCTCAATTACCTGCAGGACCGGAACCACAACTTCATACGCTTGTGGACGCAGCACATGACGCGGACCGATTTCAGCGCGGAAAACGGGCTTCCGGCCGGCAGCAAGATCTATTATGCGTCGCCATCGCCCTGGCGGCGAACGGGCCCGGGGACGGCCAACGACGGCGGCGCCCGGTTCGATCTGACGCAATTCAACGATGCCTATTTCCAGCGCCTGCGCGACCGGGTCATTGCAGCGCGAGCGCGGGGGATGTACGTGGGCATCGTCCTCTTCGAAGGCTACGCGCTGCGCCGGAAGAACGGAGGGTTGGGATGGAACTACCATCCGTTCCATGCGGCCAACAACGTCAACGGTATCAACGGCGATCCCAACGGCGACGGCTACGGCAGCGAGGCCCACACGCTCCAGCTCCCCGCGATCACCGCGTTGCAGCAGGCGTACATCCGCCGCGTGGTGGACGCTGTGAACGACCTCGACAATGTGCTGTACGAAATTTCGAATGAGGAAGGCAACCGGATGGGCGGCACCACCGCCCGCGACTGGCAGTACGCGATGATGGACTACCTCCGCGCCTACCAGGCCACGCGGCCGCGCCAGCACCCGGTGATCCTCAGCTGCATCTATAACGCGGACAACAGCACCGCCAACCATGCGTGGCTGACCGACAGCGCCGCGGACGGCATCGCGCCCTACGGCGCGGCCACACTGAAGGATAACCCGCCGATTCCACCGGCCGGCAAGGTCCACTTCGCGGATACCGACCATATCTGGGGTGTCGGCGGCAGCGCCGACTGGGCCTGGAAGGCGTTCCTGCGCGGCTACAACCCGCTCTATATGGACTCCTGGAACAATCCGGATTATCCACACGCGGCGCGCGAGGAGACCAACGCGGCGATGGGGCATACCCTCGCGTATGCGCGGCGCATGAACCTGGCGAGTATGGCCCCGCGGATCGACCTGAGTTCTACGGCCTATGCGCTGGCGCAGCCGGGCGTGGAATACCTCTTCTACCAGCCGGGCACGGGCGCATTCACCGTCACGCTCGCCGCCGGAACCTACGTCTTCGAATGGTTCAACCCCGGCGCGGGCGCGGTTGCGCAGATGGGCACGCTGACCGGCACGGGATCCGCGCAGAGCGTGGCCGCCCCGTTCGGCGGCCCCGCAGTGCTCTACCTGGTCGCGATTGCCGCCGATCAGGTGGCGATGGCGTCGTTCAGCCCCGATGGCGGATCCTTCAACGACAGCGTCGCCGTAACGATCTCCTGTTCTACCGCCGTCGCAGACATCCGCTACACGACCGACGGCACGGAGCCAACCGAAACGTCGCCCCGGTATGCGGGCCCGCTGACGCTCACCATGACCACGACGCTCCGCGCCCGAAGCGCGCTCTAGACGCGGTTGCAAATCACCGGCACCGTGGTGGACGACGCGTTCGACAACGGCCAGATCGCAACCAACCCCAACGGGATTGGCACCGGATGGAATCCCGGCACGTTCAACGGCGGGCAGGCGCCGGTCGAGACCGGTGGCGCGTTCGTCGGCGCGATGGGCACGGAGAACGGCATTTCGGCGATCCAGGGGCGGGACGTATTCACCGTTTGGGACGACGCGGGCGCCACCGTGACGTGGACGATTCGCAGCATGACCGTCAACACACCGCACAAGTACAACTACTTCTTTGCCTACTGCTGGGAGATGGGCATCGTGTCCGCCAACGCGAGCAACGCCGGCACCGCGTGGAACATGTCGGGCCCGAACAAAAAGGGCGGATTCTATATCCAGATCGGAAAAAAGGACGGCGGCAACCAGGCGGAAATTTGGATCACGGTGACCAACAAGACGAACACCGGCGACCCTACGTCCTCGGGCTTCTATGTGCCCACGCAAACCGGGACCGCGCCGGGCGGCATCGGTCCGGTGTTCACCGTGTCGTTCCCCATCGTTGTGACCGCCACCTTTACGCGCAACGGCTGGAGCGTCAGCACGAACCAGGCGGGGTTGGCGCCGATCTCCGGCAACTGGACCACGTCGTTGCAGGCAACCGGCAAGGACGCGCGCATTACCGACGAATTCGAAAACGGGGTATTCCTCTTCACGGCCGCGAGAAACCACGGTATCGACGGCAGCGGCAAGTCTTTCACGCCGAACACCGGGGAGATGGATCATGTGACGGTCGTCCGTGGCGCTGCGCTGCCCGCGGTTGCGACTCCCGTGATCGTTCCCGATGGGGGCGAGTTCTCGGGTTCGGTTCAAGTCAGCCTGAGCTGCGCGACACCGGAGGCCGTCATCCGGTACACGACGGATGGATCCGCCCCGAACCTCTCTTCGCCCGCCTACACCGCGCCGTTCACATTGACGGCGGCCGCCGTCGTAAAGGCCCGGGCCTTCCGGTCCGGTCATGCCGACAGCGCCGTCGCATCGGCGACGTTCACCCGCACCGATTCCGGCCGCGCGCCGTGGGGCGGCGCGCCGGCCCGGATGCCCGGAAAAATCGAAGCGGAGGATTTTGATCTGGGCGGGCAGGGAGTGGCCTACCATGACACCACAACGGCGAATCAGGGCGGCCATTGCCGGCCGGACGAGGGCGTGGACATCGAAAGTATTCCCGGCGGCGGTTTCATGCTCGGATTCGTCAAGGCCGGCGAGTGGGTGGAATACACGGTCCGCGTGGCGCGCGCGGGCCCCTACACGCTCGACCTCCGGGTGGCCAACGCGGGGACCGGCGGCCGCATGCACGTCCGCTTCGATGGCGTGGACGGCACGGGCAGCCTGACCGTGCCGAATACCGGTTCGTGGACCGCATTCCAGACGCTGCGCGTGCCGAACGTCCAGTTGTTGGCCGGAACGCAGGTGATGCGGCTTTGTTTTGACACGGCCAGCAACGCGGCCGGGGCGGGGGTGGCGAACGTGGATTACATCGAGGCCTCGTGGGCGGGCGCGCCGGCGCCTGTACCGACGCTGGCCGCGCCGTTGGTGAATTTCGACAGCGATACCGCTGTCTTGCGCTGGCCCAGCGCGGAAGGCTTTACCTACACGATATATCAGACCGACGATCTGAAATCCGGTTTCACGCCGATTTTGAGCGGCATCCTCGCCACGCCGCCCGAAAACACGCAAGAGGTCTCGACGCAGGGCGCCCGGAAGCGCTTCTGGCGCGTTACCGTGGACGACTGAGCCCCCGCAATGGGCCCGTCTCAAGGGGGGGATCCGGACGGGGGAGGGGGATCGGAACGTACTCGTGGTCGGGCCGCCGGTCTTTTTCGCGCGCGATCGCGAACATTTCCCGCCAGCAGCCGATCATCGTCTTCGGCTCCGGAAGATCGTGTTTCAACACCGCGTGCAACTTCGGCAAATTGCGCGAGGGCACGGCCGGGAACAGGTGGTGATCCACGTGGTCGTCGAGTCCCCAGTAGATGAACCGGATGAAGGGGCCAACGCGGATGGAGCGGGTGCAGAGGCGCATGTCGTTGACATTGTAGAGCCGGCCGATGTGCTCGGTCTGGTGCCAAAGCGCCTCGATCGAGGCGCCGACATGCCAGGCCATCGTGCCCAGCAGGATCGGCCACCAGGTCCGGAACACGAGCGCGGATGCCGCAATAACGAGGTGGATGAGCAGGATGGTGGCGGACTCGATCCGGATGGCGCGGATATCCTCCGGCGCGCAGTGGTCGCGCATCATGCGGTCGCGCGCGCCCGCCGCGCGGCGCATCTGCGTCCAGACCGCCAGCGCCAATTCCCGCAGCGCGCCGATGAAGAGGATGTTCAGGGTCAGGCGAAGGAGATATCGCCGCAGCCAACGGCTTGTGATGACCTCGGGCCAATCCGTCTCGGGATCCTGGCCGCGCACCATCGTGTAGCGGTGATGGAGCCGGTGCGAGATACGGGCATAGCGCGGGCTGTTCCAGATCGCGACTTGCACCAGGAAGAACAGGATTTCGCTGAACCGGTCGGCCGCCGGCGCGAAGACCATCTTGTGCTGCAACTCGTGGGCGATGGCCACCCAGAAGCCGGTTAGAAAATAGTAGGCGTAAAGGGGGATGATGGCGAGCCACGGACTGTATGCGGCGGTTCGCACCGTGAGGACAGCGGTAGCCAACAGCAACGCCACGAAGGCGCCGACGCGCGCGAGGCCGTTCAGAGTGCTGCGTTCCGAGAGCTGCCGGAGCAACTCACGATCCAGCGGGGGCCGCCGCCAGGCGCGGGTCTCCGGATTCCATTCGAACTCGCCAAGGGCGGCGCGCGGGATGAAGGGCAGCGTCGAAGAAGACTCGGAGGATGACGTCATCATGCCGTGAACGCGCGACGCCGTGGCTCAGGGTTGCCGAGAGGGATGTCGGCGATGAATTCCAGCAGGGCGATGCGCACCGTATTCTCGGGATGGGCGAGCTGCCGGACCATGCCGACGTGATTGCGACCCGGGAAGACTTCGAACCGGGCGGCGGGATGTCCGGCCTTCACCAGCGCTTCGTGCATCTGCCGGTTTTCGCGCACCCGTCCGCCCACCTGTTCGCCGATAAACAGAAAGATCGGCGGGGCATCGCCGTGCGCGTGGAACAGCGGAGCCGCCTCGTCAATAACCGGACGGCGCGGCACAGGCGCGGGGGCCGTCTCGTCCGCATCCTCGGCGGGTTCATCCGCCGCCTCGTTATCGGCCGGCGCGGGCGGCGCACTCAAGCGCCGGCGTTCCGAGAGGAGGGTGCCGTGGGTGTACATTTGACCGCTGATGGGCAGCGCGCCCGCCACGGCCTTCGGATCCATGCCGGTCTCGGTAAGCCATTGGGGGGCCAGCGTGATCATCGCGGTCAGATAGGCGCCGGCCGAAAAGCCTGAAAATGAACACGCGCGTCGGATCGCCTCCGTGCTCCGCGATATTGGCATAGGCGTCCGGAAAGTCCGGGGCCGGTAGGCGATGTCTTCGAGGGCGCGCACCGCGGGCTCGGAGGTGGCGGCGGTTGCTGCAACGGCGACCAGCAGGGCGATCAGCAGCGTGGGCCTTTTCATAGCGGCAGAAAGATACCATGTCGGCATGGTCCGGACAACGCGACTTGGCCCGGTGGCTTCGAGACCTTCTGGCTTCACGACACCGGCGGCATGGGGTCCTGAAGTCACGGAGTCATCCGGTTTCCGCCCGCCGCGCTTGGAGTCCCCGCTCAAAGACGCGCCGTTTCCCGCGCGGGGTGACGTTCAGCCACATCCGCCCTCAATGAGAAACCGGCTTACGGCAGCGGGATTGGAATCCAGAGCAGGGTCAGCGTCCGCTCGCCGTCGGGACGCTCACGGTAGCCGACGGCGCCCCAGAGGACGGACCAGCCGCCGCTTTCGCGCGCGACCCCTCCGGCTCGCCGCAGGTCCACTCGATAATGCGCCACCAGGCCGGTCAGCACCCATCCCCGGCCGGTATATTCCAAGAGCTGGCCGACTGGATCGAAATGAGACATTTCGTCCGACGCCAGCAGCAGTCCGAACAAGAGTCCAGTCTTCCGCGCCGCCTGGAAGCCGGCGCCCGTCTTCGCGACATATTCGTTTGCATGCAGCACGGGGAACAGCAACGTAGCACCCTCATCGGCATAGGCCCGATCACTGGCAGCGTACCGCGCTACCAGCGGCGAAGGAATGTCCCCGTCGAGATCGCGGAACGCCATTCGGGAATGGGCGCATCCGGACAGAAGCAGCACGGCCAGCGCCGCCGCCAGACCATTGGCGATCTTCATGATCCGTTCTCCGTGGTTGCAGGCGATGGAGTGGAAAAACATAACGGAGGCGGGTCCGTCAGACAATCTCCATTCCAGCGGAAGGGAGAAATGTGACGGCGCATGAAATCCTTCGCCAAGACCGGATCGCCATACGGCGATTGACGGCAGGCCTGCGGGGGTGATAGGCGTCAAGTCCGCGAACGAGGACGTCCCACCGTGCGAACAATGGCCGCCGCCAACTGCAAGGCCGGAACCGTCGCGGCGCAGGTACGCCGCGCCGCGGATGCGCTGAACCGGGTTTATGGCGCGCCGGCGCCGCCGGCGCGGGAGCCTCCGCTCGATGCGTTGATTCGGACCGTGCTCTCCCAGCACACTTCGGACGCGAATTCCAGCCGCGCGTTTTCGTCACTGCGCCGGCGGTTTCGGAAGTGGACGGCGGTCGAGGGCGCGTCCGATGCAGCCGTTGCGGCGGCGATTCGCTGCGCCGGACTCGCGAACATAAAGGCGCCCCGGATTCGCGCGATTCTCGCGGAGGTGCGCCGACGATACGGCCGCTTGACGCTGGCGCCGCTGCGGCAGATGGAGGACGGGGCGGCGCTGGCGGCATTGCGCGCGCTGCCCGGGGTCGGCCCGAAAACCGCCGCCTGCGTGTTGCTTTTCAGCCTGGGCCGCGATGTGTTTCCGGTGGATACACATGTCCATCGTCTGTGCCGGAGGCTCGGGTTCGTGCCGGCGAACGCCTCGGCGGAGCGCACCCAGGAAGTCCTGTCGGCGTGGATTCCACGGGGGCGCGCGCTGGAAATTCACGTGAACCTGATTCGGCACGGCCGACGCATCTGTCGTGCGCGGCGGCCACGGTGCGGCGATTGTGTGTTGGCCGGAGATTGTCCCTTTCGATGCCGACGCGAGCGCGCCGCCGGGAGACCGTTCGCTGGAAGCACCGGCCGGGCGCGTCGGGCGCGAAGAGGATGAGGCGGAACGCGGTTCCGCTGCCCGCGTTCGGCCAGGGCCTCGGTCGCTGCCGAAACGGAGACCGGTTCACTCGGGAATGGCCGATCCGGGGCGGCGTCTCCCCGGGTTTCCGCCCGAGATGCACGAGCCGCACATGTGCCGGCGGTTCGCCGTGCGGTCATATTTGAACTCGCCGAGCCACGGCTGTTTTGCGACGATGGCGGCGATCGTTTTCCAAGCCTTGGACGTCGAGCGGAGTGCCGTTTCCCAGCCTTGGAATTCGACGGCCGTGAAAGGAGCCGCTGTGTCGAAGCATATCGAACGAGCGCGGGCGGTGCTGGACATCGAGATCGAGGAGTTGCGCCGAGCGCGCGATGGTCTGGACGACGGCTTCGGGCGGGCCGTGGCGCTGGCGCTGGAGGCGCTCGAGAACGGCGGCAAGCTCGTGCTGACCGGTATCGGCAAGAACCTGCCGATTGCGCAGAAGATCGCCGCGACACTGACCAGTACCGGGGCGCCGGCCGTGGTCCTGCACCCGCTGGAGACGATGCACGGCGACCTCGGCCTGCTGCGGCCTGCCGACCTGGCGCTGGCGCTGAGCTTCAGCGGCGCATCGGAGGAACTGCTGGCCGTAGTGCCGGCCATCCGACGTTCGGGCGCACGGATCGTGGCCGTGACCGGCGATGCCGACAATCCGCTGGCGAAACTCTGCGACGCCGTGATCCGGGTGGATGTCCGGCGAGAGGCTTGCCCGTTCAACATGGCGCCGACGGCCAGCACAACCGCGACGCTGGCCATCGGCGACGCCTTTGCGATGACACTGCTGGAGGCGCGCGGTTTCGGTCGGGAAGACTATGCGAAGTTGCATCCCGGCGGCGCCATCGGCCGCACCTTGCTGCTGCGAGTGGCGGACATCATGCGGACCGGCGACCGGCTGGCCACAGTGCCGGTCAACGCGCAGGTGCGCGACGCGGTGCTCGCCATGACGCGGGCGCGATCGGGTGCTGTCGCCGTGGTTGAGCCGGATGGGCGCATCGCGGGCGTCTTCACCGACGGCGACCTGCGGCGCCACCTCGAGGACGCGGGCCGCCTGACCGAGCGGCCGCTGCGCGACGTGATGACGCCCAACCCGATCCGGCTGCGCAGCGACCGGCTGGCGGTGGACGTGCTGGCGCTGTTCGAACGGCACAATATTGACGACCTGGTCGTCGTGGACGCGGACGACCGCGTCGTCGGAATGGTGGACCTCCAGGATCTGCCGAAGATGAAGATCCTGTGACCTTGCTCAGCGGGGCAGGAATTCCATGACGGGCTGCAGCGCGTCCGGGTTCTCGCCGATTTCCCGCAAGGTCGGATGCCGCCGCAGGAACCGGATGCGCTCGCGTTCAACGGACACCGTCAGCGTGGTCAAGCGGCTGTAATTCATCAACGGCAGGTAATCCCGGATCTGGGTGCACCCGTCCAAGTAGAGAATCTCGATCGGTGCGTTCCGCAGGGGGGACAAGTCCTGGACGGGGCACTGGCGCAGGTCGAGCTGGATCAGCGGGCTTTCGGACAGCGGCCGCAGGTCGCCGACCGCGGTACCGTTGATCCATAGCTGGGTCAGCGGCATTTTCCGCAGCGGTTCCACGCTGCGCAGGTCTGCCAGGTTCGAGGCCTCGAGCCGCCGCAGTTGCATGCCGGAGAGCGGCGCCAGGTCGTTCACGCGGGTGAAACTGATGACAAGCGATTGGAGCGGCAAGCCCTTCAGCGCGCCGATTTCCGTGATGCCGGTCGAACCCAGCGAAAGCTCGGTCAGCGGCAGTCCGCGCAACGGGCGCAGGTCGGCAACGGAAGCGCCGGTCAGGTACAAGCGCTCCAGCGGCATGCCCTGCAGCGCGGCGAGGCTGGCGATCTTCGAGCAGCCCCGCGCGGAAAGTTCCACGAGCGGTGCGCCGATGAGCGGATCGAGCGCTTCGACCGGCGCATCGTCCAGGATCAGTCGGCGCAGCGGCGCGCCGGTCAGCGGGCCGAGCCAGCGCACCCGCGTCTTGCGCAGATTCAGATCTTCGAGCGGCGCACCCTTCAACGGCGCCAGGTTTTCTACGGGGCAGCCTTCGAAATTGGCTTCGGTCAGCGGCGCGCCGGCCAGCGGGGCGAGATCGGACACCGGGCAGCCGTTGACGTCCAAGACCCGCAGCGGCAGTCCCCGGAGCGGAGAGAGATCGGAAACGGTGCCGCCCGCAAGGTTCAGTTGGATGAGCGGCAGCGTGGCGAGCGCCGCCAGGTTGGTGAGGCCCTGATTCCCCACCAGTACCAGTTTGACCCCCTCGGGCTTGATCGTGGCGGTATGATATACGCGCTCGATGGGCGGATTGCCGCGCCGTAGGGCCTCGATGGCCGCATCTACCGTGGCGCGGTCCACCTCGCGCGGCAGCGTGAAGACGTTTTCGAGCGCCGCCAGCAACGGTTCGGCTTCGCGGGTGAACGCCGCGGCGGCGTGTGCCTGGCGGTAGGCCGCAACCCCGGCACGGATGGCGGCGATTTCCGCGGTGTTATATGCCGCCCGCCGGACGGCGCGCGCGATGTCTTCGAGCGGGCGGTCGTCCAAGGTCTGTCGCGCGATGCGCAGGGTCCCTTCCAGCGCCCGCCGGGCGGCGGCATCCAGCCGGCGGGCCTCCATTTGTTCGACGTAGGCGGACAGCGCGGGCCCCAGGGGTTCGCCCATGGACTCGAAGTGCCGCCGGGCGAGATCGGCGCGTCCGGCGCCGAGCACGACCAGCCCGCGCAGTAATTCCGTTTGCGGCGTGTTGCCGTTTCCGACCCGGCGGAACTTCTCTGCCGTGGACAGGTCGTCAGGGCCGATGGTCCGCTCGACGAAACCCAGACCGGCGGGGCGCCGCAGGCTCAACCGCCCGGCGACCAGGCCCAGGATTTCCCAGGTTTCCACGCCGCTGGTAAGGCTGATCGCGACCGATCGGCCGATTTCCGCGCGGAACGATTCCATCACGATCTCGTTCAAACGGCCGGCGGCTTCGGCGAGCGCCGCCATACGTTCGGCTGCGGTCCGTTGAGCGTCATCGCCAAGCCGCGGATGGGCGCGATCGAGAGCGGCGCGTGCGGCGGCGGCATCGCGGGCCAGGATGGCCGCGCAGAGTTCCGTACGCAAGGTTTCGAAGGCGGCTTGGGCGGCGGCGGCGCGCGCGGCCTCGCGTGCGGCGATGCGTACCCGCTGCTGCGCCGCCCAGTCGTTGCGACGGGATTCGAGGGCGGCGGCGAACGGACCTGCATATTGTTCGACAAATTGCAAGGCCGCCTCGTATCCCGAGCCTTCGGCCAGCCGCTCGACATGTGCGCCCAGCCGCTCGGCCGCCCACTCCAGCCGCTGGGGCGCCGTATCGCGGGCGAATCTGTCGTCGGACTCCAGCAGCCGCAGCGCGGCCTCCAGCCCTTCCTGTGTCTCGATTTGTTCCGCGCGCGCCCGCAACTCGTTCCAGGCTTGCTGCAGGGCCGCATGACGCCGTTCGCGCACATCGCGAATCAACGCGGCGGATTCCAACGCCCAGGAGGTGCCGCGCGCCGACTCGCGGAAGGACTCCAACCGGCGCAGCAGTTCGTCAAAGTCGCCGGGCTCGCGCTCCGCCTCCGCGCGCAGGGCCGCGAAACGGGACTCCAGCGATTCGGTCTGTTCCGCGGGCGGCGGTGGGGGCGGCGCCGAGATCGGTTTCGCAGAAGGTCCGGCGTTCTCCCGATGCAGTTGGGCAATGCCCCAGACCGCGAAGCCGGCCAGGATAATCAGCGCCGAGAAACCGACGACGGACCCCCAAGGGAAACCCTCCCGGCGCCGCTGTTTGACGGACCCGGTCGCCGCGCGGTGAAGTTTCTGAAGGTCCGCCGCGCTCATGCGCAGTTTGCGGATTTCAGCCAGCGCGGCCTCGTCCTTTGCGCGCAGCAGGACGGAGCCGCCCTTGAGGACCGGATGACGGGTCGGAAACTTGCCGGCCTTGACGCGGTCCATGTCGCCCATCAGCGATTCCCAGGTCGGGTGCCGCTGGGTCGGATCCTTGGCCAGCATGATTTCCATCAGACGAACGCACGGTTCGCTGATCCCCGGGTTGAACACGCGGGGATCGGGCAGCGATTCCGTCAGTTGCTTGCGGAGCGTTTCCATAACGCTGCCGGCCTGAAAGGGCAGGTGGCCGGTCAGCATGTGATAGAGGGTGGCCCCGAGCGAATACATGTCCGCGCGGCAGTCAATGTTGTCCCGGCCCTCGACCTGCTCGGGACTCATGTAGTTGGGCGTGCCGATGATCTCGTCCTCGGCCGTATCCGTGCCCCGGCGGTCCACGGTGCGGGAGAGGCCCAAGTCGCCGAGTTTGGGTTCGCCGCGGGCATCGAGCAGGATGTTGGATGGTTTGACGTCACGGTGCAGCAGATGGTGCTCGTTCCAGGCGTAGGCGAGCGCGGCGGCGATCTTCCGCACGATCTGCAGGGCGCGCTTCTCCGGCAATGGCCCGCCGCGCTCGAGCAGCGCGTCCAGCGGCTCTCCATTCACATAGGCCATGGCCATGAACAGCACGCCGCCGTCTTCGCCCGCTTCATGGGCCGTGACGATGTTCGGGTGCTCCAGCCGCGCCAACAACCGAATTTCGTTCAGAAAGCGCTGCACGCGGTCCTTGTCGGACGCCAGATCCGGCGGGAACAGCTTCAGCGCCACGTCGCGGTCGAGGGAGAGCTGGCGGGCCAGATAGACCTCGCCCATACCGCCGACACCGATCAGTTTGTGGATCTTGAAGCCGCCGACGGTGGCGCCGGGGCCCGGTTTGACGCGCGGGACCTCGATGTTCGTGCCGCAGCGCGGGCACGCGATCCGCGTGCCGATGGCGACGGCGTCAATCTCGAGTTTGCCCTGGCAGTGCTGACATGAAAATGAAACCAACATAAGGCGACCGCGCGACTTACCAGCCGACCGCGGTCGCGCGGTTTGTATCGAATAGGACGCTTCTTGGCAATCTGCGGCTATGAACGGCGATCACGACCGCCGCTGGTGCGAGGGCGGCAGGCCGAGTTCCTCGCGGTACTTCGCCACCGTGCGCCGGGCCACGCGGAGACCATTGGCGGCGAGGCGCCCCGCGATTTCCAGGTCGGAAAGCGGCGCCGAGGGGTCCTCTTCCGCAATCCACCGCGCGATCGCCTCCTTCACCCCCTCGTTCGATACGGACCGCCCGTCCGCCGCGGTATAGCCGCCCGTGAAGAACTGGCGCAATTCCAGGATGCCCTGCGGCGTCGCGACGTATTTTCCGTTGACGGCTCGACTCACCGTTGTCTCGTGAACGCCCACAGCCGCGGCCACTTCGGCCATGGTCATCGGCGTCAGGGCGGCCCGGCCGCGCTCGAAAAACTCCGGTTGGCGGCGCGCGATCTCCGTGGCAATCGCCAGGAGGGTCTGCTTCCGCTGCTCTAAGCTGCGGATCAGCGCGTCTCCGGATCGGATCTTGTCGCGGAGGTATTGGCGCGTTTCCTCCGGCGTCGCCGGATTCTCCAGCATCTGGCGGTAGTCGCGCCGCAGTCGGAGCCGCGGCATCCGTTCGCGCCGCGGCCGGGCCACGAAGCCCTCCGCGGTCTTGACGATTTCGATCTCGGGCGCGACATAGGGGGGCGGATCGGTGTCGAAACGGCGTCCGGGCTTCGGTTCCAGCCCGGCGATCGCTTCCGCCGCGCGGTGAATCGCGGTGACCGGCACATCCAGCGCGCGCGCGATGTCCGCGTGCTTGCGCGCGGCGAGCGCGTCGAGATGATCGCGTACGATCCGCGCCTCCAACTGATCTCCCCGTCCCTCGCGCCGGAGCTGCAACAGAAGGCATTCACGTAGATCGCGCGCGCCGACTCCGGGCGGGTCCATTTCCTGGAGAACGGCCAGCAGTCGCTCAATGTCAGCCAACGGGCGGCCGGTGGTTTCCGCCAGTTCGCCCAGGGTGACGTTCAGGTAGCCGTCGTTATTGAGCGAGCCGATCAGCGTCATCAACAGGGCGCGGTCCTCTTCCGATAAGGCCGCGTAGCTCATTTGTTCGAGCAGGTAGTCCTGGAGGCTCGGGGGCCGGGTCAGGGAGTCCATCAGTCGTTCGTGGCGTTCACCGGCTTCGGGATCGGCCGCACGGTCCGCGTTGGCCTGCTGGAAGTATTCGCGCCAGTCGTCGTCGATCTGGGCCAGGCGGTCGTATTGCTCTCGGAATTCCAGTTCCTCCCTCTCCGTCGCGCCGCCGGGCGCGTCCGCGGTCTCGTCGGCGGCGCCGTTCTGAGAATCCCCCTCGAACGGCTCGTCGCGGGCCGGCAGTTCCTCCAGCGCGGGATTCTGTTCGAGCTCGCGGCGTATCAGCGCACGCAGCTCCATCAAGGGCGCCTGCAGGACCTCGAGGCGCTGGAGCATGTGCGGCGCCAGTGTCAGCCGCTGCTCCGGCCGCTGATGGATCGATTGTGTAAGTCCCGGCTGCATGATCGCGTACCGACGCCGCCGACTATAGGGGCGCCGCGGATCGCTGGCAAGGGGGGCTCGGCGCTGCGTCCGCGCCGCCCGGCAGCGGTCAGCGCGGCGCTGCGTCCGCGGCCAGACGCCGGGCCTCGGCGGCCAGCAGTTCCGCCAGCGGGCCTTCGACCGCTGCAAATTGCTCCGCGGCCGCCGCCCATTGGCCGCGTTCGGCCGCAAAAAGCCCCCGCGCCAGACGGGTCGCCGGATCGGCATCCGGTCCCAGCCGCCGCCAGATCTCGCGAGGACTCAACTGCGCGAAGGCCACCTCTCGGTCAACATAGCCCTCGGGCAGCCATTGGCGCACCGTCACGCTCGTCGGTCCGACCGCCACCACCATCGCGTCGTCAATCGAATCGTCGCGCAACTCCAATTCGATGGTCTGTCCGGCGAGCGCGCGGAACGACTGTTGCAGTCGGGCGGAGCGGTCCGGAACGGCGGCGGCCGCAGCGGCCAGCGCTTCGGTCTGCGATCTCCATGGAAGCCACCGTTCGTTCCGGGCGGCCCCGTCTAGTCGCGTCGCCGCGCCCGCGCGGTCGCCGCGCAACAGCAGCGAGACCGCCGTGGCGATCTCGGCATCGCGCTCCGCCTGCCGTTGCACAGCCGCCCGGTCGCGCTGGACCATCGCTTCCCGCGCCTGTGCGACCCGCGCGGACCGCCATTCCGCCGTTTCCGCCGCGAACGGCCCCGTGTATTCGTTCCAACGGCGGAGGATCTCCTCGAAGTCTCCGCGATTCATGGCCGCGTCCGCCTCCCGCCGCCAACGATTCATCAGGGCGTCGAGGCCTCGGGCGGCCGGACCGGGCATCCGTTCGATCCGGGCAATTAGCTCCTCGGCCTGCCGTGCGGCCGGCGTATGGGGATAGCGTCGCAGAACGTCGCGCAACCGCTGGATCGCGCCGGGGCGGTCCTCCGGATGCTCGCGCCAGTAGGCGCGGGCGGACTGCAGCAGCGCAGCGTCGGGCGAGAGCGCACGCGGCGCTGGGCGCGGTTCCGCCGGCGCTTCCGTCGGGGGCGTGTGGGGCGCGGGCGCGGTCGGAGGCTCTTCAGGCGCGGGTGAAACGGGCGCCGCGGGCGAGGATGGCGTCGCCCGTGTCCGGACTCGGGCGCGCAGCGTCGCCCAGAGGGCGGCGCCGGAAAAGACAAGCAACACCGCGACCAGCCCGGCGAACAGGCCGAGCGGCGGCTTTCGCTCCGGCGCCATCGCACGCCGCAGCAGGATCTCTTCGATCCGCGCGATCAGTTCCTCCCAGGAGCGCACGCGTCGGCGCGGATCCTTTTCCAGCATCGCGTCCAACAGCGCCTGGGTCTCCGCCGAGGCCGAAGCGTTCCAGCGGGCCACCGGGGGCAGGGGTTCGGACGCCTGCTTGCGCAGCACCGTGTTGAGCGGCTCGCCGTCGAACGGGATCCGTCCGGTCAGCATGCTCCAGAGCGTGGTCCCCAGGGAGTATATATCGGAGCGCGGGTCCAGCGGGCGGCCTTCAGCGGCTTCCGGACTCATGTAGTTCGGCGTGCCCAAGATTGCGCCCGACACGGTGCGTCCCTCCGCACCGTGCTCCAGCGAGCGAGCCAAGCCTAGGTCGGCCAACTTCGGTTCGCCGCGGGCGTCGAGCAGGATGTTGGCGGGCTTGATGTCGCGGTGGAGCAGGCGGTGCTCCGACCAGGCGTATGCCAGCGCATGGGCCAGTTTGAGCGTGATCCGCAGCGCTGCGTCCTCGTCCAGCGGCCCTTCCGACTGCAGCTGTTCGTGCAAGGTCCGGCCGTTGACGTAGGCCATTGCGAAGAACAGCACGCCGTCATCCTGGCCGGCTTCGTAGGCGGTCACCAGGTGCGCGTGATCGAGCTTCGCAGACAACCGCACCTCCTGCAGGAATCGTTCGACAACGCCTTCGTCCGCGGCCATCGCGGACGGCAGGATTTTCAGCGCAACCCACCGGTCCATCGAGAGCTGGCGCGCGAGAAACACGCGGCCCATGCCGCCTTCGCCAATCAGGCGCTCGATGCGGAATCCGCCGACGGTCGTGCCCGGCCCGACGGCGGCGGCCGGCACCTCGACCGGTGCGTTGCAGGCGGGGCAGGGGATGCGGGTGCCGGCGTTCGACGCTTCGATCTCAAGCCGTGAATGGCACTGCGCGCAATGAAAGACGATCAGCATACCCCCGCCCTATACCACAGATTCGGCGAAACGGCACGGCTGGCGCGTCGGAGCGACCGGGGCGCCGACATCGGCATCGTTTTTCCGGCCGACCTCGCGCGAAACTGGACTCCGGACGCTCTCTTTGATACTGCATCGGGAACAAAGGTTCCGCATGAGCATCGAGTTCAGCCACTCGCGTTGGGAGATCGTGAAGGACCGCAATCGCCGCTGGTGGCGGCGCGAGCTGGGACGGCCGCTTATTCAGATTGCATTGCATGGGCTTCCGCCGGATCGCCCCGAACCGGAGGTGCCGCGGGTGTCCAAGGTCACGACGGCCTACGACCTGCGCTTTTCGCCCGACCAGATCGCCGACCGGTGGGACTGGGAACAATCCCAGGTGCGCTGGCTGGGCGACGGGTTCCCGCACGTTTGGCTCGATTTCGGCGCGGGGGCGCTCGCGATATTTCTCGGCGGAGAGGCGCGGCCCGGACAGGAGACCATCTGGTTCTACCCAGGAGAACACCAAGGGGTGCCGATTAACGAGTTGCGCCTTTCGTTCCGTCCGGAGCGCCCGATACTGCAGCGCGTTGCGGCCATCGGCCGCGCCGCTGGCGAGCGCTGGCAGGGGCTCGTGCAGATCGGCATGACCGATTTGGGCGGCACGCTCGACGTGCTTTCGACCTTTCGCCCTGGCGAACAACTGCTGACGGATCTATACGATGCCCCGGCGGAGGTCAAGCGGCTGACCTGGGAAATCCACGAGGCCTGGTTCCGGGCCTATGATTTTCTGGACGGCGTGCTTTGTCCGCCGAATCCCGGCCGCTCCAGTTGGCCGGGGTTGTTCTCCGAGTGCCGGAGCTACATGCTGCAGTGCGACTTCGCCTACATGATTGGTCCGGATATGTTTGACGAGTTCGTGAAGCCGGAGCTGGCGCGCGCTTGCAAGCGGCTGAACGGCCGGGCTTTCTATCATCTCGACGGCGTGGGCCAGTTGCCGCACCTCGACTCGCTGTTGAGCATTCCGGCTCTCGATGGTGTTCAGTGGATTCCCGGCGCCGGCCAGCGTCCGGTGGAGGAGTGGCCGGAGGTGTATCGAAAAATCCGCGACGCCGGAAAACTTATCCAAGTGTTCGGCTCGCCGCGGACGCTCGACGCGCTGGCCCGGCAGCTCGGCAGCGTCGAAAACGTCGTCATCATGATGGGCGGCAGCATTGCCGACGAGGCGGAATACCGCGCCTGCGTGAAAAAATACGGCGGAGAATAGACGTTTTGCCGGAGTGCGCGGGCGAAGGTCAGCCGATTCGTTCCATCGCCGCGTCTTGCGGTGATGAAGTGGCCGCAAAGCGCAGTGTCGCGGCATTGTCTGTTGGCCCTTGAAGGGGGTGCGACCGCAACAGGCGGCGATCTCGTCGCGGGTGAGGCTTTCGACTCCGTTGCTGTAGCATTCCCGCCTCGGACCCGACGTGGGCGCGGGGCTTGCTCGAATTCCCGACGGGGACGGTCTTCGGACGGCCTGTACGCTCAGCGCAGCCGCAGCGCGCAGCGCCAGAGCCGTATTTTGCGCGCAACGGTCAGCGTGGCGCAGGCCGGACTCGTGGACGGAAGCCGGACGAAATCCAGCCCCTTGAATGGCGGGGCATCGAGCCGGCCCCGGTAACAACGGAAGAACCAGTGCTCGGCGCCGCCGCCGTTGAATAGGATGCGCCGCAAGCCGGGCGCGCGTCGCAGCAATCGCTCGATGTCGTTGGGGATGACGCTCTCCGGAACGATCGCGGTATCGCGACTGCCGGCGCGGCGACACTGGGCGATGACATCCCATAGCGCTACGCGTGCGGCGCGCAGCGCCGTGATCCGGCGACGGTATGGCTGTTCCGGTCGGGCGCCGATGAGCGCGCCCATGATCGGCCAGAAGGCGTTGCGCGGATGGGCGTAGTATTCCCGTCGGCGCAGCGATTCGGCGCCGGGCATCGAGCCGAGGATCAGCAACCGCGCGTCCGCGCGGAAGACCGGCGGAAACGAGCGCAGCGTTCGGGAGTCTCGCGGCGCGGGCATGGACCGTTGTCAGGGCTGGCGGCGCGGGGAGCGCGGGAGACGCGGCGCGGGTGTTGCCGGCGGGGCGGCGGCGCCGACGGTCTCCGGCCCAGTTTTGCGAAAGGCCTCGACCAGCGTCAGGAGGAAGCCCTTGGCCATCATGAGTTCGCCCTCGGGCGCGCTCGGGTGCAGTTCGGCCGGATCCAGCGAATATTCCGGCACGAAGACGTTGCCCAGCCGGAAGTCGTCGCTCAAGATTGCAGCGAGATCATACAGCGGGACTTTGCCCTTGTATCGCGCGCGGATGGCCTCTCC
>CAYLTB010000055.1:0-17951 GCA_964386675.1 uncultured Verrucomicrobiota bacterium
GAGACCATTGTCTGGCTCGCGGGCGGCGGCGTTTTCCAGCGTAGTTATCGCCGCGTCAATACGGCCCGCCTTACACTGCGCGATGCCGAGTTGCAATCCGATATAGGTCGAATCCGGGATGACCTGGGCCGCCATCGCGTAAAGGTCTGCCGCCGCATCGTGCCGATCGAGCGCCGCGAACAGCTCGGCGCCGCCAATGACCGCCGGCGCCAAGCGGGGGCGGCGACCGCTGCGCAATTGGGCGGCGAAATCGTTCACGTCGCGGTCGAGCCGGATCAGGCCGGTCTCGCGCACGGCGGGGCTGGGAACGAAGGCGGCCGCGTCATGACCTGACGTCAGAAACACGGCAGTCACGCCATCGAAATAGATCAATTTCCAGCCGGCCTCGGCGGCTTCACGAGCTTGCCTCGTCGCGGCGGGCCACAGGCAGTTCAGGATCAGCGCTTCGGCGCGCAGCCGTCGGGCCAGCGTCTCCTGCACGCCGCTTTCGCCGGCGGCCCACCGCCCGATCAACCGCTCCAATTCCCGGTCGTAGAGACCCCGCCGAAGGTCGCAGCAGATGGCGCGCTGCGGGTGACGCCACGCCAGATAGCCGCCGTCGAACGGGAGGTGCAACGTCCGGTTCGGGAAGCCGGGCTGCTCCAACAAGACCGAGGCTGCCTGAGGGAAGGCCCGTTCTTCCACGCCGAAACCGAAGTGCGAAAGCGAACCGATGTGCCGGTGAAACCGGCCGATGGCGAACGCGGCTACCGACGCCAACAGCCCTGCGCCCAGCATCACGGCGCCGGCGCGCGACATGTTGACGCGCAGCCCCGGCATCGCGCCTTCCGCCAGCGCTCCGGCTTCGCGGGCGATCGATTGGAGCGCGATGGACAGGAAGGGAAGCGCCAGAATTGCGAACAAGGGTGCGGTGTGCAAGGACCGGAGCGCCAACAGGCTGCCCAGCAGCGCGGCCCCGGTCAGCAGGGCAGGCAGGCGTTGCGAAAACGACACCAGCCCGACCGCCCCGGTCAGCAGCGAGACGATGAGCAGGTTGCGGAACAGCGTCGAACCCCACAGGTGCGCGACGGGGGAAATCCAGATGCGAAACCCGGGCGCGGGAGGTACGCGCCAGTCGCCGATCGTCGCACCCCACAGGGAAGGACCTGCGGGATTGATCCAGCTCGCCAGCGCCAGGCCGCCCGACAGACCGATCAGAGCCAGGCAGCGGGCCCGTTCGTCGGATGTCAATCCTCCGGCCCCGCGATGCTCGAGCCAAAAATCGGCCGCGCCCAGCAGCGCCAGCACGGGACCGAGAAGAAAGGCCGCGTCCATATTGGCCCAGAGGATCTGTCCGATGATCAAAGTCGCGGCCAGGCGCACCAGGGAGCGATGGCGGCTCAATTCATGAAGGAAAGCGGCGGCAGCGAAGACCGAAACGGCCGTCGGCGAGACCGGCGATTCAAAAGCGGCCAGCCACCCGGCCAGCGCGAGTGCGGCGGCTGCGGGGCCGCCGGGCGGGGACCAGCGCGCCGCGGCGCGTAGCGCCAGGGCCGCCGCACCCAGGAATAGCAGCGCGTGTGTCAGCGTGACCAGCGCCGGACCGCCGAGCTGCCACAGCGCATACAGCGCCCGGTCATAGAGCCACCCGGCGGAACGGAGGGATTGCCCGTGGGCCGTATAGGACAACGTGTCCCGCAGCGCGGCGCCGCCCAGTCGCGCGATCGCTCGCCCGGAGGCGAGATGCGACCAGAAATCGGGTGCGCTGATCGTTTGAATGCGAGTGAGTGCGACAAAGACAAATGCGGCCGCCAACAGCGCGATGCCCGTTCGTCGGGCCGTTCCCGCGGGCGTATCCGGCGCTGGCACGGTTTCCGTCATGGTGTCCGGTTCATCTGCGCATCAGAAGCGGAAGGCCAAGCCGAATGAAACCACCGGATAGAATCGCGCCAGGCGGACATAATCGTTCTCAATGCGCTCGCGCTCTTTCTCCAGTTCCGCGCGAAAAAGCGGGTTATTCGCCTTCGAGCCGTCCGCCGAGAGTGTGAACTCCGGCGCGGCGTGGAACATGACGCCGAGATCGAACAAGACGGACCATCGGCTGCCGGGCGCCGCGGCATTGCCGAAACCGATGCCGGCGTAGCCGGCCAGCGCGGGAAATTCGACCGCCGCGGTCAACGTTCCGATTTCCTCCGGCGAGAACTCTACGTCGCCAATCTCCGTCGTGGTTCGGGGGCGCGCCTCGCCCTCGAGCTTGTTGCCGTTGTACAGGACGCCGGCGCTGAACCGGAATCCGCCGCCGGCGGGATGCCAGTCGAACAGGGCGCCGCCGGTCCGCAGTCGGGCCTCAACCCGGTAGTCCACATCGCTCTGTGTATCGTTGTAGTTGATTCCGCCGACGGTGCCGGCGAGGCGCAGGTTCAGCCGCTCGGAGAGCGGGGCCACCAGTTCGAGCCCCACGCCGAGCGTGGATATCCGCGCCGACAGGGCCACACCGCCGGTGGAGGTCGAGTCGGCGGCCGCCGGGAGCGCCGCCGTGACGAGCAGGGCGGCCGCTGCCGCTCCGTTCCAGGTTCGGGTCCGCAAAGTCGAGCGCATGGCTCACTCCCTTCGTATGATCAGCCGTTCCGCCGTGACGTGTATCGCCCGCCCGTAATGGCTGTCAAACGCAAAGCGCGGCGGCCCGCACGCCGTTGCTTCAGTTGCGGCATCGCGGCGGCTGCGATAGTCTTTCGCCATGAAACAGGAACGGCACGAATTCGATCTTTGCGTGGTGGGCGGCGGCATGGCGGGTTTGATCGCGGCGCTTGCGGCGGCCCGGCGCGGCGCGCGGGTGGCGCTGGTGCAGGACCGACCCGTGCTGGGCGGAAACGCTTCCAGCGAGATCCGCATGCATATCTGCGGCGCCCGCGGTTCCAACACCCGGGAAACCGGCATCCTGGAGGAACTGCTGCTTGAAAACCATTACCGCAACCCGCAGCCGAACTACTCGATCTGGGACAGTGTCCTGTACGGCGCAGCGCAATACCAGCCGCGGCTGGCTCTTTTTCTGAATGCCGCCGTGCAGTCGGCCGCCATGGATGGCGCGCGGGTCCGCTCCGTCCGCGCCTGGCAACTGACGACGGAGACCACCCACGAGATCGCGGCAACGTTATTCGCCGATTGTTCCGGCGACGGCATCCTCGCCCCTTTGACCGGCGCCGAGTTCCGAATCGGACGGGAATCCCGTCGCGAATACGGCGAGTCTATCGCGCCGGAGCAGAGCGATCGCCACACGATGGGGTTGAGTTGTCTGTTCCAAGCGCGCGAATATGACCGGCCCATGCCGTTTGTGCCTCCCGCGTGGGCCTGCCGCTTCGATAAGCCCGAAGATCTGCGCGGACGAGATGTGCAAGTGCGCAGGACCAATTTCTGGTGGATGGAGGTCGGCGGAGACCGCGATAGCATTCACGATACCGAACGACTTCGCGAAGAATTGATTCGTATTGCCTTTGGCGTATGGGACTACATCAAGAATCGGGCGCCCAATCGCCAGGAATATGCGAATTGGGCGTTGGACTGGCTCGGGTTTCTGCCGGGCAAGCGAGAGAGCCGGCGTTATGTGGGCGACCATGTCCTCACGCAGCACGACGTCGAAGCCGCGGGGCCGTTCGACGACGTCGTTGCGTACGGCGGCTGGACGATGGATGACCACTTCCCGGCGGGATTCCATCACCCGGAGGCCGGCACGATTTTCCATCCGGCGCCCAGTCCGTTTGGGATCGCCTATCGGACCCTCTATTCGCGCAACATCGAGAACCTCTTCTGTGCCGGGCGCTGCCACAGCGCCACGCACGCGGCCATGAGCGCGACGCGCGTCATGGGTACGACGTCGCTGATGGGACAGGCGGTCGGCGCCGCCGCGGCCATTGCCGTTCGAGACGGTCTGACTCCTCGCGGCGTGCTGGAGCGCCGGTTGCAGGAATTGCAGGAGGTCCTGATGGACGACGACGTCTGGCTGCCGGGCCGCGCGCGACCCGTCTCGGAGCTGTGCCGCTCGGCTCGTCTGACGGCGACCGAGGGCGACCCGGAACCCCTGCGCAATGGGCACGACCGGCGCATCGGCGATTCGGAAAACGCATGGATCGCACCGATCGGCGCATCGGCCGAGTACGACTTCGGCGGCCTGCGGGCGCTGCGCGAGGCGCGGCTTGTATTTGATAGTTGTCTCGACCGGACGGATGGCGGCCGGATCGCGCGCAATATGCGGCACTTCTACGCGCTCGACGCCGTCCCGTGGGCGCCTCCGCCGACGCTCGTGCGCGCTTTTCGCCTGGAAGCGCGGACGGCGTCGGGCGCGTGGACGATCGTGCACCGTGCGACGCAGAGCTATCAGCGCCTCGTCCGCGTGCCGCTGGCCCTGGAAGCGCGCGGGTTGCGCCTGGCGCCCGAGTCCACGTGGGGGGAGGAATGCGCGCGGGTGTTCGCCTTCGAGGCCCGATAGGCGCGCGCGGCCCGCAGCGCGGGCGGCCGCCGTGTGGTATGGTTTCCACGTGAAGGAATCTGATATAGCGTGTGGGGCCGCTACAGACACCGCGGACAAAACCACTCCGGCATCGCGCGGCGACTTCCCGGCGCTGCGGCAGACCGTCCACGGGTACCCGCTCGTCTATCTGGACAACGCCGCCACTTCGCAGCGGCCGCAGTCCGTCGTGCAGGCCGTCTGCGGTTATTACGGCAGCTGTAACGCCAACGTCCACCGCGCTGTTCACTACCTGGCCGGCGAGGCGACCGAGCGGTTCGAGGCGGCGCGCCGGAGCGTCGCCGCCTTTATCGGAGCGCCGTGTCCGCGGGGCGTGGTGTTCACGTCCGGGACGACCGCCGGGGTGAACCTGGTCGCGCACGGTTGGGGCCGCAAATTTCTGCGCCCGGGCGACGCCCTGTTGCTGACCGAGACGGAGCACCACAGCAACCTCGTCCCCTGGCAGATCCTCGCCCGCGAGCGCGGCCTTGAATTGCGTTATGTGCCGGTGACGCCGGAGGGGGCGCTGGATCTCGACGCGGCGCGTTCCCACCTGGAGCGCGGCCGGGTCAAACTCGTGGCGGCCACCTGGATCTCCAATGTGCTGGGGACGGAGAATCCGGCGGCGGAACTCTCCCGGCTGGCCCATGAGGCCGGGGCGTTGTTTCTTCTCGACGGCGCGCAGGGCGTGCCTCATCGCCGGACGCGCGTCGGCGAGCTCGGCTGTGACGTTCTCGTTTTTTCGGGCCATAAGATGCTCGGACCGACCGGCGTGGGCGTGCTCTGGGCCCGGGAAGAATTGCTCGAGGCGATGGATCCGTTCCTCGGGGGCGGGGACATGATCGAGCGTGTGACGCTCGACGGCGCGACCTGGGCGGCCGTTCCGCACAAGTTTGAAGCCGGAACGCCCCACATCGCCGGCGTGATCGGGCTGGGCGCGGCCGTGGAGTACCTGGAACGGGTCGGCCTTGACGCGGTTGCGGCCCATGACGCGCTGCTGGATCGCCGGGCCCGGGAGCGGCTGGCGGAACTACCCCGCGTGCGGTTGCTCGGCGGCGCCGCACCGCGCGCCGGGATTGTGTCGTTTGAAGTGGCGGGCTTGCATGCACACGATCTGGCGCAGTTTCTCGACAGTCGAGGTGTGGCCATTCGCGCCGGGCACCTCTGCGCGCAGCCGTTGCTCAAGAAAATGGGACTGACCGCCGTCAGTCGCATCAGCCCATACCTGTACAACACGATTGCGGAGATCGACGCGGCCGTCGGGGCCGTCCGCGAGGCGATCCGGTGGTTCGGTCTATGAGTCTGGAAGAGCTCTATCAGGAAGTTCTGCTGGATCACGCCCGTCACCCGCGAGGACGCGCGGCGATATCCGAAACCGAGGCGCTGGCGGACGAAGAGAACCCGGTCTGCGGCGACCACGTCCGCGTGCGGTTGCGCGTCGACGGCGATCGCGTGCGCGATGTGACGCTGGACGGCAAAGGTTGCGCGATTTCGACCGCCTCCGGATCGCTGCTGGCGGAGTGGGCGGAGGGGCGCACCGTCACCGAGATTCAGAAGGCCGTCGCGGTGTTCACCGCGGCCCTGCGCGGCGAGCGGCCGTTGGAAGGCTTTGAGGGCACCGATGTTCCCGCCCTCGAAGGAGTGAAGAACTTCCCGATGCGGGTCAAGTGCGCAACGCTCGCCTGGCATGCGCTCGACAAGGCCGTTCGCCGCGCCGTATCCGCCGCCTCCTGACCCGCGGCGGCACGGGAGCGTCAACCGGCGTTGAATTCCCGCACCGCCGCGAACATGGCGGCGATGTTCTCTACCGGCGTTTGCGCCTGTAGGTTGTGGACGGCGTTGAACACAAAACCGCCGCCGCGTCCGAAGATCTCACAGCGGCGCAAGACCTGCTCCCGTACCGCCGCCGGCGTGCCAAACGGCAGCGTCCGCTGCGTATCCACCCCGCCGCCCCAGAAGGTCAAGCGGTCGCCGTATTTCGCTTTCAACTGCTCCGGATCCATACCCGCGGCGGAGCACTGCACGGGATTGACGATGTCAAAGCCGGCCTCCATCAACGGTCCCAGGAAGGGCTCGACCGCGCCGCAGGAGTGCTTGAAGGTTTTCCAGTTCGTGTGCGCGTGAATCCAGTCGTTGACCTTGCGGTAGTACGGCGCGTAGAGCGACCGAAACGTCTCCACCGAGCAGAAGCTGGACGTCTGGGTGCCGAAGTCCGTGCCGCAGGTGAATACGACGTCCACGCGATCGCCGACGACCCGCCGGATGCGATCCAGGTTTGCCAGGGCTATTTCGGTCTGCCGCGCAAAAACGGCATGGACATACTCCTGCCGGGACGCGGTCGCGATGTACCACTCGGCGATGTCGCGGATCCCTTTCGGATATTTGAGAAACGGGGCGGGGACCAGTGCAATGTCGCCCAGCGCGGTGCCGCCGAAGGTGCCGACGATCGCACGGGTCGAGCCGGCCAGCCGCTCGATGCCGCGGCGCAGGTGATCGAGTTCGACGCTGGCGATCGGTGAAAACTCTTCCAGGTTGTCGGAGGGATCGAGATGGTCCTCGTCGATCGGCGGTTGGCGCACGATCGTGTCGAAGAAGTAGCCGCCCACCGGCAGCCGGCCGCTCGGCGGGGCGGATCGGTCGCCCTCGGGATAGATCAGCAGATCGCCGTTGGCGTCGGTCGTCGTCTGGAAACGTCCGGGGACGAGGACGACCTGGCCCCACGGCAGCCGGAACTCGCGCCAGTCCTCATTCGGAAAGCCGAAGAGCGTGTTTCGGCTGAGCAGCGCATCGGTGTCAACGCCCAAGACCGCCTGGAGATCGTCTTCGACCTCGCCCAGCATCTGATACGGTTCGATGACCTTCACCGGATGCTCCGGCAGATCGTAGTACCGGCGCAGCGCCGCGACGCACGAGACGTGGATGCCGGTCACGGCGGTGCTGCCGAAATCAACTGGAATCCGGTCCGGCCGGCGGTGGGCAAGGGCAGCCTGAATTCGTTCGCGGCTGTTCATGGGGCGGCTCTGGCGGCAGTATGTCGCGCCGACGGCGCCGGGGCAAGCCGGACCGGGGCGGACCGGCCGCGGGCGACGCGGTTGTTCGCCGCAGATACGACGGCGGCTTCGTCCGTTCGCCGCATGGGATGGAACGATGGATAGATGTTGCATCATGATCGTTTTTGCGTATAATCGCTCACATATGCTCATGGTGAAGAAACGCGAAAACCGGCAACGGGCAGAAACAACGCGCGGAAGAGCGGGCGATGGAGCGCAGCGGGACGATGCGCTCCGTCCGGCGCGGGACGAATCCCGGTGCGCGCGAATCGCGTGCGGAACGGCCGTGCGGCGCCGGAGGGGTGACGGCTGAACCGGAATTCGAAGATGACGGCCAATCCGAACAACTTTGCCCCGGAACGCCTGGCGCGGATGCTGACGATGATTCGCGAGCGGCGGGCGGCGCGGATCGCGGAGCTTTGCGCGGCGCTGGGCGCCTCGGCCGCGACGGTTCGGCGCGATCTCGCCCAGTTGGAGGCCCGGGGCCGCATCCGGCGGGTTCACGGTGGGGCGGTGAGCATCGAGAGCCGGCTGGACGAGCCGCTGTTCGACGACAAGACCGGGCAGCAATCGGCGGAAAAGCACCGGATCGCGGAAATCGCGGAGACGATGATCCGCTCGGGCGAGACCCTGTATCTGGACGGCGGCAGCACGGTGTTGGAACTGGCCCGCCGCTTGCGCGATCGGACCGACGTGACGGTCGCGACGAACTCGCTGCGGGCCGCGGTTGAGCTGGCCGGGCAGGGTCCGCGAACGCTGCTGATCGGCGGCGAATTGCGGCGCCGCAGCGAGACGATGGTCGGCCCCTTGACGCGGTCGATGCTGGAACGGCTGCACTTCGATCGGGCGTTCATGGGGACGATCGGCGTCACCGCGGAAGGTTTGACGACGACCGATCCGGCCGAAGCCTACACGAAGGAGCTGGCCGTGAGCCGGGCCCGCGAGGTCGTTGTGCTGGCGGACCACACGAAGCTCGGCGCCGTGTCGTTCGCGCGTTCCGGCGCGCTGGAGGACGTGGACTGGCTGATCACCGACCGGCCGCTGGACGCGGCCTGGCGACGGATCCTGAAGAAAGCCGGCGTGCGATGGAAGATCGCCGCCGGACGTTTTTCTCCGAACCCAAAGGAAGTGAATAGATGAGCACGTACTTGAGCGACGGACGACCGAAATTCGACCCGTTCACGATTGAACTGGGAAAGATCCCCGCCTACACCTATCGCGGCGGCGTGGAGGCCGAAAAGAAGGCCGGCACGTTGACGCGCGAGACGGCGCTGGACCTGCTCGAGGACATGCTGATGGTCCGCGAGATGGAAGAGATGATCGTCAAGCTCCGCTCGGGCGCGTACGAGCCGATTCCGACCTTCAACTACCGGGGGCCGACGCACGTGTCGATCGGCCAGGAGGGCACTTCGGTCGGCGCCTGCGCGGCCTTGAAACTCGACGACAACATCACCAGCACTCATCGCGGCCACGGCGACAGCATGGCCAAGGGCTCGCAGGCGATCCGGCGGATGACGGTGGATCAGCTTCGGTCCCGCGTGCCGGAGGCCAAGGCAAACACCCCGGCCGAATGGCTGGAGGCGGCCCTGGAAGATCACGTGTACCGCACCATTGCCGAACTGTTCGGCAAGGATGACGGCTACTGCCGGGGCCGAGGCGGCTCGATGCACATCGCCGACTTCCGGATCGGTCATCTCGGCGCGAATGCGATCGTGGGCGGCGGCGTTCCGATCGCGACCGGCGCGGCAATGGCCCAGCGCTATTTGGAGACCGGCCGGGTGGTCTGCTGCTTCGCCGGCGACGGCGCCTTTGCCAACGGCGTCGTGCTCGAGGCGCTGAACTGGGCGGCGCAGGCGCAGTGGACGAACCACCTGGCCCAGGGGAAGCCGTTCGGTCTGCCGATCATCTTCGCGATCGAGAACAACCACTACGGGATGACGCACCGTTCCGACGATGAGGTCATGGGCGTGCGCAAACTGGCCCAGCGGGCCGCGGGTTTCGCCGATAACCTCATGCACGCGGAAGTGGTCAACGGCATGGATGTGCTCGCGGTGCGCGATGCGGTCGCCCGCGCGGCCGAGCTCTGCCGCCAGGGCCGGGGGCCGGTGCTGTTGGATATCGACACCTACCGCTACTACGGCCACTCGCTGTCCGACCCCTGCGTGGAATACCGCACGAAAGACGAGCAGAACGCCTGGCGGGCGATGGACCCGATTGAGCGTTTCAAGGCGCAGTTGAAGGCCGTCGGCTGGCTCGATAACGCCGGAATGGCCGAGATCGAGACGCGGGTGAAAGACCGCAACGCACGCGCCGCGGTGCGCGCCGCCGAAGCGGCCGACCCGCCGGCCGAGGACGTGCTGAAGTTCATGTACACGGATACCGCCTGCGAGACGGTGCCGGCGGAATTCGCGAAACCGGCGCTGTTGCAGCCGCGCCCCGAGATCAAGCGCGATGCCGAGGGGCGCATCCTGTACAAGGACGCGATCCGCGAGGCGCTGATCGAGGAAATGGCGCGGGATTCCCGCGTCATCTTCTACGGCGAGGACGTCGCCGACTACGGCAACGCGTTCAAGGTCACGAAAGGTTTGCTGGAGACGTTCGGACGGCGCCGCGTCTTCAATACGCCGATTTCGGAGGCCTGTATCTGCGGCACCGCTGTCGGCGCGGCGATGGCCGGCCTGCGCCCTGTGGCCGAACTGATGTACATGGACTTCGCGCTGATGTCGTCCGACCAGATCTCGAACCAGGCGGCGAAGTGGCACTATATGTCCGGCGCGCAGACGGAACTGCCGCTGGTCATCCGCGCCTCGGTTGGCGGCGGAAAGGGGTACGGCGGCCAGCATTCGCAGACGCTGGAGTCCATCTTCGCGCACATTCCCGGCCTGTACGTGGTCTATCCCTCGACCGCCTACGACGCCAAGGGCCTGTTGAAAGCCTCGATCCGGGATAACAACCCGGTGATGTTCGTTGAATCCCAGTTGCTCTACAGCGAGAAGGGCGTCGTGCCGGCGGACGACTATGTGCTGCCGCTCGGCCAGGCGGACATCAAGCGCGCGGGCGGCGACCTGACGATCGTCTGCTGGGGGCCCGCGGTCATGGATGCGTTGAAAGCGGCCGCGATCCTCAAGCAGGAAAACGGCGTCGAGGCCGAGGTTGTGGACATCCGGTGCCTGGTGCCGCTCGATGAGGAGACGATTCTGCGATCGGTCGCCAGGACAGGACGCTGCGTCGTCGCCAGTCATGCGATCAACATCGGCAGTTTCACCGGCGAGATCGTGTCGCGGATCATGGAGAAGGCGTTCGACGAGCTGGATGCGCCGGTGTTGCGCGTCGGGGCCAAGGACGGCATCGCGCCGCAATCGCATATTCTCGAAGCCGCCTTCCTCCCGAACGCGAAGGACATCGTCGCCGCCGCGCGGAGAATCCTGTAGTCCTCGATGAAGCCGTAGCCGCAGGAGTTGAGGAAGATCGGCCGCCACCCCCAGGAGGAGATTTTTATGGCCAGTGCGCTAGCGATGCCGAAGCCGGGACAGTTCACCGAGGAATGCACCATCGTCAAGTGGCGCAAGAAGGAGGGCGATCCCGTGGCGAAGGGGGACATCCTCTTCGAAATCGAGACCGACAAGTCGAATATGGAGGTCGAGAGCTTTTTCGAGGGGGTGCTGCTGAAGATCACGGTGCCGGAAGGCGTCCCCGTGCCGGTGCAGACGGTCGTCGGTTACGTCGGTCAACCCGGCGAAAAAGTGCCGGACGCCCCGCCGCCGTCGGCGCCGAAAGCGAACGCCGCACCGGCGGCTGCGGCGGCCTCGGCGCCGGCGACGGCTCCGGCGGCGCGTTCCGCCGCTCCGGCGCCGGCCTTGGCACCGGCGCTTGCCGTGCCGCCCGCGGTGGCGACGCCGGCGGCCGCTGCGCGTGCGCGAGCCGTAAGCCCTCGCGCCCGCCGATTGGCGCGCGAGAAAGCGATTGATCCCACGCGGATCGAAGGCCATGGGCCCGGCGGACGCGTCGTTGAAAAGGATGTTCGCGCCTATCTCGACGAACGCGGCTACGACCGGCTCCGCATCACTCCGGCCGCGCTCGAACTGGCGCGGAAAGAAGGCTTGGATGTGCTCGACCTGACCGGCACCGGGACCGACGGCCGCATCACCCTCGAGGATATCCGGAATGCCGTCGCCGAGCGACCGCAGCCGATGAGCCGGATGCGGCAGGTGATCGCCGAGCGGCTGACCCGGAGCTTCACGACGACTCCGCACATCTTCGTGACCGTCTCGGCGGACATGACCGACTTGATGGACGTGCGGCGCGAGGCGAAGGCGCGCGGCGCGCCGTACACGGTCACCGACTGCATTGCGTGGGCCGTTGTGCGCGCCCTGATCGAGTTCCCGGTCTTCAACAGCGCGACCGACGGGCGATCCATCGTGCGCAAGACCGCCGTCAACCTCGGCCTGGCCGTTTCGCTGGAAAACGGTCTGGTCGTCCCGGTGGTTCGGCGGGCGCAGGACCTCTCGTTTGCGGAGCTGCGCGAGGCCTCGGTGGCGCTGGTGACCAAGGCGCGGGCGGGCAAGCTTCAACCCGACGAAATGACCGGCGGGACATTCACAATTTCGAATATGGGCATGCTCGATGTCGAGAACTTCACCGCGATCATCAATCCGGGCGAGGGCGGCATCCTGGCCGTGTCGAGCACGCAGGCGCGACCGTGGGTGCGGGACGGCGAAATCGTCGTGCGGCAGATCATGAAGATGACTGTTTCGGGCGATCACCGGCTGATTGACGGGGCTACCGCGGCGGGCTTTCTGAATGCGATTCGCAAGCGTCTGGAGGATCGAGCCACATGGACGAGTTTGATGTTGTCGTAATCGGCGGCGGTCCGGGCGGCTATCCGGCGGCGATCACCGCGGCGCGGCGCGGCGCGAAAACCGCGCTCATCGAAGCCGGTCTGCTCGGCGGCACATGCCTGAACTGGGGCTGCATTCCGACGAAGACGCTCATTGCGGGCGCGGAGCTCCTGGAACAGATCCGCCATGCGGACGCGATGGGCCTCCGCGTCAGCGGCGTCGCGGCGGACTACGCTGCGATGGTGGATCGGAAGGACCGGGTGGTTGCCGAACTCGGCAAAGGCGTGGGCACGCTGTTGAAGTCCAATGGCGTCACGGTTCTGGCGGGCCGGGCCTCGTTCGAATCGCGGCGACAGTTGCGGGTTCTGGCCGCGGACGGCGCCGAAAAGCGCGTGCGCGCCGCGCGAATCATTGTGGCCACCGGTTCGGCGTCCATTGTGCCGGGCCTGCTGCCGACGTGTCCGCGCGTGGTCGAGAGTCAGGGGTTTCTCGCGCTCCGCGAGTTGCCGAAGCGACTGCTCGTCATGGGCGGCGGCTACATCGGTTGCGAGCTGGCGTGTCTGGCCGCGGCGCTCGGGGCCGAGGTGACCGTTGTGGAGTTGCTCGACGATATCCTGTTGTTGCTCGACACCGACGCACGCAAGGAAGTGCGGCAGCGGATGGAGAACGGCCTGCACATTCGCATCCTGACGGGCCAGCCGATTGAATCCGCGGTCGAGACAGGACAGGGGATCGTGGCGAACGTCGGCAAAGAGCGGATCGAGGCGGACTTGCTGCTCGCTGCGGTAGGGCGGAAGCCCTATACCGCCGGATTGCATCCCGAGCGCGCGGGCATCGAACTTGACGAGCGCGGGTTCATCAAGGTGGATCATCGCAACCGCACTGCGGCGGCGAATATCTACGCGATCGGCGACGTCAACGGCATCCTGCCGCTCGCGCACGCGGCCACCTCGCAGGGCATGATCGCGGCGGAGGACGCCACCGGCGGCCGGCCGTCGCCGAACGAGACCGTCATCCCTGGCGTCATCTTCACCCTGCCGGAAGTGGCGGTCGTGGGTTTGACGGAGGAGGCCGCGCGCAAGGCGGGTCGCTCCGTCCGGGTCGGCCGGTTCCCGTTCGCCGCGCTGGGTAAGGCCAAGGCCGCCGGGCATACCGGCGGCTTTGTGAAGTGGATCGCCGATGCGGAAACCGAGCAGTTGCTCGGCGCGCAGGCCGTCGGCCCCCACGCGACGGAGCTGATTGCCGAGGCGACGCTGGCGATCCGGGCGGAGCTCACCGCGGCCGAACTCGGCCGCACAGTTCATGCGCACCCGACCTTTTCCGAATCCTGGATGGAAGCCGCGCACGCCCTCCACGGCGGCGCGATCCACCTGCCCCCGCCGCGGAAGCGGTGACGGGCTCTGTGCCGGGGTTCCGGCGGCGCGCCGTCAAGATTCTGGCGGCCCGGCAAACGGCGTCCCGGTCCCCGCGTCGTCAGTTCATGCCGAGACCATCGGCATTTGGCGACGGCGTTTCCCACCGCGCGGCTTCCGGCCCCGGCCACCCAGGAATGGGCGGCCGCCGGGCGCGGTGTTCGGGCGCCGGCCTTCCAAGCGTTGGAGGGCCGGGCGGCGTTCTTATGCAAGGCTTGGAACGCGGAGGCATCAGGATCGGCCGCCGCCACGGGGTTTGATGCCCGCGTCTATGCGGCGGCGCGCGCGGGCGGGCGGACGCCCGCTCGACATTCGCGCTTGACGGTCGCCGGAATCAGCAGCAGGGCGAATGCGACCAGCGACGGGACCATCAGCAGGTCATCGCGCTGTCCGAGGATCGGAATGCCGTCGGGAATCAGGTCCACCGGCGACACCAGGTACACGAGCGCGCAGCCCAGCAGCCAACGGGCGGCGCGGGGTGTGCGCGGGTGGCGGAGCAGGGCGCGGCAGTAGGCTGCTTCGCGGCGCGCCCGTTCCCGTGTTCGACGCAGAGCGTTCACGCGGGTCCTTTTACAGGCGGGGGCCGTGGCGGCGGCTCGCCGCTTCGAGAACGGCGCGCTCGCGGCGGGTGAGACGATCAATCCCTTCGCGCGCGACCTTGTCGAGAATGCGGTCCACCTCGGCCAGGTCCACGCCGCCGGACACTGTGGCGTCCGTCCGACGCCGGCGTCGGAGGCGCGGCAGCGAGAATCCGCGCACGTTGACCACCGTGTAAATGGCGCCGGCGATGCCGCCGGCGAGGTGGGCCGAGTGCGCGATGCCGCCGGCCTCGCCGCTGATCAGATACAGCAACTCGATCACACCGAAGATCGTGGCCAGCACCCAGGCACGGAACGTGACGAACGGCAGGAAAAGCAGCGTCATCGGCCGCATCGGATAGAGCGTTGCGAACGCGGCGATGACGCCGAACACGGCGCCGGAGGCGCCGAGGCAGTATTGCTGCGGGTCCATCAGCACGAAGCCCACGCCGCCGAGGATTCCGCTGAGAAAGTACATCAGCGTGAAGTGGCGGCCACCCATGGCCCGCTCGGTCTCCGGGCCGAGCGAATAAAGCATGAACATGTTCATCAGCAGGTGGGTCAGGTTGCCGTGCAGGAACTGGTAGGTGATCAACTGCCAGAACCACCCGGCGCGCAGCCCCATCGAGCTGAGCGACAATACGGCCTCGAGAACCCGTCCCCGTCCTCCCGCGCGCGCCAGCGCCTGGACGACAAAAAACGCGACATTGGCAAAGATCAGCGTGCGGACCGCCCGCGGGAAGCCGCCCTCGCGATACCACGTGTGGGATTCGAACATTCCGGTCAGGCCGGCGCCGCGGCACTCTCGGCCAGCGCGCTCTCGGCGACCTCTTCGGCCGCCTCCATGGCCGCTTCGATGGCCGTTTGCTTGCGCGCCTCATGATCGCCGAATACGACGGCATTCTGGCCGTCGGCCCAGGCGATCGTCAGGTCTGTGAGGCCGATGAATCCGAAGGCGGCGGAGACTTCTGCGGTCAACGCGTCGCGCGGGTCGCCCTCCTGATAGACGCCGCCGGAAGAGGCCAGCAGCACGAGTTTGCGGACGTGGTGGAGCGGCTTAGTCTCGAACCCGCCGCCCTCCTTCGGCGCGAACGCGAAGGTCAGGTTCGGCGCAATGACCTGGTCAATCCATGCCTTCATGATCGCCGGCACCGAGAAGTTCCACATCGGCATCGTCAGGATGAGAATGTCGGCCTTGTTGAACAGTTCGGCGTGCCGTACGGCATAGGCCATGGCTTTCTTCTCTTCCTTGACGGGTTCGTAACCGGGATTGAACACCGGCATCCAGAGACCGCGGTAGGCGGCGTAATCCAGGAACGGCGGGGGATCCTGGTACAGGTCAACGTTGTTGAGTTCGACGTCCGCGAACTTCTCGACCAGTGTGGAGATGAACGCGACCGAAAGCTGTTTAGACACCGATTCCTCGGTGGGCTTCGGGTTCGCGCAGATGTGCAATAGGTTCATTACAGGTCCTCGTATCTCGTTTCGTCTCGTTGGTTGTCGTGTTGTATTCCCGGTTCGACTCAGGCGTTCGGCGGCCGGGCGCCGCGCGCGGCCGCCGATTCCGCCGCCGGGACGGCCGCCGCGCCATCCGCCAGCGGGGCGTACAGTTTGGACAGATAACTCTCCAGGTCCCGGTCGTACTCCGAATCTTTCCCGAGGATAGTAAGTTGTTTGTGCAGCAAAGCAAGCCCTCCGCTGCCGGATTCCGCCTCCTGCGCGGAGGCGAAGCGCCGCGCGGGGTCGGGATCAATGAATTTCAGCAAGAGCGAGACAAAGTCGGCATTGCGCCGCACATGCGGCGGCAGCAGCGCGGGCAGCCGCTTCGGTAATTGCATCTTGAATTCGAGCATCGCCGCTTCGTTCATCCGGCTGTAGTCGGTCAGCGCCTCGCCGCGCAGCAGCTCGATGCCGACCAGACCGGTGCTGTAGATGTCCGACTGCACGTAATAGCGCTCGCGGCGGTGGATCTCCGGCGCCATGTACACGGGGCTGCCCAGCAGAAAGGTAATCGGTTCGTTGACAAGCGTGGCGCGCCCGTAGTCCACCAGCTTCACGTAACCGAGTTTGTCGCACATGATGTTCGACGGCTTGACGTCGCCGTGGATGTAGCCGGTGTCGTGCAGTGCCTCGATACCCCGCAGCACCTGGCGCATGATGTACAGGGCGACGCCGGGCTGGATGCGCACCTTGCCTTCCTCAATGCGGAAAATGACGTCGGTGAAACGCGCCCACTCCGCGGGGGTTGAGCGCGCCTTGACTCGCTCGAAATGGCTGCCATACAGCAAGTGCTGCAGATCGAGGCCGTCAATCGCCTCCATCTGCACGTAGCCGATGCCGTTGTTTTCCTCGTACACGTCGCGGCCGACCAGGTTCGGAGCGTTGAGCGTCTGCAACCGGGTGACCTGCGCCGCCAGTCGCCCCATGTCCGTCCAGTAGCGCTTGACGGTGCGATAGATGGAGGGATCGAAGAGCTTGATCGCGTGCCGGGTGAGGCAGCCGCGCGCACCGTAGCGGTGGCAAAGAAAGACGATGCCCTGCCGCCCGCGGCCGAGCTCGCGGTCGAACTGGTAGGCTACCGGATAGTAGATGGCCCGGGCCTGGATGATCGCATTGTAATTGGCGATCAACTGCTCAATGCCGCGCCCGGCCCATCGAGACGGCGCATCCGGCTCTTCGGTCAGCAAGTCTGTGACCGTTTCTTGTCCCGCCGGCGCCAGCGGCGCATCATCCAGATCTGACCATACCACTTCCATGCCGAGCCGACAGTGTACGGATGCCGCCTCCGGAGGCAACTGCATTTCCATTCGAAACGCGCTTTACAGTGAACGCGCGTTCATTTATAGTGCTTCGGCCATGAAATAAACTGCGGGAGGGTAGCCATGCCGCGCAAGCTGAACATTGTGGATCGCGTCCGTTCGCTCCGGGCCTTCTTTCGTTCCGAGGGGCGTCTGCCGACCTATGACGAAATGCGGATACTGTTTCGCTACAGCTCGAAGAACGCCGTGTTCGGCGTGGTCCGCCGTCTCTGCGACCTCGGTTACCTGCGCCGCGGCGCCGGGGGGCGCCTCGCGCCGACCGCCCGTTTGACGGCGGCGACCCGCCTGCTGGGCGCAGTCCAGGCCGGATTCCCTTCGCCTGCCGAGGAGGAACTCGTCAACACGTTGAGCCTGGACGACTATCTGGTCGAACGCCCCGAGGCCTCCTTCCTCTTGACGGTCAGCGGCGATTCGATGGTTGAGGCGGGCATTCAGCCCGGCGACCTGATCCTCGTCGAGAAGGGCCGCACGCCGCGCAACGGCGACATTGTCGTCGCGCAGGTGGACGAGGAGTGGACCTTGAAGTACTTCTATCGCGATCGCGACGGCGTTCGGCTGGACCCGGCCAACCGCGCGTACACGCCCATCCGTCCCAAACGCTCGCTGGTCGTCGGCGGCGTGGTGCGCGCCGTGGTGCGGAAATATGTCTGAACCGATTGTTGTCGGAGACTTACTGAGCTTTACATAAATGGGTAACGTCATTTCAGAGTGCGAGCTCGGCCTGTTTCTGGAAGGCGCGCATGAGCGTGGGGCGACGTTGGGCACGTCAAAGGG
>CAYLTB010000056.1:0-17821 GCA_964386675.1 uncultured Verrucomicrobiota bacterium
GGGCGCGGACGCCGAGGCGTACGGAGTCAACCGCGGCGACATCACCGACACCCTGCGGGATCCGCGCGCGGCCGCGCGCGAAGGGCGCCGCTACCGTGTGCGCATCGAGGACGAAAGCGACGACCGCCGGGCGGGCGTCGCGCGGATCGGCGGCCTGGTGACCTTCGTGCCGGACGCGCGACGGGGTCAGATCGCCGTGATCGAGATCTCCGCCGTGCGGCCGCGCGTGGCCAACGCGCTTCTCGTGCGGGTGGAATCCGAGTCCGAACGCGCGTTGGTTCCCGTGCCGGAGGAAATGCCCGTGGTCGTGACGGCGCCATCGGCGTCGGCCGCGACGCCGAGCCCGGGGACGCCGGAGGGCTACCCTGAAATCGCAGACGGTGCGGCGGCGCGCGCCGAGGACGCGCAGCCGGGCCGTCGGTTCCGGGTGACGATCGCGGAGCCGTCGCGCCAGAACCCGGAGCGCGAGGCGGTCGCGCGCATCGGCGGCCTGGTGACGATCGTTCGCGGGGCAAAGGTCGGAGAGCGCTGCGTGATCCGCATCGTCGAGCGCCGGGCGCGCGTCGCGTTCGCGGAAGTGGTCGAGCGGGAGGCGCCCTAGCCATGGCGCGCGTACTCTCCGACGAAACGCGGATGCGGGCCCGGGAACAAGCCCTGGACCGCGAAACGCAGCGGCTGCGGCGAATCGGACCGATCGAGTGGACCGCCAGCGCCGTGCTCACCGCGGGAGCGCTGGGGTGGTATCTTTGGAAAGGCGATCTGGGCGGGTTCATCCTGGCCGGGATGGCGCTCTTCCTGGGGCTCGGCCATCGGATGAAGGTCCGCGAGAACGAACGGGACCGTCGGTTTCACGCGGCCGGCCGCCGCGGCGAGCACCGCGTAGCCCGCGCGCTGGCGGTGAACCTGCCGCCGGAGTACGCCCTCATCAACGACGCCGAGATCGTGCTCGGGCGGTCCCGCGCCCAATTCGACCACGTCGTCGTCGGCCCCAACGGCGTGTTCGCCGTGGAGACGAAGAACTGGCGCGGGCGTATTACGGGGCATCGCGGCTCGCTCTACCTGCGCATCCGTCGCGACGACGGCTCGCGCCGGACGGCGCGCAATCCGCTGCCACAATGCCGGCGGCAGGCCCGCGTGCTGCGCTCGTTTCTGGCGACGACGCCGCGGCCCGACGCGGACGTCGTGGTCGCGCTGGTTTCCGGGTCCGACGATGCGCACTGGGAGATCGAGGATGCCGACGTGCCCGTACTGGCCTGGAACGACGCTGCCGCGTTCATCCGCGGCCACGCTGCCGCGCGTCCGCTGACGGCGGAGGAAGTGGACGCCATCGCCCGTCGGATCCTGGAGCGTCATGAAGCGTGAGACCCCGGCTCGCGCGATCGGCGCGCTGAACACGTTGGCGTTCGCCGCCTATCTATTCTGGCTGGCGCGATACGGCCAGGACCGCCTGTTCCACACGCAGGAAGGTATTCTCTACCTGTTACCGGTGTTGCCGATTTTCGTCGTGTACATTCTATTAGCGCACGGCCGCGGCGGCGAGGCGCCGAAGGATTGAACGCTCGGCCGCACCGGAGAGCGGTGGCGCGTCCAAATCTCGCGCGTGTGCGTGGGCGCGGGCATAACCGAAGCGCGGCGCGGGACCGGCGCGGAATCGGCTTCGCAGCCGCCGGTCTTGTGCGAACGGCCCGAGCGGCACAGGAACAAAATGGGCGGGTGGGTTTCGCGCAAAAGCGCGGCGACCGGGGTAATGCGATATGGAAAGCAATTCACGCTGGCTGGTGTTTCTCCTGGCGGCGGCGCTCGTGCTGGGCGCTGTCGTGACGGCCGTGGCGCCCGGCTATCGCCGCACGGCGGTTTGCCTTGCGGCGGGACATCCGGAGGAGTCGCCGATCTGGCGTTCGAACGTTGATTTCTACAGCGAGGTCCGCTTGCGGGACCGCAGCGAGGCGCGCCGTGACGCAGAATAGAATCATTCTTTTCTGCTACGCGTTTCTGGTCGGCATCGCGCTGGCCATGCTCCGGCCGGCGGGCGCGGGCTGGATCGCGCCGCTGGCGGGGCTGGGCGGTCTGGCGGCGCTGGCGGCGGCCGCCAGCTTCTCGATGGGGCGCCGGAACTCCGGACGGGCCGCCGTGTGGCGGAGAACCGCGCCGGCCGCGCTGATGCTCGCCGGCATCGCGTTCGGACAGGCCCGCTATCTTGGCCAGTTGCGCGCGCCCGACCGGCGCATCGGCGAAATCCGCTGGCGCAACGGCGCGCTCGAATGGCGGGACCGCGGCGGGCTCGACGGGCGCGCGGCGCGTCTCGCACTGCGCGCGCCCGAGGGCACCGGCGCCGCGGCCATGACCCTGCGCCTGGAGGGTGAATTGCGCGCGCGCTTTCCCGAGCGCGACGGCGACGGCCGCCCGCGGCTCGATCCGGACGGTCGCTGGCGGCTGGTGGAGGTGCGCGTGCCGCAGACGGCGGAGGTCATCGTGCCGGCGCGGCTGCCGCGCGGGGCGATCGTCGAAATCGAGCCGCCGTTCTCCACGGTCACGCGGGTGACGCGCGCGGATGGCGCGGGCGGGGCGCCGCTGACGCTGATCCGGCGCCCGGCACGCGTCGCGGCTTTCGCCCGCGAGGGGCGCGAAACGATGCCCGTCGAAATTCTGGGCCGCATCGCCAACGACCCCGACGTCTATTCGTTCAAGACGGTCCTGACGATTGCGCCGGACCTGATCCAGTATCAGCCCGGCGGCCCGTTCTTCGAGATCGAACGCGGGAGCATCCGCGTGACACTGCCGGAGGACCTGCCCGGCTACGCGGAATTCGCGGCAACGAGCGCCTATGGGAACGATGTCCGGATTCGCGGCGAGTTGTTGCGCCCACCGGCCGCGTCGAATCCCGGCGCGTTCAGCCAGCGCCAGTTCCTGCTGAGCCAGAACATCGAGGGGCAGATGCTGCTGCGCGCACCGCGGGGCCGGGACGCGCCGCCGATCGCCGCGATCCGACCCGAGGGCGGCGCCCTGCGCCGCGGCAACCCGCTGGTGCGTTTTTCGCTGCACCTGCGCGACGACCTGTTGCGCGTGATCAAGCAGACGATCCCCTACCCCAACTCCGCCTTCGTCGCCGCCGTGACGCTGGGCCTGCGCTACGGGATGCACGACACCGAGACGCTGCACAGCGCCGCCCATGCCGCCCGCCCGGTGCCGCCGCTCGTGCCTGCGCGTCCGGGACCGGCGCCGTTGATCAGCCAGGAATTCCGCGCCTCGGGCATCAACCACGTCCTGGCGGTCTCCGGGCTGCATGTGACCATCATCACGGCGATGTTCGTCGGGCTCTTCTCGCTGCTGCGGATCTCGCGGCGGGTTTATGTACCGGTCGTGGTACTCCTGCTGATCGTCTTCGCCATCATCACCGGAGCGCGGCCCTCCACACTGCGCGCCGTCATCATGAACAGTCTGTTCCTGATCGCGTGGGCCTACCTAAACCACACGCTGCGCGCATCAATCCTGCTGGGCGTGCCGGTGGCCGCGTTCATGATCCTGGTCCAGAACCCGGCGCTGCTGGTGGACCCCTCGTTCACGCTGTCTTTCGGCGCGATCCTTTCGCTGGCCCTGCTGACGCAGCCGGCCTACGATGCGCTGCGCCGGTTCCGGGGCAACGACTTCGTGTGGCTGGCGCTCGCCGTGGCCGGACTGACCGCGGCGCTGCTCCGCGACTGGTTGCTGGTCATCGCGTGGCGTTTCTGGCTGCTGGCCGCCCCCGTGATGGCGGCCCTGTTCGCGCTGGGGCGGCGCGCGGCTCGGCGGGGATGGAAGCCCATCGGCGATTACGGTTTCGAAAATCTGCCGTCGTCGGTGGCGCTGTTCCTCGCCGCGCAGATCGCCATACAGGTCGGCATGATGGCGCCGCTTTCGGGCTTCTACTTCCAGCGATGGGCTTCGGCGGGGGCCTACGCGAACCTGATCGCCATCCCGCTGATCGGCGTGATTCTGCAACTGGCCTTGTTCGCCAGTATCGTCGGACTGATTCCCGTGGCGGGCATCTTTCTGGCGCTGCTGCTGAACGCCGCGAACTGGATCTTTTCCAGCCTGTTCATCCTGCTCGGACATTATGCCGCGGCCTGGTTTCCGTTTCCCTTCGTTCGCAAGCCGTCGCTGCCGGGACTCGCAGCCTACTACGCGCTGCTGGCGGCCATCGTCTGGCGCGCGCCGCTGCTGGAACGCGTACGTCCGCGATGGGCGCGGCTGCCGCGCGCCGCCCGCCGCGCGGCGGCGATCGCCGTGCCCCTGCTGCTGGCCGCCGCGCTCGCCACGCGCGCCATTCTCGCCGGCCGGCCGGACGGGCGGTTGCGCGTCACCGTACTGGCCGTCAACTACGGCAGCGCCATCTTGATCCGCACGCCGGGCGGACAGAACGTGCTGGTGGACACCGGCCACGTGCAACAGGACCGCGCCCGGCGCAACGATGCGGAATGGACGATCCTGCCCTATCTTTCTGCGCGGGGCATCCGCGCGCTGGACTGGCTTGTGCTCACCGCGCCGGCGGCGGAGCGGACACTCGGCGCTGCCAGTTGCTACGAGCACCTGCGCGTGCGCCGAGTGCTCCAGCCCGATTCGGACCTCAACTTTCCGGGCGCGGACCGGCTCAATGCCGCCATGAAACGGCGAAACGCATCGCGGTTCTGGAGCTGGCTGGCCGGAACCCGGGGATTCGGCTTGCGGCTGCGGCCGGGCCTGGATTCGGAGGGACGTCCGGCCGTGCTGGCCGAAGAAGAGCACAACGGAACGGCCTTTCGCATCGAGGCCTTCTGCGACCCCGGCCGGACCGGCGCGCCGTATCCGTTAGTGCTGCGCGTCGTCTATGGCGATTTTGCCCTGCTGCTGCCGTCCGACCTGACTCTCGCGCAACAGCAGGAGTTGCTGGCGCGGCCGGACACGCGCGACCTGCTTCAGGCCGATGTCGTCGTCGCCCCGTCGCGCGGTGTGAACCGCGACGCGCCGGTCTCGGCGGCCGAAGAGCGAATCGCGCGCGAATTCTACGCCGCGCTCGGCGTCTCAAACATCATCTTCGAGTTCGGCAACCCGCGGCCTGTGCTCGGCGAACTCACCCGCGCGGCGCTGGAGTCCCACGGGCGACATCGGCGTCTCGCCGAAGACCTCGTCGGACGCGACCGGGTGTTGGTCACCGAACGCGACGGCGCGATACAGATCGAGTCGGACGGCATCCACTGGAGCCTCCGTCCGACCGTCGGAGATTCGGCGCAGACCGGAGAGGATATCCCCGGCTTCGACGTCGGACTGTAGATGGCAGAGGGCTGCGCGCGCCGGCTTCCCGTCGCCCGTCACAAGCGCGCGTCGGCCTCGCCGCGCGGCAGCACGTGTTTGACGTCGAAGATGAAACCGCCGGGCTTTACGAGACGGCGGATCGCCTCCGAGCCCAGTTCCCGGAACTGGCGGTGCGCGACCGCAATGACTATCGCGTCATATGCGCCGGGGGCCGGCGCCTCGATCGTGCGAAAGCCGTACTCGCGCTCCACTTCGTCGGCCGCGGCCCACGGATCCCATACGTCGGGATGCGCGCCGTAGGATCGCAATTCGGCGAGGATGTCCACGACCCGCGTATTGCGGATGTCGGGGCAGTCCTCTTTGAAGGTCAGGCCCATCACGAGGACCCGCGCATCGCGGAGCGGCAGGCCGCGCCGAGTCATGCCTTTCACAAGCTCGGAGACCACGTACAGGCCCATGTTGTCGTTGATGCGGCGCCCGGCAAGGATCATCTCGGGATGGTAGCCGATCTGCTGGGCTTTATGGGTCAGGTAGTACGGATCCACACCGATGCAATGCCCGCCGACAAGGCCGGGCCGGAACGGCAGGAAGTTCCATTTTGTCGCGGCGGCCTCCAGCACCTCGCCGGTGTCCAGTCCCAGCCGGCGAAAGAGCATCGCCAACTCGTTGATGAGGGCGATATTGACGTCGCGCTGTGTGTTCTCGATGACCTTCGCGGCCTCGGCGACGCGGATACTGGACGCCCGGAACGTGCCGGCCTCGATGATGGACGCATAGAGCGCGTCCACGAACGCGGCGGCTTCCGGAGTCGATCCGGAGACGACCTTGCGGATCGTCGCAAGCCGATGGGTCTTGTCGCCGGGGTTGATTCGCTCGGGGCTGTAGCCGGCGAAAAACTGTCGGTTGAACGCCAGCCCGGATTCGCGCTCGAGGATGGGGACGCACACCTCCTCGGTCGCGCCGGGATAGACGGTGGACTCGTACACGACGACCGCGCCAGGCTTCAGGGCGCGGCCCACCGTAACGCTGGCCTGCTCCAGCGGCGCAAGGTCCGGCCGCTTGAATTCGTCCACCGGCGTCGGGACCGTGACGATAAAGACATTCCGATCCCCCAGGTCGGCGGCCCGATCGCTGAAACGCAGGTGGGCTGCGGTCGCGAGTTCGGCGGCCTCCACCTCCAGGGTGGAATCGCGGCCCTCGCGCAATTCGGCGATGCGTTTGGATTTGACGTCGAACCCGAGCGTGTCGTGCCGGCGCCCGAAGGCCACGGCCAGCGGCAGGCCGACGTATCCCAGTCCGATGACACCGATGCGCGCCTCATTCAGGTTGAGCATGTTCGCCTCGCGTTGCGCTTTTGCCGTTTTGCGTCCGCGGCAGCCGCGGAGCGGCCCGAATCTACCGGCCCGAGCAAAGAACGCAAGCGCTAACCGTGTCCGCTCCGCGCCGGTCCGGCCGGTGCCGTCGAAGTTCAGCCGGGCATGATACGGAATGGCCGCGGAGGCTGTCCGGTAACCCCGTAATAGATCGCGCCGACGGCCATCGGCACAAAAGCCGCCATGACCTCCCCCGCGACCAGCCCGATGGCGAGAGGTTTCAGACGCTGGTAACCGCGCGCGCCGCCGAATTTGGTGACGAGCGATTTGAAGATCCAGCCGACCAGGAAGGAGAAGCCCAGCGTGCGGCTGCTGTAGTTGCCCAGCATCAGGAAGATCAACGGGTGCAGCGGCCAGCGCGCGAATCGGTGGCGCAGCCACAGGATCAGGAGGGCCAGCGCGAACGTGACGCCGAAGGCGGCCAGCCGCGACGGCCGCGGCGCGGCGTCGCGCAGGCGCTCCGAAAGAGGTCGGGCGCGCGTCAATTCGAGCCGGCCCTGCGCATCGAGCTGTCGCAGGGCCATCGCGGTGCGTGCGGGAATGAAGGCCGGAACGCTGCGCGTCGTCCATCCGTCGCCATGGGCGAAGACGCCGCCGCGGTACTGCCAGTAGAGAGCGGACGGAATCGCAATCGCCGCCGCCAGCGCCAGCGCCACAGCCCCCAGCGCGGCCGCCCGTCCCGGACGCACGCCGGCGCGGTCCGCCAGGCAGATGCCCGCTGATGCCAGCGGCATCAACGCCTCGCGCGCCCCGTTCAGCAACATCATGGAGACCAGGCCCAACACGGTCAGCGGCCCCACCCCGAGCGCCGAGGCGCCCAGCCCCATCCAGAGCAGCGCACAGGGGAAGAAAGTCGGGTGCAGAAAAAACGCGCCGGTCTCCGCCAGCAGTCGGCTCATGACGACGAACGTACCGAATAACAGCGCCGCGTACACGGCCGCCAGCGGCCACTCGACGCCGGAAACCGCGAGCAGCGACGTAAATACGGCGAAGCCCGCGACGGCGGCGCGCGCGCCCCAGATCTCGTGCGGGCGCGCCGGATCCCCGCCGCGCCCGCCGAACGCGCGGCCGAACACCGAGCGCAGGTGACGCCGCCCGAGGTGGAGGATGGCCAAGAAGAACGCCACATATCCCCCCGCATACAGCGCCGGATTCAGACCGTCCGAATGCTGCCCGCCGGACAGCGGCACCCCGTAACCCGCCAGCGCCCCGGCGATCAGGACGAAGACATAGCCGGACAATCCCAGCGAGAGGCTGACATCCGACGTCAGAAAATACGCGAAGCCCACCACCGAAAAGTAGAGGATCGGATCGAACAGCAGCGACGGCCCCCCGCGCCGGAACACGGGCCACAATTCCAGCAACGGCGTGAAATCCAGTCGCAGGTTCACTTTCAGCACGTACTCCGGCCACCATTCGTTGGCGTAGTTGATCAGGTGAACCGCGAGCACCGCCGAAAAACCGATCCAGAACAACGGTCGGCGCAAGACGGAGCCGAGCGTACCGTCCGCGCCGGGCAGCAGGGCGCGCGCGAACTCCACCGTCGGATAGGGCAATTGCTCGTGTTCCGCCCACTGGCGATGCCATACCAGCGCCAAGCCGATGGAGACCGCGGCCATCGCCGCCAGCAGCGGCAGCCAGAACAACAGCGTACGGCGCCAGGGGGCCCAGGGGATCTGTGCGGGCGAGAATCCCCGGACGGGATCTCCAAGCCCCAGCGCAAAGGCATCGAGGGTTGCGATCGAATCGCGGCCCGGTTCGGCCAGCATCCAGGGCGGGGCCCATTCGAGCGCCGAAGGCCGTCGCGGCGCAATCCTGCCCCGAAACGCCGCCTCGACGAGCCCCCGGTTGAGCGCGGCGGATTGTTCATCCGTCAAATCGGCTGGATCGCGGGCGAGCAGGTTGCGCACGTGCGCCGTCAGGTCGCCCGGCAGCGCGTCTTCGCGCACGGCCGTCCGCAGCGTGCGATCCGCGATTACCGCATTCAACACCCGGGCCCATTCGGCGGCATCCCGCGCACCGGTGTCCGGCGGCGCGCGGTCGGCGATGGCGCGCGCCGGATCGCCCGGCGGTCGGACCGCCGCGTCGCGGAACGCCGTTGACAACCCCGCGGCGTCGCGAATGTCTTCGGCGCGCAGCCGAGGGACCTCGCCGTGCCAATCCGGCCGCGTGCGCTCCAACCGTTGCGGCAACAGGAGAGAGGCCGTGAAATGGTGGAGGAATCCGCGGCCGACGGCAAATCCCGCGATGAGCGCGGTGGCGATGACGATGGCCAGTTCCCTCGCGGTCAACGTCCAGCGCGACTGCATCCGGGCCAGCAGGGGATTGATCAGGGTCGCGAAAAGAAAAAGCGCGCCATAGGTGGCGACCGGCAGGAAGTTGTTCGTGAGATAGCTGTTCTTGATGACGTGGTCGTTGAAGTACGCCACGCTCGCCAGCAGAGCGACGCCGAACAGCGACAGGATAACCGCGCGACGGGTCATGACCGGAAGGGTGTCGCTCCCGGAGAACCCCGTCGCTCCGGATGTACAAGTCCCGGGATTTCCATACGGGGAGCCTAGTGGCCGATTCCCTGGCTGCCAAGTGGATACAGGGGCGGGCCTGACGCTCAACCGGGGAGAATGCGGAACGGCTTGGGCGGTTCCCCGGTCACCGCATGGAAGATCGCGCCGACGAGCATCGGCAGCAGCGCGGCGAGCACCTCGCCGGCGACCAATCCGATCGCCACCGGTTTCAGGCGCTGGTAGGCGCGCGAGCCGCCATATTGGGTTACGAGGCTTTTGGCGGCCCAGCCGACGAGGAAAGAAAAGGCGAGCTGGCGGCTCTGATAGTTGGACCCCATCAGGAACAGCAGCGGATGGAGCGGCCACCGGGCGAAACGATGGCGCAACCGCGTAAATAGCAACGCCAGCGCGAACGTGACGCCGAACGCGATCGTCGGCGCCCGCTGCGGCGACGCCTGGACAAAACGGTCCCAGGTTGAAAGCCGCTGGGCGGCGCCGAGCCGTCCCTGCGCCTCCAGTTGGCGGACGGCGGAAATATTCACATCATAAACCATCCGGGGAACGCTGTTGACGGTCCAACCGTCCCCGGTCTTCACCGCGCCTTCGCGGTATTGCCAGTAGAGCGAGACCGGAATGGCGACGAGCGCCGCCAGAATCACCGCCGCGCCGCCGGCGATCGCGACGCGGCCCCACCGCAGTCCGGCGTCGTCCGCCAGCTTGATCCCGCTGACCGCGAACGGCATCAGCGCTTCGCGCGGGTCAATCAGCATCAGCGAAGACACCAAGCCGATCAGCAGCAACTGGTCCGGACCGATCGCAAAGGTGCCCAGAAATCCCCAGAGCAGGGCACCGGCATACCAGTGCGGGTGATAGAAGAAGACGCCGGCTTCGGCGAGCAGACGGCTCATCACCGTGAAGATCATCACCGCGCCCAGCGTGTAGAGCAGACCGATCGGCCACTCGACGCCGACGGCCGCCAACTGCGCTATGAACAGCGCGAATCCCGCCATCGCGGCCCGGGCCCCCCAGATTTCGGCCGGCGCCGCCGCGTCACCGCCCCTTCGCCCCAGCGCGCGGCCGAAGACGGCGGCCAGCCGGCGCCGCGCCGAATAGACAATCGTCAGGAAAACGGCCGTCGCCGCGCCGGCATACAGGGACGACTCAATGGTCGGGCGCAGGTGCTGTCCGCCGCCGAAGGCGACGCCAAAGTCGGCGGCGATGCCCGAGGCCAGCACGAACACATAGGGCGCAATGCCGAGGGAGAGCCCCACATCCGAGGCCAGAAAGAAGGAGAACCCGATCGCGGTGAAGCAAAGCGTGGGAACAAAGATCGTCGCCGCGCCTCCCCGCCGGAACACCGGCGCCAATTCCAGCAGCGGGCGCAAGTCGATTTGGCGATTCACCGGCACGATGTAGTCGGGCCACCAGACATGCGCGTAATTGACCGCATGCAGCGCAAACACCATCGCGGCGGCGATCCAGAACGAGCGCTCGCCGAAAATCGCGGGGACGGCGCCGCCCGGCGCCGGCAGCATCGCCCGCGCGAATTCGATGGTCGGATACGGCAAGCGCTCGTAGTGCGCCCATTGCCGATGCAGCACCAGCGCCAGACCAACGACGACCAGCCCCATCGTGCCCAGCAACGGCAACCAGAAGAGCATCGGGCGTCCCCACGCGCTCCACGGGATCCGGGCGAACGGGAAAGAGCGGCCGGATTCGCCCAGACCGGTGATGAAGCCGTCCAGCGCGACCGCCGGCGCGCGCGCGGGCTCGGCGAGCATTCGCGGCGGAACGCGCTCCAACACACCGGGCCGCCGGGGCACGATCACATCGCCGAGGGCCGCTTCCAGCAAGCCGCGATGGAGCGCGAGCATCTCGGTGTCGCTCCGACGCGCGGGGTCCTTCGTCAGCGCATGGCGGACGTGCGCGGGCAGCGACGCCGGCAACGTTTCGGGCCGCAGCGCGGAGAAATACACGCGATCCGCGAGCACGGCATTGAGCGCATCGAGCAGCGCCGCACGCTGCTCCGGAGTGTCGGGTCCGTCAAGCGCGCCCGGCGGCAGCCGTTCAACGGCCACACGCACCGGCTCGCCGGGCGGACGCGAGGATGCGCTGCGCAGGGCGGCCCACAAGGCCGGCCAGTCCCGGACGGCGGCGACGGTCAATCGGACCGGCTCTCCCTGCCAGCCGGGCGTCGTGCGAGCGTGATGATGCGGCATCATCAAAAAGGTCGTGAAATAATGGATGAAGCCGCGGCCGGACGGATAGGCTGCGAACAGCGCGAGCGCCATCCAGGTTGCCAGTTCCCGCGCGGAGAGCGCCCAGCCGCGTCGAAGCCGCGCCAGCAGCGGATTCAACAGCCCCACCAGAAGGATGAGCGGGCCGAAGACGGCAATCGGCAGGAAATTGCCGATGATGTAGTTGTTCTTGATAACCTGATCGTTGAAGAAGGCCACGCCGGCGAGCAACGCAATGGACGCGAATCCCAAGATCAGGCTTCGAGGCGTCATATCGGCCGATGTCTATCCTGCGCACGCCCCCGCGGCAATCGGAAAACCTTTGCCACGGCACCGGAGCCACGTCGTTGAAGATATTCTTGTTGAGCGCGCCCGCGGCGCCGCGCTATGGTGTTTTTCAGATCGCGACGCGAAGTTCTGACGCGCCATGCCCAGCGAACTGCAGCAGATCCCGCCCCCTCCGCCTTCCTCCGTCCCGCTGGAACGCGCGGCGCCACTGCGGCGGGAAAAGCTCCTGGCGGGACTTCCGCCGGACCGCGCCTTATCCCCCGGCCGCCAACCGCTCTTGCTGCTGCTGGCGGCCGGCAAAGGCACCCGGTTCGGCACGGCGCCGAAATGCGTGCAACCGGTGCGGGGTCTTCCGCTGGCGCGCCACTCGATCGAACAGTTCCGGCGCGCGTTTCCCGGAGCGCCCTGCCTGACGATCGTCGGGTATGCGCATCGCGAGGTCATGGCCGCCCTGGGCAACGATATCGCATATGTGCAGAGCGACAATCCGACCGGCGGCACCGCATTCGCCGCTTACGAAGCGTTATGTCTCCCCGGTCTTTCCGAGTCCGATGCGGACGTCGTCATTACGATGGGCGACCGGATCGTGCCGGAATCCGTCTTTCGCCGGTTACTGGCCATCCACCGCACGGCTGGTCCTCGCGCGGCCGATCTAACGTTCTTATCGGTCGAATACCTCCCGCCGGCGCAGCACGGCAAAGGGCGCATTCTTCGGGATGCCGAGGGCCGGGTGCGGCGCATTGTCGAGCAGCGCGACATCGACGCCATCGCCGACCCGGCTGAACGGCACCGTCTGGATGAGATGACGGAAGGCAATTGCCCGCTCTATGTGCTGCCGGCGCGTGCGCTGAAGCAACTGGGCGCGTTGCGGAACGACAATGCGCAGCGCCAATATTACCTCACCGACCTGATCGGCCGCATCGCCGGAGCGGGGGGGGAGATTCGCACACTGACGGTGACGCCCACGGAATCCGAATACGCGGTTTTATGCTCCGATGTCACCCGCCCCGCCGATCTCGCGCGCCTGGAGTCGCTGTTGGCGGAGGCCGAGGATGCCCCCGGCGCCTCTGACGACGTGGCCGCCGCCGCGGAGGCCATCCTGGCCGACCGATCGGGCGGACAGGCGGCTTCCATCGCCGCGCAAATCCGGGAGCTGGCGGAGCTGGCAACACGCGAGACCCCGGATTTCACCCCGGCGCGGCCGGTGGCGGTCGGCATCTCCGGCGGCCGGTTGCGCGTGGCCTTCATGCACCCGGACATGGGCCGCTTTTTCGGGCCCGCGTGGCAGATGCCGACCGGCGCCGCGGACGCGACCGGCCGCGAGCAGATCACGCTGATCGCGCAGGAGGCCGACGACGGTCAAATCCGTCACTATCCGGCCAGTCCGCAGTTCCGCGAGAAAGTGGATGCCGTCGCCGCCGACGATCCCGGCATGTTTCCGCCGGAAAGCGTAGCCGACCTCCACCGCTACGAAGAATTCGGTACCCGCATGGCGGAACGGCTGTTGCTTTCATTGGGTTATTTCTCCGATGTTGAATTGAAATCGCGGCGCGAAAACGGGCTGCCGCTGCCTCCGCCATCGCTCTGGGTCTGCAACAGCCTGCGCCGTCCGTTCTCGCTGATCTGCAATGCGATCGCCTCGCTGCGCACTCTGCGCCACGGGCCCGAAGGCGACCGCGTGCGCCAACGGCTGGGAGCGGACTCGTTTCGCGGTCTGCGGTTGGCGACCACCGGCGACATTCCCCAGGGCGGTTTTTCGAGCTCTTCCGCGTTGACCGTTGCCGTCAAGAATGCGCTGAACGCCCTCTACGGGCTGGGCATTCCGTCCGATACGCTGGTGCACCTGGCGTGTCAGGCGGAATACGGCACCGGCGTGCGAGGCGGTTCCCTCGACCAAGCCACCGAACAGAAAGGCCGGTACGGGCAAGGCGCGCTGATTTCCTCGAATCCACGCGAGAATTACCGGATCATCGGCGTCTTCCCGGTGCCGACCGATCGTTATCGGATCCTCTTTCCCTACAGTGTGGATCGGGACCGCGAGGCCTGGCGCTGGTCGGGCGGTGCCTACGCCGCCGCGCCCGACACCCCTGTGCCGACGGCCATGGAACTGCGCAAACTGACCGGCAAGTCCGCGGAAATGGCGGCCGTGCTCGTCGGCCTGTCGCCCGACCAGGATTTCTTTCCGATGGTGGAGGCGGACCTGGTACGGGACGGGATCCTCTCCTCCGCAACGCTCCGTCGAGTGCTCGACCTGCTCCGGTCGGTTCCGCTGTGCATCGGGCGCGAAGCGCTGAAGGCCCGACTGCTGGCGTCGGGCGCGGATCCGAAGGCGGCGGAGGGTCTGCTCGCCGGATGGCGCGAACCGTGCTTGCGGCGCACGCGGGCGGACGGCCGGGTAGTCGCCGAATCCGGCGTGCCGTTGCGCGCGATGCTGGCCTATTTATTCCAGGAAGTCGTCCGCAACTTCCAACTCATCCACCGCCCCGATGCATGGATCGCGTGGGTTGCGCGCTCGCAGCGGGGCGACCGTTGTTTCGACATTCAGCCGGAGCGCCTGCCACCCGCCGACGCCCTGCTGCAGCGGGCGGAATGGGAATACGGTCTGGAAGGCCCGACACTGCTGAATGCCTGGTTGGATCGTGTCGGCGCGCGCCCCTTCGATTTCAACCGCGGACTCGAGGACGCGGATCTCGACGGAAACCGCGTGCCGTCGCTCGACGCCATCGAGGGCGGCAATTTCTTCCGCGGACTCGCCTTGATTGATTTCGTTGAGGCCTTGCTGCGGCGCGCCTTTGGGGAGGGGGCGACGGCCGTCCGCATCAACGCCGCCGGCCAGGGCGATTATTTCCAGGTCCACGTGGACCGGCAGCGCGCCGATCCGGACGAGGTCAAGCGGTTCCTGCTCCGGGCCTATTACGAACGCTTCGGACTCGTGCCTCGAACGCCCTTCGTCGAACCGCATCCCGGCGGAGGCGCAGTGGGCGTGCGGCTGTCCCGCTTCGATCGCCTGCCGGCGCTGGCGGAACGAATCGAAGCGCTGCTTCGGCGCATTTGACTTGGCGGCAGCGGGTTCCTATGCTGATCGCGGCGTTCGGGGCAGCGAGTCGCGACGCCCGGAAATAGCGGCCATGAATCCGAATCCAGGTTCGTGCACCGTGCTGGTCACCGGCGCGGCGGGGTATATCGGCTCGGTACTCGTGCCGATGCTGCTCGCCGAGGGGCACGGCGTCATTGCGCTGGACAACTTTTTGTACGGCCAAGCCACGCTGCTGGACTGTTGCCATGATCGGCGCCTGCGCATCGTGCGTGGCGACGCACGGGACGAAGCGGTGCTTCGACGGCTGTGCGCGGAGGCGGACGTCCTCATCCCCCTGGCCTGTCTGGTCGGCGCCCCGGTCTGCGCCCAGCGTCCGACGGAGGCGCGTTCGATCAATCTGGAGGCGGTCGAAACCCTGCTCGGCGTCAGCCGCGGCCATCAACCGGTCATCTTCCCGAACACCAACAGCGGTTACGGCATCGGCACGCCGGGCGTCCCCTGCACGGAGGCGTCGCCCTTGAATCCGGTCTCGCTTTACGGACGGCTGAAAGTCGAGGCGGAGCGCCGCGTGCTGGCCTCGGGCCGCGGCGTTTCCCTGCGGCTGGCCACCGTGTTCGGCGTCAGCCCCCGCATGCGGCTGGACCTGCTGGTCAACGACTTCACCTATCGCGCCGTGACGGATCGTTTTGTGGTGCTGTTCGAGGCGCACTTCAAGCGCAACTACATCCATGTGCGCGACGTGGCGCGGGCCTTCCTTCACGCGTTGCGTAACTTCGACGCAATGCGCGGCGAGGCGTATAATGTCGGTCTGAGCGATGCCAATCTGACCAAACGGGAGCTGTGCGAGGAAATCCGCCGTCACGTGCCCGACTTCACGATTGTCGAGGCGCCGGTCGGCGAGGACCCCGACAAGCGCGACTACATCGTCAGCAACGAGAAGATCGAGCGGACCGGCTTCCGCCCGTGCGTGTCGCTGGCGGAGGGCATTGCCGAACTCATCAAGGGCTACCAGGTCGTGCGGCGAAACCAGTACGGGAACGTGAGCGCATGACAGCGGAAGGTTGTCAGCGATACCGGCCTGAACCCGGGATCCGGCGGTCGGCGCGCCGGGATCGGATCGCCGCGCCGTTGCCGCGGCGCGCGGCCGCCGGAGCGGGCGCTGCGCCAGTGGACACGGGGGCTCCGGTTCCGAATATTCGGACGGCGCGCAACCCCTTCGATCTTTTTCACGACGGCGCCATGCCCTTATGGCTGAGCTGAAATTTCAACGGATTCTCGTCACCGGCGCGCAGGGATTCCTCGCGTGGCATATCGTGCCGCGTCTGCGCGAGTCGTTTCCGGCCGAAATCGTTGCGGTCGGCCGCCGCGATTACGATCTGCTCGACCCGGCCCAGACGCGGCGCATGCTCGCCGAAACGGCGCCGGATGCGGTCGTGCACCTGGCGGCGCGCTCCGGCGGCATCCTCGATAACCGATTGCGGCCCGCCGACTATCTCTACGAGAATCTGGCGATCAACACACCCCTGTTCGAGGAGTGCCGGCGCAGCGGCGTCCGCAAGCTGCTGACGCTGATGGGCGGGTGTTCCTACCCGGCGCGCGCCGCTTCGCCGATCCGCGAGGAGGAAATGTGGAACGGGTTCCCGCAAATCGAGAGCGCCGGCTACTCGCTGGCCAAACGGATGTTGCTGGTGCAATCGTGGGCCTACCGGCAGCAGCACGGCTTCAACTCCGTTGTGCTGATCCCGGGCAATGTGTACGGAGAAAACGACAACTTCAACCTGCGCCAGGCGCATGCCGTGCCCGCGATGATCCGCAAGTTCATCGAGGCCGCCGAGGCCGGGCACGCGGAGGTCCCGTTGTTTGGAACAGGGCGTCCGACGCGCGATTTCGTCTATGCCGGCGATGTCGGCGCGCTGATCCCGTGGTTTCTCTCGAACTACGATTCGAGCGAGCCGGTCAATCTTTCGACCGGAACTCGCGTCTCCATTCGCGAGCTCGCAGAGACGGTCGCCCGGCTGACCGGTTACCGGGGTCGGATCGTCTGGGACACTACGCAGCCGGACGGCCAGATGGACAAGATCTTCGACCCGTCGCGGCTGCACAGGCTGGGACTCCGCTGCCCCACCCCGCTCGAAGACGGTCTGCGGCGGACCATCGCCTGGTTCCGCGCCGCGCGCGAGCGCGGCGAGGTGCGGCTATGAGCGCCCAAAGCTGTGTGGTGCTCGGCGCCACCGGTTTTATCGGATCGGCCATCGCCGCGGAAGCCGAGCGCCGAGGGTGGGCGGTGATCGGGGTGTCGTCGAAGACGGCCGCAGAGGTCGTCGGCCGGTCCTGCGACGTATTGATCAATGCGAACGGCAATTCCCGTAAGTACCTGGCCCGTCAGGATCCGGCGCTCGACTTCGATCTCTCGGTACGCACGGTATCCCGCTCATTGCACGAGATCCGCGCGGCGCGGTACGTGTACTTGTCGTCGTCCGAGGTGTATCGCGATTCTTCCGATCCCCGGGCCAGCCGCGAGGATGCGTCGCCCGAGTGGGAATCGCTTTCGGCCTACGGATTCCACAAGCGGCTGGCGGAAACGCTGGTGCGCCGGTACGCGCCGCGATGGACGATTCTCCGCCTCTCAGGACTGCTGGGGCCAGGCCTCCGCAAAAACGCGGTCTATGATCTGCTGACCGGCGCGCCGTGGCGCCTCTCGCCCGATTCGGCGTTCCAATTTCTAGACACGCGCGTCCTCGCGCGGCGGCTGTTCGATCTCCTGGAGCGTCCCGAAAGCGAACACGGCGTGTTCAACGTGGCCGGGCGGGGCGTGGTCTCGCTGCGCGAGATCGCCGCCTGGGCCGGCGCGCCGTTGCCCGACGGGAACACCCTGCCGACCGTACGCTGCGAGATCAGCACCGAGCGCATCTCAACGCTGTTCGAGTTGCCGGCGACCGCCGAGACGGCGCGGGACTTCGTCCGCGCGTGGCGCGCTCAAGGAGCAATCCCGTGATCATCGCGCGCGCGCCCTTCCGGATCAGCTTCATCGGCGGCGGCACGGACTTCCCCGAATATTACCGGCGGCGGGGCGGCGCCGTGGAGCTGCGGTGCCCCCGGTGCGGGCGAGGACCC
>CAYLTB010000057.1:0-17767 GCA_964386675.1 uncultured Verrucomicrobiota bacterium
GCGCAGTACGAAGTCTCGGTGACCCGGGCGGTGAAGGACCGGGCGGGAACGGCGCTGGAGGAGTCCAGAACCGTGAGATTCAAGACGGCGGAGTGATCGCCGAACCATGGGCATAGGAGCGGCCGGCGGATGCGTTCTTGCCCATAACCCGAATTCGCGTCTGCCGTCTATCGGCTCTGGGTGACCGTTGGGGATGGGCACCCGGAGACCGGTGAACTGTCGCCCCGACCCTGCTTCTCGGTTCCGACGCGCAGAGGGTCCGGGTCGCGCCTGGCGGTTCGGCGCTGAACGGTTGCAAGGTTCAAAACGCTCTCGACACTGTGCGATTCGAGTTCAGCCGCTGGCAGTTCGACGGCGACGACATCCGCTTCTGCGACGCCGCCACGCTCGCGCCGTTGAGCCGTCGGACGCGAAGTTGGGATGCCGGCGCCCAGACAGCCGAAATCCGGGTCCGGGTTCCCACCAGCCCCGCCGGGGGGACAACCTCTATCCTCCTTTACATGTTAGGGGATCGCCAGTGGGAAGGCTCGAATACGGTCGAGATCGGGCGGCGTAATGGGCCCGGCAACGACTGGACCCGGCTGGCGACGGCGGGCATGACCGTCACGCCGGGCCAGATGTACCGCTGGCGGGTCCAGAGCGGCCGTACAGGGCGCTGATAAACACGCTGCGCCTGATGCAATTAGAGGCGGGCGCGCACTTATTATCCGGGGATCGCTGGGAACTGGACCAGAAAGGGTTCGTTGTCAGCGGAGATGTTTAGCATGACTATGATGAATTGGTTCAGAAGTATGGTTTTAGCACGGGGCGCGGCGATCGCCGCGATGATGACGCAGGCGTTCTGGCATCCTTCCTTGCGCCCCGCCGAGTGGCCGCCGCTGAAGCCAAGGACGTTGAAGGCGCGGTCGCGCAAGGAGCGCAAGGGGACCATGCCGCTGGTCGAGAGCGGCACGTTGGTGCGCTCGGCGCGCGTGGTCTCTGCGACGAACCTGGCGGTAACGGTCGGCAGCGCTCGGCGCGCGGGACGCTGACCTTCAACGCCGACGGCACCTTCACCTACACGGCCGCGCGCCAGCCGACGGTGGGCTTCAACGGCGCGGACAGCTTCCGGTTCCGGGCGTCGGACGGGTCCGACTGGTCCGCCCCGTCCGACGTGACGATCACGATCACTCAGCTTCCGCCTGACGTGTTGCCGCCGCCGGGAACGGGTCAGCCCGGGGCGCCGTCGGAGCAGCCGCTGTCCGACTTCCGTTGGCGCGGACTCAATGCGTGGGAGATTCGCCTTCGCTGGCTGTCGCTGGTTGGTATGGGCGGCCGGCCGGGTCCAGCGTCGGGTCCGGCCTTTGCGCCGCCGTATTCACCGGATCTGCTGCTCACGGCTCCCGATCCTTTCGGTAGCTTCCCTTCGGCCTGGCGCCCGAGCATCGTGCGTGCGGTTTCCATAGAAGGCAGGCTCGAGAAGGCAGGCTCGAGGTGGATTTCGACACATTCGCGCCGCTGTTTTTTGACGGTTTCCCCATGACGCTGGAGCGCTTGGAAGATGGAACCTGGATTTCGATTCCGGCGACCTTCGAGTTCGCGGCGGACGGCCTGCATCTGGTCCTGGCGGGAGAGCAACCGTTGTTGCCCGGCCATTACCGAATCACCGCCTCCGACGGTTGGGCAGTCTGGGAGTTCGATGCCGACGAATCGTCACCAGCTTCGGAAGACCGGCCTCCGGCCACCCCCGGCGCATCATCTATTGAACCGTCGCCGGAGGCGGCCAGCGGGGTGGAGATCAGCGAGCAATACCCGCCGGCGGGGATGCCATCCCAGCGGGCGCGCTGGCCGTCGGATGGTTCGATTCTCCACTCCAAGTGCCAGATTCCAATGCTTGGAAAATGCGATCAATTGGGTTTCCAATGCTAGGAATATACTAGAACTAATTCGTGACAATTTCACGTTGACAGGATTTTGGTGAAGGCGGATTCTCGCGCCGTATTCTGAAACAACCGCTGGGCGATGGGCTTGAGGATCTCTGGCTTGGGCGATGTCTAGGAATAAGTCAGCACGGCTGGAATTGGAGGCGCTGGAGCCCCGGTTGCTCCTTTCCGCCGACGCCACGTTTACGGCACCCGTGATGCTGAATGTCGCCCCGATCGCCGTTCTGGAAGTTTCCCTCGAACCCGTGTCGAAGCCCGAAGCGCCCGCCGCGAATGAGGGGCAGGGCGCGCAATACGGCTCCGAGCAGCAGGTGGCAGACATCTTTGCCCTCGGTCAGACTGTGCCGTTGGCCGCGGCTTCCGAAACGAGTGCGTCGACGTCCGGCCGCGAGACCGCTGCTGTGGCGCAATCAACGCCCGCGCGGGCTGAAGAACCGGCCGAACGCGACAACGATCTGAAGCCGCAACTGCCCGGCGCAGCGGTTTCTCCCGATGAGATTTCCGACCCGCTCACGCGGCAGCTCACCGACACGCTGCATAGCGCCGAGGGACCTCCGGCGGCGGATGCGTTGCTGACGGACGTTTCGACAGCATCCGAATCGGACGCGGACTCTCTCTCCGCGGTTTCCGGTTCGGATGTTTTTTCTTCGCCTTCGCTTCGGACTCTGACCTATGGCGAGACGATCGTTTTCGGTTCGTTCTCATTCACGCTGGATGATCCCGAAGATCCCGTGGTTGCGGGATTCGTCATGGATTCCGTCAACCTGACGCCGCTCCCGGGCATCCGTGTTTCGGCGTATAACCTCAATGACCCTTGGACGCCGGTCGCCACAGGATTCACGGATGGCGACGGTACGTACATGCTCAATTGGCTGGGCGGTGGGAATTTCGCCATCCGCGCCGAGGATCCGACCGGCGCTTACTTTTCCGCCTGGTACACCAACGACATTGCCGCATATGACTGGGCGACGCTTCCCGCCGACGTGTTCGTTGGGCACCCGGAATTCGAAGGCGCTTCGAGCCTGGCCCTCGGACCCTCTACTATGGCCAGCGACATTAGCTTTGTGCTGGAGCGGGCGGGCGCCATCTCCGGCACGGTGACTTCTTCGGCCGGCGGCGCCCCGCTGGCCGGCGTCCGGGTGGAGGTGATTTCGGAGAACCTGGGGCTGACCGTAGGAACCGGGACGACGAATGCTTCCGGGCAGTATGTAGTCACCGGGCTGGCCACAGGCCTTTACCGCGTGTTGTTCGATGGCGCACCGGCCGGCGGTGAGAACAACAATAACGAGGTGACCGGTGTCAACGTCGTCCAGGGCTCGACCACGGCCGGCGTCAACATGGTCCTGAATCCCGATGCCCCCATTCTGGGGCGGGTAACGGACTTGGGCGGCAACCCGATCGCAGGCGCCACGGTGATCGCGCGGCAGGCGAGCAGCTCGTGGAGCATGATTTCACAGACCACGACAGCGGCGGATGGGACCTATCGGATCGGCGGTCTGGGCGCCGATGCTTATAAAGTGGAATTCCAGTGGGGAACCGTTCGCGCCTGGTACGGCGGCGCCGATTTCACTTCCGCGACCACGCTGAATCCCACCTCGGTGGCGCCGGCGACGGGTATTGATGTCCAACTCGCGCGTGGCGGCTCGATCGGCGGAAGGGCGACGACCGGCACGGGAGTGGGCATCCCCGGCGCGGACGTTTCCTTGTATGCGGTCGCCGATCCGTGGACCCAACTGGCGACCGTCAAGACCGCGCCGGATGGAAGCTACACGATTCCCGGTGTCGCGGCCGGAGATTACAAGGTCCAGTTTTCGCACTGGGCCGCCGGTTTCCTGTCCGTTTGGTACGGCGGAGCTTCAGATGCCGGTTCGGCCGCCGTTATCCCTGTCGGCGTGGACGAGGCGGTGACCGGCCAGGACGTGCAGATGACCCGCGGGGCGGCGATCTTCGGGCGGATCACCTCCGAGACCGGCGCGCCGGTCCGGTATGGCGATGTCCGGATCAAGGGCACCGACTCCGAATGGTCCTGGCTGGGCATGGGGCAGGCAGACGGCCGCGGCTTCTATGTATCGCGCGGGATGAATGCCGGGGACCTGAAAATCGAATTTAGCCCGAACTGGAACGACGAGACCGGATATGTTTCAGAATACCACCTAAATAAGCCTAACTGGGCGTCCGCCGACGTGGTTTCGCTCGGCGCGGGCGCTTTCCTGCGGGTGGACGCGCAACTTGCTGTCGGGGGAGCGGTCACAGGTCGCGTGCTCGATCCCGACGGCAATCCGGTCGTCAACGCGAGCATTACCGTCTATAACACGATCAACGACTGGCCTTCGCTGGCTTGGGGCAACACCAAGGCCGACGGTACATTCCGGGTGGGTGGTCTGCCGTCCGGCGATGTGCGGGTGCAGTTCGACCCGCCCGGGAACAGCGGACTGGTCGGCGAATGGTACAACAATCAGACGTCCTGGGCATCCGCGACGAATGTGTCGGTTGTGTTTGGCGCGGAGACGGCGTTGGGGGATATCGTTCTGGCCCGCGCCGGACTGATTCAGGGCACGGTGCGTGATTCGGACGGCAATCCCATTTCTGGGGCGACCGTTCGGCTGTATCCGGGCACGGCGCAATACGATTGGGAATACACGACGTCCGTGACGACAGACGCGGCGGGCGCCTACACCCTGCCGTTGCAGGCCGCAGGGAACTTCAAGGTCGAGTTCCGCGGCAGCGCCATCGGCTATAAAAACGAATTCTACAACAATCAGACGACTCTGGCGGCGGCCACGCTGGTGACGGTGGCGCTCGGCGAAACCCGCACCGGCATTGATGCCGTCCTCGATCGTATGGCCTGGGTGACCGGTCGCGTGACCGACGCGGCCACCGCGCAGGGCATCCCGAACGTTGCCGTCAAAGCACAGGAGCAAGCGGCGTGGTGGATGAGCGCGACCGCCTACACCGACGCGGCGGGCAATTTCCGCATCTTCTATGACGTTACGGCCCCTACAAACATGCTGCTCTCGTTCGACCATGCGGACTATTTCATCGAGTGGTGGAACGATCGAGCCGATCAAGCGACCGCGGACGTGATCGTCGTCAGTCCCGGCGCGCTGCTCACCGGTTATGACGCCGCGCTCGTCCGCGGCGCCTCGATCACCGGCACGGTCACGGGCGGCGGCGCGGCGCTGGCCAGCGCCACGGTCAATCTCTACGATTCGGCGAATCCAGGCACGGTGCTTCAGCAAGTATGGACGGACGCCGCAGGCCAGTACGCCTTCCGTCGCCTGAACGCGGGAAGCTATCTATTGAGCTTTTCGGCGACGAATTACATTACCGAGTGGTACAACGACGCGCCCACCAGCGCCGCGGCCGCGCCCATTGTTCTTCCGGCAGGCGGCAGTGCCGTGGCGAACGCTGCGCTGGCGCTCGGCGGCAGTATTCGGGGCCGCGTGACCAGCGGCGCGGCCGATGCGCCGCTCAGCGGCGCGAGTGTTCTGGTGTACGACGCAACCCAGACACTGGTCGGCTCGGCGACCTCCTCCTGGGAGGACGGGACCTATACCGTCACCGGACTCCCGACCGGCACCTTCTACGTCCAATTCAGCCGCACCGGTTATGTCACGGAGTGGTACAGCGACCAGCCGGACTTCGCCTCGGCGAATGGCGTGAGCGTGACGGCTCCGAATGCGACGACGAATATCAACGCCCGCCTGAACGCGCCGGACTTGGTGATTGACGATTTCACGGTGCCGGCCTTCGCCGGCGTCGGCGGCGCGACGCCGATTTCCTGGACCATCCGCAATGCGGGGGACGCGCCGGCGGCCGGCTCCTGGTTCGAGCAGGTCTATCTCTCGGACGATGCCTCATATAACCCCTACTATGATGTATGGATCACGACGCAATTCTTCACCGGTCCATTGGCCCCGGGCGCGACCTACACCGTGAATATCAGCCCTGCGATGCCGTCTTCGCTCGGTACGGGACCGAAATACCTGATTTTGCGAGCGGACAGCGGCGGCCACCTCGGCGAATCTGACGAAAGCAACAACACCGCCTATCGTGCCGTCACCTTGGGCGCGCCGGACCTGACCATCGAGTCCGTCTCGGCGCCGGCGGCGGCTTCCGGCGGTCAGTCGGTGGAGATTTCATTCACGGTGCGCAATATCGGCGCGGACCCGGCGGCGGCTTCCGGCTGGTACGACTACGTATATCTCTCCGCCGATACCGCGGTAGATGCCAACGACACGGCGCTGCTGACGTACTGGGCGGGTCCGCAATCGCCGTTGGCGGCCGGAGCGGCCTATACGATTACACAAAACGTGACGATTCCCGCTACGGCCAGCGGCGCGATGTATCTGCTTTTCGTTACGGATCGCCTGAACCAGCAGGGCGAGACGAACGAAGGCAATAATCAGGTCGCGCGCGCAATCTCGCTCAATGCGCCCGACCTCGAACTGACCTCCGCTACCGCACCTGCCTCGGCGGTGATCGGCGAGACGATCGCCGTCTCGTGGACGGTCACCAACGTCGGGATTTACGACGCCTTGGCCGACTGGTCCGACCATGTCTATGTCTCCGACGACACGGTGTTGAGCCCGGCGACGGACACCCTCGTGCATGCCTATAGTGCCGCTGCCCATTCGCCGCTGGCGCCGGGCGCCTCGTACACCTTCCACGTGAACATCGTCCTGCCCGAAACGGGGGTCGGCAGTCGGTTCCTGCTATTTGTCGCGGACGGTGACAATCGCCAGGGCGAGACCGATGAGACCAACAACGTGCGGGCGGCGCCGATCGCGCTGACGGCGCCCGACTTGGTCGTGACCGATCTGACGGCGCCGGCCTCGGCGCTGCTGAGCCAGACGGTGACGGTGACCTGGACCGTGCGGAATGACGGCGCGGCGCCGGCGCCGGCCGGGTGGTCGGACCGGCTCTACCTCTCGAAGACCGCGGACCTCTCCGCCGACTGGACGCAACTCGACACGGTCGCGATCGGCGCGCCGGACGTGCCGCTCGCGCCCGGCGCGGCATACACGGTGAGCCGCACGGTCACAGTGCCTTCTACTCTGGCGCTGGGCAGTTGGTTCTGGGTCGTGGCCGTAGATGCCGCCCGCGTGCAGGGCGAGACCAACGAGACGAACAACCTCGCGTCGAAGGCCGTAACGATTGCCGCGCCGGACCTGGAGGTGACGGGCTCGACTTCGCCGGCTTCGGCCGTGTCCGGCGAGCGGGTGACGGTCGCGTGGACCGTGACGAACACCGGCGGGCTGACCGCGCCGGCGGACTGGTCCGACCGGGTGTACTTCTCGACGGACGGCACGCTTGCCACGGCCACGGCCCTCGTGACGGCGACGGTGGCCGATCCGACTCCGCTGCCCGCCGGGCAGTCCTATACAATCTCGCGGCAGGTCACGTTGCCATCCCGCTCGCCGGGTTCCTTCTACCTGATTTTTGCCGCCGACGCGTTCAATCAGCAGGGCGAGTCCAACGAGACCAACAACCTGCGCGTGGTCCCGATCACCGTCGCTGCACCGGATCTGACCATCACGAATGCCACAGCCCCGGCCAATGCCGCCGTTAACCAAACGGTACCGGTGAGCTGGACGGTTCAAAACGCCGGCGTCGTGTCCGCGCTGACGCCGTGGTGGGACGCCGTCTATCTCTCGACGGACGATACGTGGGGAGGCGACACGCTAATTGCGAATTTCGACATGGCCGCGCGGGTGCCCCTGGCGGCGGGCGCATCTTACACGCAGTCGTCCAACATCACCCTCCCCGCCGTGGCGCCCGGCAATTACTACCTCCTGTTCCGCGCGGATTCCTATGAATACCAGGGTGAGACCGACGAGACGAACAACCTTCGCGCGCTGGCTATCGCCATCACATCGCCCGACCTGATCGTCACCGCCGCTTCAGGCCCTTCCACCGCCGCCGTGAACCAGACAGTAACGGTGAGCTGGACCGTTCAAAACGCAGGCCCGGGTCCCGCCTCCGCCGCTTGGGCGGACTCCATCTACATCTCGGCGAGCGCGACGTTCGATGGAACAGCGGTGTTTGTCGCCTCCTTCAGCGCCGCCGCAAACAGTCCTCTCGCGCCCGGGGCGAGCTACACGCGCACCGAGTCGGTCGTGTTGCCGGCGTCCATCCGCGGCGCGGCCTTCCTGATCTTTGTGGCCGACGCTGGGAATGTTCAAGGCGAGACCGACGAGGCGAACAACGCCCGTTCGTCCGCCATCGAGATTTCCGCGCCTGACCTGACCGTCGTCGGACTCGTCGCACCCTCGACCGCCGCGGTGGGCGAGGGGATCTCGGTGTCCTGGACCGTGACGAACGCCGGCACGGGCACAGCCTTCAACGATTGGTGGGACCGCGTATTCCTCTCCGACGACGCGACATGGGATGCCGGCGACACCGGGCTGACGTGGGTCGTCGTGGATGTTCAGACGCCGCTGGCGCCCAGCGCGAGCTACGGTCTGAACCGGATCGTCCATCTGCCCGGGGGCGTGACGGGTTCGAAGTACCTGATTGTCTACACCGATAGCTTCAACGATCAGGGCGAGACGAATGAGACGAACAACTGGCGGGCGTCGCCGATCACCATCAGCAATCCGGATCTCATCGTCACCGCGGCCACGGCGCCAGCGGCGGCGAGCTGGGGCGAGTCGGTGGCCGTCTCCTGGACGGTGCGCAACCAGGGCAGCGGTGCGGCGGTCGCCGGCTGGACCGACGCGGTCTATGTGTCCGCCTCCGCATCTTTCGATCCCGGCTCGGCCACGCTGATTGCATCCGTTTGGGCGGGGGCGAACGTTCCGCTGGCGGCCGGCGCCGAGTACACCGTGACGCGCCAGGTCGTGCTGCCGTCCGGATTGACCGGTCCCGCTTGGTTCCACTTCGTCGCGGACTATGCCGGCAACCAAGCGGAAGCGAACGAGAACAACAACGTCTTTTCCCGCGCGACCACCTTCTCCGCGGCGAATCTCGCCGTGACCCAGACTGCCGCGCCGGCCGTCGCAGCCTGGGGCGAGCGGATAGACCTTTCGATGACGGTCCAGAATCTCGGCGGCGGACCGGCCACCGCCTCGTGGTGGGACATGGTCTACCTCTCGGCCGACGACCAGTTCGACCCGGCGGCGGACGTACAGCTGGCGAGCAGTTACCGCAACAACACCGGCGCGCCGCTGACGAACGATGGCATCGGCTATGTGATGACGCGCACGGGCGTGACGGTGCCGTCCGCGATTCCGACCGGTGCGCGCTTCCTCTTCTTCGTCGCAGATATCTACGACCAGCAGGCGGAGAACAACGACGCCGACAACACGGTGCGGGTGCCGATCACTATTACGGCGCCCGACCTCGCCGTCGCGGCGGCCGGAACAGCCATACCGGCGGCCGGAGTCTCGGGTAAGGCGCTGGATCTCACCTGGACGGTCCAGAACGCGGCGGGCGCGGGCAACGCGACGCGCGCATGGAACGACCTGGTCTACCTCTCGACGGAGCCGGTCGTGAACGCTGGCGCGACCCTGTTGGTGAGCGAGCCGCGCGCGGCGGGCATCCTGGCCGGCGGGGCGTCGTACCTCGTCAACCGGACCGTACAGCTTCCGATCGGCCTGACCGGCACGCGCTACATTATTATCGTCGTGGACGGTTACACGGCGCAGCCGGAGAGCAATGAGTCCAATAACCTCTTCGTGCAGGCGATCACGTTGACCGCGCCGGATCTCGTTGTCTCCGGCGCGACGGCGACGCCGAACCCGGTGGCGAATGGCGCTAACTTCACCGTGGCCTATACGGTGACCAATACGGGCGGCGCGCCGGCCGACCGTGCGTGGTCGGAATGGGTCGTGCTTTCAGACGACGAATACTTCGGGAACAGCGACGACATCCTGGTCGGCTCCATTTCACAGACGGACCCGCTGGCCGCGGGCGCAACCTTCGCGCGGAGCTTCACGATCGCGATTCCGTGGGGCATCTCCGGCCGCTTCAATGTGTTCGTCCGGGTGGACCGATGGAACCAGGTCCCCGAGAGCGACGAGACGAACAACGCCGCCGACTTCGTCCGAGTCAGCGATACCGAGGATCGCCGCATCGAGATCGTCTACGCCGATCCGCCGGCCAACCTGAAGGTTGATGCGGTGACGGCCCCGGCGGCGGCGCTGACGGGCGCCATGATCGAAGCCACGTGGCGCGTCACGAATCACGGCACGGCGACAACGCAGACCGGCGCATGGAGCGATCGCGTGTACCTGTCCCCGACGGATACCTTCGACGCCGGGACGGCGGTGACGCTCGGTACGTTCGCGCGGAACGGCGCGCTGAATTCGGGCGCGAACTACAGCCGGATGGAGAGCGTGCGGCTGCCGGAGACGCTGGCTGCGGGCGACTACTGGATCTTCGTTCAGACCGACATCTACAACCAGGTTCTCGAGCCCGGTGCGGAGAACGACAACCACACCCGCAGCCTCGCGGCGGTGACCGTGTCGCTGGCGCCGGTGCCCAACCTGGTCGTCACGCAGGTCGGCGGTCCGGCCGGCACGCCGATCGGGCAGCCCGTAGCGGTGACGTGGACGGTCCGCAACGACGGCGCGGCCACCGCGGCGGCGCCGTGGAGCGACCGGCTCTATCTCTCTGCGGACGGGCAGGTCGCCGGGGCGGCGCTGATCGGCACCTTCACGCGTTCCGCGGCGCTGCCGGTGGGCGAGTCCTACACCCGGACCGAGACGGTAATCCCGCCGGTACTGGCGGACGGCACGTGGTACTGGGTGGTCGTTACCGACAGCAGCCTGCAAGTGTACGAGCGCGCGGGCGAGGGCGATAACGCCACGGCGTCCGCAGGATTCACGTTAACGCACCCCGACTTGGTGGTGCTCACCGCCGACGTGCCGGCTTCCGCGTTCTCGGGAACGACGCAATCGGTCTCTTGGACGATCCTCAACAACGGCAGCGGTCCGACGCCGGCCGCCTGGACGGACGAGGTCTGGCTCTCGGCGGACGCAGTCTGGACCGTGGGCGACACGCGGCTGGGAACGCTGGACCGTTTGGGCGCACTGGCTCCGGGGGGGAGCTACAACGCGCAAATGGACATCACACTGCCGAACGGGATCGAAGGAACTTTCTTCCTGTTCGTACAGACGGACGGCGCCGCGCAGGTGGTGGAAGGGGTGGGGGAAGGCAACAACGTATTTCTGGCGGGCGCGCTGCCGGTGACCCGGACGCCGTATGCCGACCTCGCCGTGAGCGGGGTGACGGCCCAGCCGCTGATCATCGGCGATCCGGCGGACCTGACCGTCTCCTGGACTGTGACGAACCAGGGCCTCGGACCCGGACCGGTCGATACGTGGATCGACCGCGTGATCCTCTCGCGCAATGAAATTCTGGGCGACGGCGACGACCGCATTGCCGGCGAGTTCACGCACACCGGTCTGATGCCCGTCGGGACGGCTTACACACGGACCGAAACGATGTTGCTGCCCGCCGCGACCGACGGCCGGTTCACGCTATTCGTCGTCACGGATGCGCTGGATGCGGTCTATGAGTATACGAATGCGGGTCCGAATTTCGCCACGCCCGGCCATTTCGTGGACATCGTGCCTCGGCCGTACGCGGATCTGGTGGTGGAATCGGTCATCGCCGCGGCCACCGGGTCCAACGGGCTTCCGCTGACCCTGAGCTGGACGGTCGCCAACCGCGGCATCGGGCAGACGTCTACGCCCGAGTGGACGGATCGCGTGTATTATTCCCCGAACGCGGACGGCACCGGGCTGGTCCTGCTGCAAACCTTCAACCGAGTCGGCCATCTGGCGGTCGACGCCACATACACGCGTACGGTGGACGTGACCTTGCCGGTCGCGCTGGCGACCGACGTCTATCTGTACGTCCAGTCCCAAGGTCCGTACGAGTTCATCTATAATGACGCCGGCAACACCGGCCGGTCGGATCGGGTCACGCTGACCTATATTCCGCCGCCAAACATTGACCTCACGGTCACGGCGGTGGCCGCTGTGCCAACGGCCCTCGACGGGCAGGCGCGCGATGGGGCGCGGGTGGATGTGACCTGGACGGTCCGCAACCAGGACGCGGATGCCGCCGAGGGATCGTGGACGGACATCATCTTCATTGCGCCGAACGGCGACCGCGCGCAGAAGATCGAGATCGGACGTTTCACGGTTACGCAGGGACTGGACGGCGGCCGGAGTTACACGCGGACGGAGAACTTCGCGCTGCCGTTGCACATCTCGGGCGTCTACGAGGTCTTCGTGATGACCGATGCAACCCGTGTCGTGGCCGAGACCAACGAGACCAACAACGACCCCGCACTGGGCGCCGAGCTGACGATCGCGCTGACGCCCCGGCCGGATCTCACCGTCACCGCAGTCAACGCGCCCGCGACGGTCACCTCCGGCACCGTCGTGGACGTGGAATGGATCGTCACGAACCTGGCCGTCACGGCGACGCCGTCGGGCGGCAGCCGGTGGTATGACGGGGTGTATCTCTCCCTCAACAGCACGTTGGACGGCGGTGACCGCCTGCTGGGCTGGGTGCCGAACGGCTCGGCGCTGGGGCCCGGCGAGCAGTACCGGACGGCGGGGAATTACACGCTGCCGCAGGGCGTTGCCGGACCGGCATACATCATTGTAAAGGCGGATGCGTCGAACACCGTGGACGAGTTTTCGGCGAACCCGAACCATGAAGCGAACAACATTCTGGCCGTACCGATTTACCTTGATGCCCAGCCCGTCCCGCCGCCGGACCTCGTCGTTTCGAACGTATATGCACCGACCGAGGCCTTTGACGGCTCGACAATTACGGTGCGGTACAGGGTGACGAACCAGGGCGCCGGCATCACCTACCCGGCCAGCTGGACCGATTCGCTCTGGCTGACGGTCAATAAGAAGTCGCCCAATCCCTCGAAGGGCGACATCCGCATTGGCACCGTCGGCCGCACGGGCGCGCTCGATGTCGGCGAGTATTACGAGGGGACGATCACCGGGACGATCCCCTTGCACCAGCAGGGTATCTACGAGGTGATGGTCTATACCGATGCCTGGAATGCGGTCTTCGAGCTGACGTTCGACGTAAATATCAACCCCGATGATCCGACAGCCCTCGACAACAACAACTTCAAGACCGCGGCCCAACCGCTGACGATCCTCTACACGCCGCCGGCGGATCTCGAGGTGACGTCGGTCGTCGCGCCGGCCGATGGCCGCGGCGGCTCGCCGCTCACGGTCACGTGGACGGTCGCGAACAACGGCTCGAATGTCACCGATCTCGACCGCTGGGCGGATGCGATCTACCTGTCCCCGACGCCGACCAAGGGCGCGGGGGCCGTGATGGTCTTCGGCGTGCTGCACGAGGGCGCGCTGCAGCGCGGACAGTCCTACACGAAGACGGCGACCTTCACGCTGCCGCCGAGCGCACAGGGCGCGTACGTCATCGTCGAGACGAACGTGAACCCTACGGAGATTCTCACGACCAACGAGCAACTGCTCGCGGAGGTCGCCGCCATCACGGACCGCTTGAAAAATGCGCTGGGCGACTACGAGAACATGAGCGAGACCGAGATCACGGCGAAGCTCAAGGCCCTGAGCATCGCCGAGCTCAAGAACATCCTCTGGTCCGGAGTGCCCGTCGCGAAGGTCTGGGAAGGCCCGTACACGACGAACAATACGCGCGCGGCGGCCTGTGCGGTGACCGACCGGCGGCCGGACCTGCAGGTCGCGTCGGTCGGGGTGCCGGCGGAGGCGTTTTCGGGTGATCCCGTGACGATTGTGTGGACGGTCACGAACACGGGCGCCGACCCGGTCTGGCTGGGCACGAAGAAGTGGAACGATTATGTCTATGTCTCGCCCGATCCTGCGTTCATCTATTCCCGGGCGACCTTCGTCGGTTCCGTCGCCCACGCGAACGCGGAGGGGTTGGCGCCCAGCGGAAGCTACACGGCCTCCGTGGTGCTGCAGTTGCCGATCGGCATTGCAGGCCGGCGTTACGTCTATGTATTCACCGATCGCGACCCGGCGGCCGAGGCGCGATGGGGCGGCATTGATACGCCGGGGGTAGGCGCGTTTCCCGACTGGCCCGAGGACTTCGTCAACCGGGTCTGGGAAGGCGGCGCGGACGGCAAGCGAAACAATGTCGGAGCGACGTCGCTGACGGTGATCTATCGGGAGCCGGACCTGCGCATTGATGCCGTCACGGTTCCGGCTGCCGCGGATTCCGGGCAGACGATCAGTATCTCGTGGACGGTGACCAACGCCGGCGCCCGGGCCACCCGGACGGATTACTGGATTGACCGGGTCTACATCTCACAGGACGCGACCCTCGATCGCTATGACCTGTTGCTCGGCGAATACATCCGCCGTGGGGCGCTGCAGCCCGACGGCACGCGGCAACTACTGGGGCCGGGCGAGAGTTACACCGTGAATACCACGGTGCGGGTGCCCGATGACATCGAGGGCGGCTTCCACCTGCTGATTTTTGCCGACGCCACGTATGCGCGCGGCGGATGGGCGTCGTATGCGCTGCCCTACCCGGAAGCGGCCGGCAACTACCGGCTCGATCCGCCCTGGAACGATGAATGGTCGCACATGGGCAGCGTGAAGGAGTTTGCCGACGAGGCGAACAACATGATCTCCCGTGCCGTGGCGATCACGCGCGTCAGTGCCCCCGACCTTCAGGTGACGTCCGTGGCCGCGGCCGCGATCGCCCCGGACGCGGATGTCTACAGCGGCCGCCGTTTCCGCGTGGCCTACACCGTCACCAACGCCGGCGCCGGTGCCGTGCCCGACCGCCAGAATGCCTGGGTGGACTACCTCTTCCTGTCGCGGGACCAGTACCTGGACGTCAAGAGCGATCATTTCATCGGGCAATGGAACCACGACGGCGCGCTGGCTACGGGCGCCTCCTATGACGTCACGCTGGACGTCAATATTCCGCGCGGCCTGCTCGGCCCCTACTACGTTTTTGTGCTGACCGACGTGCCCAACGCCTTGCGGGCGGGCGGCTTTGTCTATGAAGGGCCGAACGAGGGCAACAACGCCAAGGCCACGGCGTTGCCGATGATCATTTATCCCGCGCCGCCGACAGACCTGATCGTGGACATCGTCACGGTTCCCGCCGGGGGCGCCGTCGGAAGCGAAGTCACGGTGACATTCACCGTCCGCAATGCCCATGCGACCGAGACCGCCAAGGGCTTCTGGGCCGACGCGCTCTACCTCTCCAGCGACGCGGTGTGGGACCTCGGCGATCCGTTGCTCGGTCGCGTGGAGCAGGGCCTCACCTGGGATCCCGCGAACCAACGCTGGCGCGATCCCATGGTCCTGGCGCCGGGCCAAAGCTACACGACCGAGTTCACGGCCGTACTGCCGCCGGCGCTGCCCGGCAACTACCGCGTGATCGCCCGCACCGATATCTTCGACGACATTTACGAGGGCGCGAACAATGCGAACAACAAGACCGCCAGCGCGAACACGATCGCTGTGACCGTGCCGATGTTGACGCTGGGCGTGCCGTCGGAAGACACGATCTCAACCGGCGATTCGCTGCTTTACGGGGTCGTTGCGCCCGCGGGCGAAACACTGGAAGTTCGCCTTGTCTCGGCCGACAAGTCGGCGGCCAACGAGCTGTACGTCCGGTACGAGGGGCTGCCGAACTCGATCCGCTACGACGCCCGCTTCGAGACGCACCTGTGGAGCGACCAGGTCGCTCGCGTGCCCCTCACCGAGGCCGGCACCTACTATATTCTGGTACGCAGCGCCCACTCCCTGGAGGACGCGGCCATCACGCTGCAGGCGCGTCTGCTTCCGTTCGGCATCCGCGACGTGACCCCCGATGCCGGCGGCGACGGCCGGTACGTCACCTTGGAAATCCATGGCGCCCGGTTCTCGCCCAATGCGATCGTCAAGCTCGTGCGGCCGCAGATCGCCGAGTACGAGCCCGTGAACTACCAGGTGGTCAACGCCACGCGGATCGTCGCGGTCTTTGACCTGCGCGACGCGCCGCACGGGCTCTACGACGTGAAGGTGGTCAACGCGGACGGTCAGGTCGCGATTACACCTTACCGCTACCTGGTGGAGGAGGCCCAGCCGCTCGACCTGACGGTCGGCATGGGGGGGCCGTCGGAGATCGAGTACGGCGACGTCGGGTGGTATGGCTTCGGCGTCTACAGCCAGACGAACGTCGATACCCCGTATGTCCACTTCGAGTTCAGCCTGCCGAGGTTGCCGCAGAACGAAGCGGATACCGGCTATGCCGGCTTCGTCCGCGAACAGCTCAATGACCCGGCCTATTCGATCGGCGACCCGCTGATTTTCCGCACCAACCTGGCGGGCGCTCCCAACCTGGCCGGTGTGCCGTGGGCGAGTCTCGAGTCAATCTTTAACCTCGACGGTCGTCTGATGGCGCCGGGCTTCACGTTCGACTTCGTCAACCGGGGCTTCATGGCGCTCACCTTCACGGCCGACGTGTACCCCGAGATGCGCGAGGTGCTGAAGGTCAATCCGGAAGCGATCAAGCTGCTGCACGACCTCGACGAACTCAACGGCGGTTTGCCGCCCAGCTATTCCAGTTTCGCCTTCAAGTTCTATATCGCCGCCGCCGCCACGCCGATGACGGCGCAGGAGTATGTGGACTATCAACTGGGCGTTGCGGCGCGTTTGCGCGAGGCCGTGCTGAACGATCCCGCGGCGCCTCGCGTGTTGATCGAAGCGGCCGCCGACGCGACACAATGGGGCCGGATGTATCTGGCCGGATTGCGCGAGGCCGGCCAGCTGCGCGCGGAGGACGAACCGCCGGACATCCACCTGCTGCCGACCATTACCAGCCAGGCCGCGCTGTCGGTCGCTGGCCTGCTCGGCATCGACACCGCCCAATCCTCCGCGGGGGGGGGGTGGGCGGCCTTCTTCAATCTTGTGCGGGCGTGGTACGGACACAACGAAACGAAGTACCACCCCTACGACCAGATGCCGACGGCGGCGGACTTCGATCTCGGCCTGACCCGCGCGACGCACTTCGAGGCGTTCTGGGTGCAGGCCGGACTGGGCATCGAGCAGGAAAAAGTCTCGGTCTCGGATCCGCGGTTGCGCGACTTCTTCGGCCTCACGGGCGAGCGCTCCGATCTTGTGCGGATGATCGGCCCGACCGGCGCTGGCCCCGAAAACTTCGTGCCGATGGCTACGTACCTGCCGTACTCCGTCAAGTTCGAGAATCCGGCGGGCAGCCTTGCGGCGATCCAGCAGGTCCGTATCGTCCAGGCGCTCGACCCGCTGCTCGACGAGCGCAGCTTTGTGCTGGGCGACATCGTGCTGGGCGATATCCGCATCTCGATGCCGGCGACGCTGGCGTCTTTCTCGGGCGATTTCGACTTCACCGCGGAGCGCGGCATCGTGTTGCGCGTGACCGCGGGCGTGGATGTGTCGAGCCGGACCGCGACGTGGACGCTGACGGCGCTCGATCCAGCAACGGGACTGCCGCCGGAGGATACCTCGCTCGGTGTGCTGTTGCCGAACGACGACCGCGCGCAGTTCGGCCAAGTTTCCTATTTTATTCGCGTCTGGCCGTCCTACACGCAAGGGATCACGCTCGAGACCGGCAAGAAGATTGAAGCCTCCGCGCGAGTGTTCTATGACGGCGGCGCCCCGCTCGACACGAATCTGCATAGTGCCACGCTGGATGCATCGGCCCCGGTTACGCGGACAACGGTACGCGACATCGGCGGCGGCAACTACCAGATTGATTTCACGGTGACGGACGATGGCGGCGGGTCGGGTGTGAAGGATTCGACAGTCTACGTCTCGGTGGACGGCGGCGCCTGGCAGGCGTGGAAGCGGCGCACGACCCAGACGAGTTTCGTGTACGCG
>CAYLTB010000058.1:0-17547 GCA_964386675.1 uncultured Verrucomicrobiota bacterium
GGTCTGGCCGTCCAGGTAGCAATACCGCAGACCGCGCGCCTCCAGCTCGCGGCGGAGGATCGTCAGCAGGCGCAGGAACTGGCTGAAGAGCAGCACTCGGTGGCCGCCGTCAATCGCCTCGTCCAGCAACTCGAACAACAGGTCCATCTTGCCGCTCGGCGCCTCGAAGCGCACGTCAGGGAGTTTCAGCAGGTCGAGGTGACAGCAGGCCTGCCGCAACCGCAGCAGCAGCTTGAGCACCTCCATGCGCGCGGCATTGAAGCCCTCCGCGGCGACCAGGTCGGCGACCCGCCGCCGGGAGAATTCCAGCAATTCCTGGTACACGCGCGCCTGGTCGGCCGTCAGCGGCGAGTACGCGACCTTCTCCATCTTGGGAGGCAGTTCGCGGGCGACGTCGCGCTTCACACGACGCAGGAGAAACGGCTGAAGTTTGCGGCGCAGTCGGATTTGAGCCTCGTCGCCCTCCGGTCCGCCCTGCGCGATCGGCAGCTCGTAGCCGCGCCGGAAGTCTTCGTGGCGCCCCAGATAGTCCGGCATCAGGAAGTCCATGATGGACCAGAGGTCCGCAACGCTGTTTTCGATCGGCGTGCCCGTGAGCACGAGCCGGTGGTGTGCGCGCAGGCTCTTGGCAGCGATCGCGTTCTGCGTGGAGCGGTTCTTGATGTGTTGCGCTTCGTCGAGCACGAGCACGGAGAACTGCCGCTCGGCGTAGCGCTCGCAGTCGCGCCGGATCAGCGCGTAGGACGTGACAATCAGATGGGCGCGGTCGGCCTCCTCCCATCGGGCGTGCCGTTCCGTGCCGGACATCGTGCAGACGCGAAGGCCCGGGGTCCAGCGAGACGCCTCCTCCGCCCAGTTCTCGACCAGGCTGGTCGGACAGATGATCAGGGCCGGTTTTCCGCGGGCGTCGGGGTGGTAGCGTTCGAGGGTCAGCCAGGCGAGCGTCTGGATCGTCTTGCCCAGGCCCATTTCGTCGGCGAGGATGCCGGCAAAGCCGCAGCGCTCCAGGAACCGCAGCCATTGCACACCCTCGCGCTGGTACGGCCGGAGCGCGCCGTCGAGCGCGGCCGGCAGCGAGACGGGTTCGGGCTCCACGCGACTCGTCTGCCGGGCCGCCAGTTCGCGCCACGCCGGCGGCGCCTCTACGTCCACCCCATCGAGCGCGTCGAGCGAGGCCTTGACGTAGGCGGCATGCACGCCGGCCAGCCGGAACGAGCCCGGTTCGCTGCCCGGACCGCCCGCGCAGTCCTCGAAGACGGCGCGCAGCGACTGCACGGCGCCGGCGTCGAACAGGATCATGCGGCCCTCGCGCTCGATGAAGGAGTCGCCTTTGAGCAGTGCGCGCTGGATTTCGGCTGGCGATACGCTCGCCCCCTCGAGGTCCTCGAAGTCGAACCGCACCTCGAAATCGCCGGCGAGCCCCGCGCCCAGCTGACGCAGGCGCACGACCGGGGTGGCGTAGCGGGCCGTTTCGAGAAACTCGCCCGCGCGGCCCTGGATTTCGACCTTCCATCCGCGGCGCCGCAGCGCCGGATAATCGCGGGCGAGAAAATTGGCGACTTCGCGGCAGCCGATGATCGGACGCAGCGCCTCCCCGTGTTCGCCCGTGAAGCCCGTGGCCGCCAGCCGCTGCAGCGCGGCCTGTTCCCGCTCGGGCGCGCGGACGGTATAGCGGAGCAGGTCCTCAGGGTCGGGAATCGCGAACAGTCCGGCCGCGTCGGGCTTTCCGGCCGGCACCGTGGCGATGCCGTAATCCGCGTACAGCGCCGCGGAAAGCGAGGCCGGACTGCCGCGCAGGGCAAGTCGAAAGACCGGCTCGGCCGGCTCAACGATGAGCATGTCCGGCCGTACGTCGCACACCACGGTCACGACCTTTGCGAGTGCCGGGAGTTCCGCCTGCAGGAAGCGCGGCACGGAGGCGCGGGGAATCCGAACAGGGCCGCGGTACACCTCATGCAGCGGCTCCGGCAGGAGCGTCTCCAGCGGGCGGAAGGCCCGGCCGTCGAAAACATAGCCCGCGCGCCGGTCCAGCACATAGCAGCGGTCGGCCGCGATGTCGGCGTCCAAACCATCCGCCACGGCGGTCAGCACCAGTTCCCCGGTGGCCGGATCCATGGCGGCCTTCAAATGTAAACGCACGCGGTCGGACAGCACCGGCAGGGGCGCGCCGCCGTTGAGCGGCGCGAACGAACGACCTTCCATGAGCCGCAGCAGGTTGACGAAGTCGCGCGGGGCCGCATCCAGTTGCGAAGGGCAGGGACCGTCCGCGATGTCTTCCAGTACGAACAGCAGGTTCTCGTCGCGGGGATCGAGGGCGAACGGCAGGTCGCGCGGCGCGTCGCCGAGCGGCCGCGAAACGCCGTCGTACACGATCCGGCAATGAACGGTCGTTCGCCCGTCGCGCGACGCCGCCGGCCAGTTTTCGGAGAGCGCGAGCTCGAGGGCAGCGGGCTTGGCGGTCGCGTCGGCGCCGGGCCGCGCGCGCCGCAGGTAGTGGCCTTCCTCGAACCGCTCCGCTCGCTCGGCCCGGCGGCGTTCCTCTTCTGCCCGCGCCAGCCGCTCGGGGTCGTTCTGGCGGCGGTGCAGCTCCAATCCCAACGCCACGACATGGGCACAGATGATGCCGCGCTCCCGATTGTCGTAGCAGGGGCATTGGCTTTCCACGGAACCGTCGTTCAGCAGACGGAACGCGGTGCACAGGTCGCGCGCGCCATAACTGATGCGGCCGCTCACCAGCGGCGGCGTGTATTCGAGCTCCCGGACGCCGCCTTTCAGAAACAGTTGGCGGCCTTCCTCGAATTTCCGGGGACCGGCCCAATCCATCAGGCGTTTGAGCGTCAGCAGACTCACGGCAGCGGTGTTTCGTCGGCCGCATGAAAAGCTCGCGCGGCTGCCCAGGACTGCGCGCCGCGCTGGGTCCGCCAGCGGACCTCGATCCACGGGCGTTGGCCTCCGGCGGGCGCGGGCCATTCGCCGATCGCCTCGACGCTCTCGCCGGCCGCCAAAATGCGCGGGTCGGCGGAGAACGTCCGCAGGACCGCGCCCTGGGACCACCGGATGTCCGATACGATCGCGGGGCCGTCGCCGCGGTTGATCAGCCGGATCCGCGGCCGCCCCTCGACCGTCTGAAGTTCCGCTGCGACCCCCGATTCGGATTCCACGATGCAGGCGCGCAAATTGAGCGCGGCGGCCGCCGCTTCGCCGGCGCCGGAGGTCCAGGCCTTCAGAAAAGCCGCTTCTGCCGGAACGGCAGTCCACGGCGCCACCACCCGGAGAGCCGCCGCTCCGGCGTTCAACCGCACGCGCAAGGACGCGATCCCGTTGACCGGCGTCAGTGTTTCGCAGGCGCCGTTCAGGGGATCGAGGGCCACCGCGCCCTCCGCGAGCGGCACGCGGATCGAGGTCTCAGCGGCGGCGCCGGCGTCGCGGCGCATCGTCAGCAGGAGCGTCGGGCCGGCGCCGAAATGCTCCACCCGCCAGCCCGGCGCTTCGGCGTTCGCGGGTCCCCGGGGGGTCCACCCCGTTTCCGCCAGACGGCGTATCCAGGGCCAATACGTTCGAAACGACGCGCGGTCGCGAGCAAACCAGCGGGGTTGGCTCCAGTAGGAAGTGTTGTCCGTCGAGCGGCGTGGTGAGGGAATAAACCCGTAAAACAGGCAGGCCTCAAAGAACGCACGGCGGTCGGCCGGCGACCACTGCTCAAAGTCCGCGTCCAATAGCACGACCACCGGTTTGGGGCCGGCGAGCACGCGCCGCGCGCTCCACTCGGCGGGCGCGTCAGGGGTCGCGGGCGCCGGCAGCGCGCAGAGCGACAGATCCGCCAACCCGGCGAACGAAGGGTGGGGAATTCCCGTCAAGTCCAGGGCCAGCGTGGCGTTTTCCGCCCGCAACGCTGCCGAAAGCGGTACCAGAAATTCCAGCGCGGCCAGCGGCGCCGCCAACCCGACCTCCGGAGCGCCCGTCCGCCACGCCGCCGGATATGTCGCCGCCGTCAGCGCCGCGCGGTTGAAGTCGAGTGCCGACAGCGCCCCGATGCCCTCGATGAGCGCCCCGACGCTCTCGTTGGCCGCGCGGGAGGCGGCGATCGCCGACCAGATGGCCATCGCCCGGTTCAGCGGTTGCGACGGCGGGGTCACGAAGGCCGGATGGGCGTTGATTTCCGCCACGGCCTCGCCGGGCCCGGTCGTGATCGCCAGCGACCCGTCCTGCCGGCGCGCACCGGCCAGCAGGGCCGCGCGCGCATCCAGTCCTGTCCAGCCGCGATCGAAGGCCGCAAAGAAACGGAGACGGCGCAGCACGTTGCCGGGATCGGATGGCGTCGCTTCGCCCAGGGGCCAGCGCGCGTGGAAGGGCCGGAGCGCAAGCCAGCGATCCTGCGCGGGGTCCGCCACGCCCCAGAAGGGGCCCAGTTCCGCGACGTCGGCCCCCGGCGCGGCGTCGGGCAGCCAGAAACCTGCAGTGGCCAGCCGCCGCTCAAAAAGGGAAGCGTGCCGCCGCTGGTAGTCCGACCAGGCGACTCGGAACGCATCGGCGGAAGGTCCGTGGAACTCGAGGCCGTCGAGCGCAAATGTCGCCCGTCGCGGAAAATTGAGCGTGTGGGCAGTCAGCCCGAGATCGAACTCCGCGCGCAGCCGCGGCGGGCCGTCCTCCGCCTCGATGCGGAACAGACGAGGTTCATCCGGAGGCACTTCGAGAACGAAGATTCGGGCATCCGAACCGCTGACCGCGCCGATCGGATAGCGCGATTGCGCGCCCGCCCCAAAAGCGGTCGGAACGACATGGCGCAAAGGATCGGCGCCTGGGGCCATACGGCGAACGCGGTCGAGATCGTCGTGCCATGTCCACTCGCCTGGCGGCAACCGCCATTCCACGACGGCGGTGACCGCGCGCTCCTCGTCGCTCGAGAGTTCGCCTTCGATGGTCCATCCGCTTTCGCGGGGCGAAAACCGCAGCGTCCACTGCATGCCCCGGTAGGCGCCCTTCAGACGCAGATGGCGGCCCGATTGTTCGGCGCTCGACGGCTCGACGGCCGCGGAATCCCGGGACCCCGGCTCGCGCAGCAGCAGGCGGAAGGGCCAGGGATCGATCGGCCAGCGGCAGGGCGCCCACGGGAGATCGGGCGTCGGATCCCGAAAGCGTTGGGAAAGGGACTGCGCCGCGCGCAGTGGAAAAGTATCCGCCGGCAAGGGATCGTCCACGATCGGCGCGGCCTCGGGCGCGGCGCGCAGCAGCGTGTCGTTCCAGCCTGCGGCCGGCTGACGTGCGATCGTACGCCAGCGGTCGTCGCTGATCTCCACGGCCCAACGGATGCGGGGCGCCGTAGCGGCACGCGGAATCAAGATCGCGAGCGTCGGCCCGTCGCTCACCGCGGCGACGTCGGAAACCGCATCCCAGGCGCCGACGGCGGGATCGCGGGCTCGTGTGAAAAAGCGCAGTCCGTCGATTCGGTGGGTCGCCTCGACGCCGGAGGCGGCGGCGTCAACTGCGCCGGGCGCCAGCAGCAAGCGAACGGCGTCCGCCGCCGCGGGACGGTCGAACGTCAAACGGATCACCGCGTCATCGCCGAGGCGCAGCAATTCGGCCTGGCGCAACCGGGGAGTCTCGGCGCGGGCGGCGGTGAGCGCGGTCAAGCAGGCGGCCAGCCTTGCGGCGGTCTTCATGACGTCAACCCAGGTCCACGAGGCTCGGCGTATAATCGGCGGGCGGGCGGTATCCGAGGAGCGTCAGCACCGTGGCGGCGAGGCTGCTGATGCCAAGATCCTCGTGCGGCGCCAGGCGCGCCTTTGCGATGCCCGTCGGATCGAAAATGAACACCGGCACCGGATTGAGCGAGTGCGCCGTCTTCGGTTTCGGTTCGCCGGTGGCGGGGTCGTACACCACGGCGCCGGTCTTCTTGTTCCGCTCGTACATATCATCCGCGTTGCCGTGATCGGCGGAGACGACCAGGATGCCTTCGGCCTTTCGTACGGCCTCGACGACCCGGCGCAGGCACAGGTCCACCGTCTCGACGGCGATGCGCACGGCGGCGAAGTTGCCGGTGTGCCCGACCATGTCGCCATTGGCGTAGTTGAGGCGCACGTGCCGGTATTTGCCGGATAGAATTTCAGCCGTCACGCGGTCGGTGATCTCCGCGGCCTTCATCCACGGGCGCTGCTCAAAGGGCACGCGGTCCGAGGGCACCTCGACGTAATCCTCGAACTCCTCGTTGAACTTGCCGGAGCGGTTGCCGTTGAAGAAGTAAGTGACGTGGCCAAACTTCTGCGTCTCGCTGATCGCCAGTTGCCGGAGACCGGTGGCCGACAGGAATTCGCCCAGTGTGCGATCAATGGCCGGCGGGGGGACGAGGAAGCGCTTGGGCAGCAGCAGATCGCCGTCGTACTGCATCATGCCCGCGTACAGCACCCGAGGCCGCGGCGATCGGTCGAACTTTTGGAACGATTCCTCTTCGAACGCGCGTGTGATCTCGATGGCGCGGTCGCCGCGGAAGTTGAAAAAGATCACGCTGTCGTGATCGCGGATCGGGCCGACGGGCGCGCCGTCGCGCACGATGACGAACGGCGGCAGGTCCTGGTCCACGACGCCCGGATGCGCGGCCCGGTGGGCTTCGATGGCGGCGCGGGCGGACGGAAAACGGGGACCGTCGCCGTGGACATGGATCGCCCAGCCTCGCCGCACCATGTCCCAGTCGGCTTCGTAGCGGTCCATCGTGATCTTCATGCGACCGCCGCCGGACGCGATAGCGTAATCCACCGTTCCGTCCGCATTGATGTCCCGCAGAAAGGCCTCGAAGCGATCCACGTAGTCCAGCGCCGAGGTGGGGGGCACGTCACGGCCGTCCAGCAGGATATGGATGCGCGCGCGCGCAATGCCGGCGCGCCGGGCTTCCCGCAGCATCGCTTCGAGATGGTCTATATGGCTGTGTACGTTGCCGTCGGAAAACAGGCCGATGAAATGGAGGGTCGAGCCGTGCTTCCGGCAATGGGCGATCAGCTCCTTCCACGCGGCGCCCTCGAACAGCGCGCGAGTGGCGATGGCCTGGTTGACGAGGCTGGCGCCCTGACGGAAAACGCGGCCGCACCCGATGGCATTGTGGCCGACCTCGCTGTTGCCCATGTCCTCGTCGCTGGGCATGCCCACGGCCGTCCCATGGGCTTTGAGCCGCGAGACGATCGCGTTTTTCCCCAGCCAGTCCAACGTCGGCGTATGGGACGCGCGCACCAGATCGCCCGACTCGTGGGTACCGATGCCGATGCCGTCCATGATGGCCAACACGACCGGTCCCTTCGGACCGCCATAACCGCGAATGCGCTGCAACGGCTCCATCCGGATCTCCCCTCTGGCCGGCCGGACTCCTGCACTCGGGTCAAGTCCGAAACCGGGCCGGGTCTAAACCGAATACTATGGACTGCGCGCGTGCGAGGTTCAAGCGCAAATGCCGATGCGCGCGCTCCTGTGTCGGACGCCGTTGCCGCGGTCTTCTCAGGGTTGGAGAACCGGATGCCGGCGGCGCCTACGGCGGCGGCGCTTCGTTCGCATCCGATCCGGGCGGAGGGTTCGGTTGCGGCCGGAGAATGTCCCGCAGGCGTTCGTTCACCGCCGCCTCGCGGTCCTTCCGGAATTGATCGAGCCGCATTTCGAGCTCGTCGAGGTCGCGCCGCATCGCCGCGATCCGCGCGACCCAGACGTCTTCCCGTTTTCGGAATGTCTCCCGCAGCTTGTCGCGGATGCGGCCCTGCAGCTCCTCGCGCGCGGCCGGATCCCGCGCCGCGTGGAATTGCCGGGCCAGTTGCAGCAGTTCGAGTTCGATGCGTTCCAGTTCCGGATCGCGTTCCCACCGCGGCGGAGGGCGGAGTCCGCGACGCGCATCGGCGCCGTCGCCGGCTGGGCCGCGCCGTTGAAACAGACGGCGTCGCATCTCCTCGCGGAACGCAGGGGGATTGCTTTCCCGAAGCCGACGCAGGCGCGCGAACTCCTCCGGTTCGGCCTCCCGCACCCGCTCCAGCCACTGTGTGATGAAGTTGTCCTCCTCGCCATCGCCCCCCCGCCGCTCCACGGCGGGGAGGATCGGTCGCACGGGAGGCGCGGGGCGTCGGGCGGTGCCGCCGGGTTCCAGTTCGGCGTCCGGATTCCGCGGCGGCGGCGTCTCATCTCGGTCGGCGGCGCGCCCTTGGGGCGCCGCCGACAGCGCGGCGAGCGCCACCGTGAACGAGAGTATGGCGATTTTCATGTTCCGGCTCCCTTCTCATTGACCGGGGCGGGTCCTTCGGCCGCGGGATCCTCTGTCGCGGACAGCCAGTCGCCGATCTCCAGCCTGGCCATGGCCAGTTCGCCTTCGAGGGCGCACCATTCGTTTTCAATGGCGGCGATAGCCAGTCCGACGGCCGCCCGGATGGCGGCGTCGCTGGGTCTCGCTGCGCTGGGGGCCAGGCGATGGCGCCACAGTCCGACCGCCAGGGCGCTGAAAAACAGGAACGCGGCCGCGACGGCGGCCAGCGCGCGGGGCGGCGACCACCAGAATACATGGGGGGCGCGGCGCGGGGCGGGGGGGGGACCCAGACCACGGGCCGCGGTCAGGATGGCAGTCAGCGTTGGAAGGGGCGTGTTGGGCGCGCCGCCTTCCGCCCGGTATTGTCCGCGCAGATCGGCCAACGATGCGGCGAAATTCCGGCACTCCGCGCAGCCGGCGAGATGCGCGGCGAGACGCGCCCGCCGATCCGCCGGCAGCTCGCCGGCGTCATCCAGCAGCAGCCACTTTCTGGCCTTCGAGCAATTCATGGTTTCGTTTCCGTCAAAGTCCCTCGTACGCGTCCTTGAGTAAATTACGCAATTTGCGAACCGCGTAGTGCATTCGCGCCAGCGCCGTGTTGATGGAAACCCCCTGCACTTTTGCAATTTCTTTGAATGACATGTTGCCGTCCATACGCAGCAGGAACACTTCCCGTTGCTCCGGAGGAAGGGATTCGAGCGCCAACTCGATCTGCTTTCCCAGATCGCGGCCCGCCGTCACGGTGGCCGGGCCCAGGCCCGAGGCGGCCACCTGATCGAACCAAGTGGTGGCCGTCTGCCCCGTGCGCGGAGACGGCTGCACCTCTGGCCTGGATTTCCGAGCGCGGTCAATGATCAGGTTGTGCGCGATGCGGAAAAGCCAGCCGAGCAGATTCTGATCGTCGAAACGGTCCAGGTTCCGGATCGCGCGGATCCAGGTTTCCTGGAACACTTCCTCCGGGTCGCCCCGGCCCTCAGTCATCTTGAGAATGAACGAATAGAGGGGGCGGCGGTATTGCTCGACGAGCCGGCCCAGGGCGTCCAGATCGCCCCGGCGATATTGTTCGAGCCATTCGCGTTCGATCGGCTGCATGCCGGCCATCGCATATCCATCCGCTCCTTCGACCCAATACAACGCGAAGGGCGGAATTTTATTGTCGGCGTTCGACCGCCACGGCGCGGCAGGCGCGCCGCGTCAGGGTGCGGCCGCGTCGGGCGCGGCGGCCTCCGCGGCGACTCCCGCGCGATCACCGGCCGGCGCGGATTCCGGGCGGCCGTCCGCATGGAACCGCACGGAGACGATCTTCGAGACGCCCTGCTGTTCCATGGTGACGCCGAACAGCGTGTTCGCCGCCGCGATCGTCTGCCGGTTGTGCGTGATGATGATGAATTGCGAGTTCGCCACGAACTCCCGAACCACGGTGACGAACCGGCCGATGTTGGTGTCGTCGAGCGCGGCGTCCAGCTCGTCGAGCAGGCAGAATGGGCTGGGACGCACCAGATAGAGCGCAAACAGCAGCGCTACGGCCGTCATCGTGCGTTCGCCGCCGGAGAGCAGCGAGACGGATTGCAGGCGCTTGCCGGGCGGACGGGCGATGATTTCAATGCCGCATTCCAGCACGTCGTCTTCGTCCACCAGCACCAGCTTCGCCGAACCGCCGCCGAACAGGCGCTCGAACATGATGCGGAAGTTTTCGTTCACCTTGTCGAACGTCTCGCGGAACATCGCGGTCGTCGTCTGATTGATCCGGCGGATCATGTCCAGTAACTGCTGCTTGGCGCGGACCAGGTCGTCCTGCTCGCGGGTGAGGAACTCGTGCCGCTGCTCCAGCTCCTGGTATTCGTCAATCGCGATAAGGTTGACGGCGCCCAGCGCCTCAATCTTGGCCCGCAGTTCGGCCACGAGCGATTCGAGCGCTTCGCGGTCCGCCGGCGGTCCGCCGAAATCGCTCCAGTCGGGTTCCGGGGCGGCGCCGATTTCGTCGGCGGAGGCGCGATAGTCGCCGCTGGCGCGCTCCAGCAGGCCTTGCCGGCGCGTGCGCAGTTCCGCGGCTTCGATCTCGATCGCGCTGCGTTCCCGACGGATCGCGTCGAGTTCCGCGCGTTTTTCGCGGGCGGCGCGTTCGCGCGCGACGACTTCCGCCTGGCGCGCCTCGCGGCGCTCTCGCGCGCCGGCGAGCGCCGCTTCCTGCCGGCGCGTTTCGGCGGCGAGCGGTTCGAGGCGGTCCTGCGCCTCGGCGGCGGCCTTCTCCAGCTCGGCGATCCGGCGGCGGTACTCCGCGGCGGCGGCGGTCCGTCCGGCGCTCGTCTGGTCCAGCTCCTCGGCCCGCTTGCGGTGGCTGGCCGCGCGCTGTTCCAGTTGCTCGACGGCATTGCCGCGATCGTTGAACTCGATGCGCGCCTCCGTGGCGGCCGCCAGCGCGCGGTTGCGGCGTTGTTCCATCTCGCGCAACTGGTTTACCAGCGCGGCCTGTGCGGATCGGATCTCTTCCTGCCGCGCGCGAGCGAGGTCCATTTCCTGTTGCAACCGCGCGCGGCGTTCGACATCTTCGTGACCCTCGCGGCCGAGGACCTCGAATTCGTAGGCGACGGTTTCCACGCGCTCGGCGGCGGCCTGCGCGTCGCGCTGCAGCGCCGTCTGCTCGCCGCCGGCGTGCGCCACCTGCCGCAGGGCCTCGTCCAGCGCGCTCCGCGTGGCTTCGGCGGCCTGTTCGGCGGCCGTCTCCTCGACTCGACAGTCCTCCAGCGCGCGCTCCGTTTCCGCGATTCGCTCGGCCAGCGCGGCCGCTTCCGCGCGCCATGCGCGCACCTGCTGGCGTCGCGCGACCGGATTGGGATTGGCGTCGTCGGGCATCCAGAATTCGGCCGGACCGTCGCCGCGGTACACCGCGCCCGATCGCGTGACCAGCGTCAGGCCGCGCGGCGGCGCGGCGGGAAGGTCCGCCGCGGACTGCACCAGCCGCACACCGTCCAGCAGCCGTTCCAGCAGGGGGCGGATAGCGTCATCGGCCCGCAGGTGCGCGATCAGCGGCTCGCCGGGCCCGTCCACGGGCGCAGCGCCGGCGGCGCCGCCGAGCGGGAGCAGTCGCGCCGGACCGGCGCGTCGGAGTTCGAGCGCGCGCAGCGCCTCGAGCGCCGCGTCGGCGTCCCGGACGACGACGGCATCCAGCCACGGACGCAGCACCGCTTCGATGGCGGGGCGGTATTCCGCGTCGAATTCGATGTGCCGGGCCAAGGCGCCCAGCACGCGGTCCCGGCGCAGTTCCAGGTCCGCGGGGGGATCGAGCAGCAGGCGGGCCCCGCCGGGGAAACCGTCGGCGCGCGCCTCCGGCCGCTCCAGCAGCTCGATTTGGGCGGCGCGCGTCGCCGCCGTGGATTGTAAATCGGACAGGCATTTTTGCTGCTCGGCGCGGCGGCGGCCGGCGTCGGCGCGCCGCTCGCGGGCGGCCGCGTCGGCCGCCGCGGCCGCATCGGCCGCCGCCTGCAGTTCGACCAGGCGGCCGCGTAATTGTGCGCCGCGGGTCTCGAATTGTTCGAGCGCCCGACGCAAATCGGCCTGCTCGGCAGCCAATTTCTCGCGGCGAAAGGAAGCCGACCGTTCCCGGGCGTCCAGGTCGGAGAGCTCGCGCTGGCGACGGGCCGCACGCTGGTCGAGCTCCAGGGATTCATTGCGCAGCGCATGCGCCTGTTGCTGCGCCGCTTCGAGCTGTTCCTCGACGCGCTGCAGGGTGGCGGCCGCCTCGGACCATCGCGATTTCGCCGTGTCGCGTTCGCTCCGGGCGCGCGCCAGCGCGGCCTCGAGGTCGGCGATTTGAATCCGCAGATCGTCCGCCTGCGCCCGGGCCTGCTCCGCCTCGCGCCCGTCGCGATCGGACACCTCGGCGAGTTCGCGGATGCGTTCCCGGTTCATCGCAACGGAATCGCGCGTGTGTTCCCATTCGGCGCGGGCCCGTGCGACGCTTTCGCGCAGCGCTTCGAGTTCGCGCTCCAACGCATCCATTTCCGCGCGCGCGGCGTCGGCCTGACGTTCGGCGTCGCGGACGTCGGCGTCGAGCGCCTCCTCCCGTTCCAGGGCCGCGGCGCGACGGAGATCCAGCGCGCGGAGCTGCTCGTCGAAGGCCGCGAGGCGCTGACGGGTGAAGAAGAGGTCAATGGATCGCAACTGCTGCTGCAGCGATTGGTAGCGGCGTGCTTTGCCGGCCTGGCGTTGCAGGGAGATGATCTGGCGCTTGACCTCGCGGATGATGTCGGCCAGCCGCAGCAAGTTGGCCTCGGTGTGCTCCAGCTTCCGCAGCGCTTCCTTCTTGTCGGCCTTGAACTTCGTGATGCCGCTGGCCTCCTCGAAGACGGAACGCCGGTCCTCGGGGCGCGAACTGAGCACGCGGTCAATGCGGCCCTGCTCCATCAACGAGTACGAGTTGGTGCCGACGCCGGTATCCATGAACAGCCGCTGAATATCCTTGAGGCGGCAGGGGGTCTTGTTGATGAGGTATTCGCTTTCCCCGGAACGAAAGACACGACGGGTGACGGTCACCTCGTTGAACTCCAGTCCGAGGGTGGACTCGCAATCGGCGAGGGTGATGCTGACCTCCGCCATGCCGAGCGGCCGGTGCGTCTCCGTTCCGTTGAAAATGCAGTCTTCCATCTTTCCGCCGCGCAGGGCGCGGGCGTTCTGCTCCCCCAGCACCCAGCGCACCGCGTCGGCAATGTTGCTCTTGCCGCAGCCGTTCGGCCCGACGATCGCCATGATGCCGGGCCCGAATTCCAACCGCGTCGGATCCGCGAAGCTCTTGAATCCCACCAATTCCAGACGTTTCAGGTACAACGGAAACCTCCCGCCACAACGGCGGACACCGGTTAACGACATCGGCTCGCGCCCTGCGCAAGTCCTATTCGGTAAGCATATCGAGGGGGGGGCAGCCATACAACCACAATATGTGGCGGAATCAACGGGGTTTGCCCCGCGCGTTTTGACTTCCGCCCCCGGGGGCGGCTGCCGCATACTGTGCGCTTCCATGAACGACTCCCGCTCCGATCCCAGGCCTGGCGGTTATCGCGAACTGCTGCGGATCGCCTATCCGCTGATTGTCAGCACGGCGTCGTTCACGCTGATGCAGTTCGCCGATCGCGTCTTCCTCGCCCGTTACAGCTCCGAGGCGATCCAGGCGGCGCTGCCCGCCGGCATCCTCGCTTTCACGCTGATCTCCTTCTTCCATGCGCTCGCGGGTTACGCCAGCGCCTTCGTCTCGCAGTATCACGGATCCGGAGATGCCGTGGGCTGCGTGCGCGCCACGGCGCAGGCCCTGTGGCTGTCGCTGGTATCCGCGCCCTTCATCTGGCTGCTCGTGCCCGCCGGCCGCTGGGCGATGACTCAGGTCGGACACGCGCCCGCGGTGCTGGCCGAGGAGATTGTCTATTTCCGTATTCTGATGTGGGGCGGTTTCGCCGTATGTCTGGCGGGTGCGCTCAGCGGTTTCTTCAACGGGCGTGGCGACACGCGCACGACCATGGTCGCGACGGTCGCCGGAAACCTGGTCAACCTGGTGCTCGACTACGCGATGATCTTCGGCCGCTGGGGCTTTCCCCGCATGGGCATCGCCGGGGCAGCCTGGGCCACCGTGATCGGCACCGGCATAACGGCGGCGATGCTGGCCCACCGGTTCTTCGCCGGGCGGACGCGCGCGGAATATGACCTGCGGCGGCTCCTGGGATGGGATCGCGCCCTGTTCACCCGCCTGCTGCGGTTCGGGACGCCGGCGGCGGTTCATCTGCTGCTCGACATCGGATCGTTCGCGGTCTTCGTGCTGCTGACGGGGCGGCTGAGCGGACTGCCGCTGGCGGCGAGCAATATCGCGATCAGCATCAACAACGTCGCCTTCCAGCCGCTGCTGGGACTCAACATGGCGGCCTCCATTCTCGTCGGCCAGTACCAGGGCCGCCGTGACAGCGCGACGGCGGAACGCGCCGGCTGGACGGCCCTGAAAACGGGCTGGATCTACATGGCTGCTATTGGATTGACGTACGTCCTGCTGCCCGACCTGTACCTGCGCCTGTTCAGCAGCGGAGAGGGCGGCCTCGATCGGGCGGCGCTCGGACGCGTGGCACGACCCCTGCTGCTGATGATGGCCGCCTGGGGCATGTTCGACACGATCAACATCATCCTGATTGGCGCGTTGCGCGGCGCCGGCGATACGCGGTTCTCCATGCTGTACTCGGTTGCGATGGCGTGGTTGTTCTGGATCCCCGGCGAGGTCGCGCTCGTCATTTGGCTCCGCGAGCGATCCGCGGCGTTGCCGGAATGGATGGGCGAGGGGATCTCGTTGCTGTGGGGCTGGATGACGGTGTTCGTAGTTGTGCTGTCCTTCGGATTTCTGTGGCGATTTCATTCGGGGCGGTGGAAGCGGATTCAACTGATCGAACCCGCTCCGGTGGTGCTGGCGCCGCGCGCCGGCGGCGATGCGCTGACGGTGGCGGATTGACGCCCTGCTCGTCCATCGCATTATCCGCCTGGAAGAATCTGCCGCCGTGCGGCATGGGGCCGGCGTCCGTCCCCAATTTTACGGCCCTGTGGCCGGAGCCAACCGCCACTGCCACTGGGGACTGGGCGGTAGCCGAATCGTCCGGCCCTCGATGACGGCCCTCTGGCCGGCCGCGAGAATCCTGCGATCGGTGCCGGCGGCCGTGGCCAGTTCCACACGTCCGTTATGCACCTGAACCTGGGTCCGTGCGGCGGTCACGTCGACTTGGAATGAGGTGCCTCGGACCACGATTTGCGCCTGCGGTGTCTGCACGTGAAACCAGCGGTCCGGAGCGCGGGAAACGATGTTTGCCTGCAGTATTCCGTGTTGAATCTCAACAGCGTCGTGATCCCCGCCGTGGAAGCGAATGTCGGCGCCGGAATACAACGCCAGCGATGAGTCGTCGGACAAACGGAACACCGCGCCGCCATCCACGGCGATTCGCAGGCGATCCCCCGCGTAAACGGCCGCTCCGGCAGCGAGCATCGCTCCGTCGGATTCCCGGGTCACGGAGCCGGCGACGGATACGATGCGCGCCGCCAACGGTATCGAGGGCTCGGGATCGGACGCCGGAACGGGCGCCTCGACTACCGCCGGGGCCTGCATAGGCGGCGGGGCCGGATGCCTCGATGAGAACGGGCCGGGCAGCGGAACCCGCGGCGACAGCATCAGATACAGCGGGATGCCCACCGAAAGACCGATGATGACCGCGGCGGCCAGTTGAAAGACCGGCGAACGGCGCGGCGCGCGCCGCGCCGGCGCCCGCATGGCCGGCTCCACGACCCGGAAATAGTGCGACAGGTGCGCGTCCATCGCGGCGCTCAACACGAGTTCCTGCGCGGCGGATGGGTCCTCCCGGAGGCGGGTCTCGAGTTGCGGGCCGACCCGTCCGTGCAGCAGGTAGCCGTCAATCGGACTCAACCCTTCCGCCTTCATGCGCTTTGCTCCCGAAGGCGTGCCGTTACACAGTCGCGCAGCTGGCGTCGCAGCCGCACCAGTTGCATCTCGATGGCGCCGACCGTGCGGCGCAGCCGGGCGGCAATCTCCGCGATCCGGATGCGCTCCTGGTAGAACATGCGCAGCACACCCCGCGAACCGCTCGGCAGGGTCTGGAGACAGGCGTCGAGATGCCGCTGCAACTCGGCAATGTCGTCTGCCTGCTCTTCCACGGTCGCGGCGATGAGATCGAGCGCTTCCTCAGAAAGCACCTCGCGCGACCGCGCATGCGCCTGTCGCCAGCGCAGCACCTCGATGCGGGCAAAGCCCATGGCCCATGCGATGAAGGGGCGGCTGGCGTCATACCGGTCCAGTTTCGTCCAGAGCGTCTGCCAGACGTTCTGCAATAGATCGTCCGTTGCGTGCGGATCGCGCGTCGCGCACCAGATATACGTGCGCAACGGCCGCTCCACCGCCTGGTAATGGCGCAGGAACGTCTCGCGCGTGATCGGTCCGACATCGTTACCCTTTCTCATGGCCACATCTGTTACGGCAGCGGAACCGCCGGGCCGGTAGGGTTCCGCCGGCGTGGCGCAGGCGCTTCGGGCTCTGTCAGCTTTCGCGCCGTGAATGTTCCCCGTCCCACGCGGTGCTCCCACCGTCCATCTGAAATGGTCTCGCCGTCCGCGCTCAGGTTGCCCGACCACTCGATCGAGTACTGTTTCGAATATGCGGTCTCGAAGCGAACCCGCCCGCCCGGCACGGCCGAACGCACCCGGGTCTCGATCAGCCGCCAGCCGAAGGGCGCTCCCTCGAACTGTTTCGTTTCGGCATTATAAACCAACACGAATTTCTGCGTGAACGATTCGGCGGTATTGCCGAAACCCGATTTGGCCCAGGTCCCGACTGTGTTGAATTCCCAACGTCCGGCCAATACCGCAGTCGAATCGGCCGCGGTCTGCTGCGCGGATGCCGATTGAAGCATCGCGCCCGCCAGTGCTATCCCAATTCCCCATCGGATTCCCATTCGGTTCATGTGTGGCTTCCTTTCGTGTTAACCGCCCCGCTGTAAATATTCCGCGCCGGGCCGGAATCCCAACTCGGACTATCGCCGCCCTGGCCGCGATCCGTTGTCGGCGAACGTTGACCGTCGCCGAAAGACGAGGACCGCGAAGGGAGAAAGGGCAGGGGCATGGCGGCGGCTGTTGGGATTCCGTGTCGTTAGCGGATGAGTGGTTAAATGGCATGGTTCGCCCTGTAGCCTTCAACAGACCGCGAGGTTTTATGCGCATGCGCAGTTTCGGCTTTCTGTTTCTCGCTGTGGGACTGCTGGTGGGTCAGTCACTGACCGCGCAACGGGCGGCGGCCCGCGGGGACGGCGAGATGGATGTCCTGTTTCCGGAGCACGCGATCCGCAAGGCCAGCTCCGGCTGGGTCGAGACGCAGGTCGTATTCGACTCCGCGCGCAACCGGTTGGTGCGGTTCGGCGGCAACGGCTACCCGCTCGGTTTTCCGCCGACCTCGGAATGGGACGGAGTGAAGTGGGTCCCGGTCGTCACCGCGAACGTTCCGACGGCGCGGGAGGGATTCCGGCTGGCTTACGATGCCGCCCGGTCCCGGGTCGTACTCTTCGGCGGCACCGGACCGCTGGACGAAACCTGGACCTACAACGGGACCAATTGGACGCAGGCGAATCCGGCGAGCCGGCCCCCGGCCCGCTACGATCACGGGATGGTGTACGACAGCGGGCGCGGGCGCGTGATCGTGCATGGCGGGAAACCGGATGCCGATACGACGTTCAGCGACACGTGGGAGTGGAATGGCGCCA
>CAYLTB010000059.1:0-17502 GCA_964386675.1 uncultured Verrucomicrobiota bacterium
TTGGATGGCGTGGCCCCCCGGGCCGCGCGACTGGCCCGTAAAGTTCGCGGCGATCCCCTGGGTGTTCGCCGAACTGGTGCGAAAGCTGGCCCCTTTCGAGCGACTGCGGTTGGTGGTCGCCTCGTCCACGGTGGCCGCGCAGGCCCGTCGGGTGCTGGGGCACGCAGGCGCACCGTTGAACGATATCGAATTTCTGACGATACCGATCAGCCGCAACTGGCTGCGCGATGTGGGCCCCGTCTTCGGATTTGACGCTGCCGGCCGCAAGACCGTTCTGCATTTCCGATTCACGGCCTGGGGCAAGTACAAGGCCTTCCGAACGGATGAACGGGTGCCCGCGGCCGCCGCGGCGGCTCGAGGTCTGCCGAAGGTCGAACCGGAGCGCCACGGCCGGCGCATCGTGCTGGAGGGCGGGGCCTTCGACGTGAACGGGGCCGGTGACGTGCTCGCGACGGAGGAGTGCCTCCTCGACGAGACCGCGCAACCGCGCAATCCGGGCTGGACGCGCAGCGACTATGCGGCCGCGTTCGGCGAGTGGCTGGGTGCGCCCCATATCCTGTGGCTCGGTCGAGGGATCGCGGGCGACGATGATACGCATGGCCACGTGGACGACGTGGCCCGCTTCGTCAGCGAGCGAACCATCGTCCTCGCCCGTGAATCGGATCCCCACGACCCGAACTATGCGCCGTTGGAAGAGAACCGCGAACGGCTGGAGGGGGCCCGCCTCTTTGACGGCTCGCGGCCGGAAATCGTCGCGCTGCCGATGCCGCAACCGATCGCCTTTCGCGGCCGCCGCCTGCCCGCCAGCTACGCGAACTTTTACATCGGCAACGGCGTCGTGCTGGTCCCCACGTTCAACGATCCGGCCGATCGCGTGGCCCTCGGCATTTTGGCCGATCTGTTCCCGCGGCGCCGCGTAATCGGCATTCACGCGGTGGATTTGGCGCTGGGCCTTGGAGCCGTCCACTGCCTGCTGCACGAGGAGCCGGCTGCGCCGTGAGCGCCAGACCTTCGGCAGGCAGGTCCGCGAACGGCTCAAACGTCCCTGTATGAGCGCGTTCCTGCAATTCGACGGTGTGTCCAAGCGGTACGGTTCCGTCCGCGCCGTGGACGAGTGCACGCTGGAAATCGAGCGAGGGGAGTTCTACTCGCTGCTGGGGCCCAGCGGCTGCGGCAAGACGACGCTGCTGCGCATTCTGGCCGGTTTCGAGCAGCCGGATGCCGGCCGCGTGCGGCTGGACGGCGAGGACATCACGGACCTGCCGCCCAACCGGCGCCGGGTGAACACCATCTTCCAGAACTACGCGCTGTTCCCGCACCTCTCCGTGTATGAGAACATCGCCTTTGGCCTGCGTGTGGCGCGTCGGCCCGCGGCCGAGATTCGGCGGGAGGTGGCGCGCCTGCTCGCGCTTATCCAGTTGGAGGACCAGGCGGACAAGCGGCCCCACCAGATCAGCGGCGGCCAGAAACAGCGCGTTGCCATTGCCCGCGCGCTGATCAACAAGCCGAGCGTCCTGCTGCTCGACGAACCGCTTGCCGCGCTCGACCTCAAGCTGCGGCAGCGCATGCTGGTGGAGCTCGACCAGATTCACGACGAGGTCGGCATCACCTTCCTCTACGTCACGCACGACCAGGGCGAGGCCATGAGCCTCAGCGACCGCATCGCCGTGATGAACGCGGGACGCATTGAGCAAATCGGGCGGCCCAGCGAGATCTATGAATCGCCGCGCAGCAGCTTTGTGGCGGCCTTCATCGGCGACACGAATTTCTTCGAGGGCGTCGGCGCCGAGGCCGTCAATGGAGACTACCTGCGCGTGGCGGTGGACGGTCTGCCGCCGCTGCTTTGTTACAACGACAAACGGCTGCCCGCGGGCGGACGCGTGTCGTTGAGCATCCGGCCCGAGAAGATGCACCTTTCTCGGGAGCCCCCGGCGGATCGCGACCGGCGAAATGTCGTTGCCGCGGTGGTCGAAGACGTGATCTACCTCGGCTCGCATACGCGATACTGGGTGCGGGCGGGCCGTCACCGGGTGGCCGTGCAGCAACAGCACAGCCGCTACCTGCTCGACGAGCGTCCCATTACCTGGAAGGAGGCCGTCTGGCTTTCGTGGCATGCGGACGACGGCTACATGCTCGAACAGTACCGGGCAGCGGACGAAAAACTGCTTTCGCTGCCGTCCTCGGAAGGCGCGGCATGACGATCCGCCACCGCGCGCAACGGACACGACGGATGGAATGGGCGGTCACCGCGCCTTCGTTCCTCTGGCTGACGCTGTTTTTCCTTGCGCCGACGCTGATCATCTTCGCAATCGCCTTGAAACCGGCCGATCGCTTCGGCGGCATTCAAGCCGGTTGGACATTGGAGACGCTGCGGGTGCTGGCACAACCGGGGCTTCCCGTTATTCTGGCCCGGACCGTCCGTTTGAGCGCCTTGACGACGGCGATCTGCCTGCTGCTGGCGATTCCGACCGGCTATGGCATCGCCCGCGCAGCGCCGCGATGGCGCGCCTTGCTCTTGTTGCTGATCATCGTGCCGTTCTGGACCAGTTTTCTGATCCGGGTCTTTGCCTGGCAGGTGCTGCTGCACCCGGACGGTCCGGTCCGACGGATGCTGACGCTGGCGGGACTGGTGGCGCCGGATACGCTGCTGCTTTACAATGAACGGGCCGTGCTGCTGGTCATGGTATACACGCACCTGCCGTTTGCGATCCTGCCGATTTACGCGGGGGCGGAAAAGTTCGACTTCCGTCTGCTGGAGGCGGCACGGGACCTGGGCGCGCGCGCAAGCACGGCGTTCGTGCGCGTCTTTCTTCCCGGCATCCGACGTGCGCTATTGACCGCTGTGCTGATGGTCTTCATTCCCGCGCTCGGCTCCTATGTCATTCCGGATCTGCTCGGCGGACCGTCGAGCGAGATGCTCGGCAACAAGATCGGCCAGCGCGCGCTGGCCGATCGGAACCTGCCCCAGGCCAGTGCGCTCTCGGCCCTATTGACGCTGGCCGTGCTGGCCCCCCTGCTGATCGCCTTCGCGCTCCAGCGTCGGCGCGGGACCGCGCCGGCCGGCGCGATACCGGAGGCGCCGCGGTGAAGCCGTCCCGTATTCCGCTGGCGGCCACCGTGATTGTGCTGGTCTTCCTGTACCTGCCGATCGCCGTACTCGTGGTCAATTCGTTCAACGCCTCACGCTATGGCGGCACCTGGGAGGGCTTCACTCTGGCGTGGTATGCGCGGCTGTTCCGGGAGCGGAGCGTCTGGCTGGCACTGCGGAACACGGCCTTGATCGGCGCCGGCGCGACGATCGCGTCGGTCATGCTGGGCACCACCGCCGCCTTCGCGCTGCACCGCTACGGCAGCCGTCTGCAACGGATGCATTTCATGCTGATCTACACGCCGCTGGTGATCCCGGAGATCCTGATGGGCATGAGCCTGCTGATCTTCTTCGCCGCGATCGGTCTCCGGCTGGGGCTGCTCACGGTCTTTCTCGCCCATGTGACGTTCTGCATCTCTTTTGTCGCGATGGTCGTTCTCGCACGGCTGCAGGATTTCGACGATTCGCTGCTGGAAGCGGCGCGCGACCTGGGGGCTGACGGCTGGACGGCGGCGCGGCGCGTCTTGCTGCCGCTGCTGGCCCCCGGCATCGCCGCCGGCGCCTTGCTCGCCTTCACGCTCTCGATTGATGATTTTGTGATCACCTTTTTTGTGGCGGGTCCCGGCTCGACAACGCTGCCGGTCCGCATCTACAGTATGATCAAACACAGTCGGCAGTTGCCGATGATCAACGCCCTTTCGACGCTGCTGCTGGCCGTGACGTTTCTGGCGGCGGTGGCGAGCCGTCGAATGGCGGAACGGAGTCCCATATGAAGCTGAACATCGACGGCTCGTGGACGATACGCATGCTCGCGGCGACGACGGCGGCCGCGACAATCGCCGCCGGCTGCGGCAGCCGACGCCCCACCCTGCATCTGTACACGTGGGCCGACTACATCAAGCCGGAACTGGTGGAAGCTTTCGAGCGCGAGACCGGCTGCCGCGTCGTCATTGACACGTTCGACTCGAACGAGGCGATGTACAACAAGATCAAGGCCGGCGCGTCCGGCTATGACGTGCTTGTGCCCAGCAGTTACATGGTCAAACTGCTCTACGAGCAGAAGCTTTTGCAGCCGATCCGCCGCGACTGGGTGCCGAACCTGCGCCACGTAGACCCGGAATACCTCGCCAAGACCATGGACCCGGAGATGCACCACAGCGTGCCGTACATGCTCACCAACACCGGCATCGCCTGGCTGAACGGCCGTGTCAAAGACCCGGAACCCTCGTGGGCCATGTTCGGCCGCGAGGATCTGAAGGGCCGCATGACGATGCTGAACGACATGCGCGAAACGCTGGGCGCCGCGCTGAAGTATCTCGGCTACAGCCTGAATACGCGCAATCCGGAGGAATTGGCGAAGGCCCGCGACGTCGTCCTGCTCTGGAAGCGCAACTTGGCCAAGTTCGAAAACGAGCAATACAAAACGGGGCTGGCGTCGGGCGAGTTCCTACTGGTGCACGGCTACAACGGCGACATCCTCCAGGCCGCCGAAGAGAACGACCAGATCGTCTTTGTGATCCCCCGGGAGGGCACGTCGATCTCCTGCGACGACCTCGTGATCCCCGTCGGCGCGCGGCAGGTCGAACTGGCCCATCGTTTCATTGATTTCCTGCTGCGGCCGGAGGTCGCAGCGGAAAACACGGACTTCATCGGGTACCGGGCGCCCAACAAAAGCGCCTACCCGTTGATGAGCGAGACGATCCGGAACAATCCGACCATCTTTCTGCCGGATGAACTCGCGGCGCGTTGCGAGATCATCGGGGACGTCGGCGAGGCGCTGGCGCTCTACACCCGGATGTGGGACGAGATCAAGGCCGCGGAGTGACCGACCGTGCCCGAGGTCCCCACCATCCGCGTCGGTGCGCCGATCGTCCCCCGGCAGTCGTTCGTTCCGGTCGTCGGTCTGGACGCCGACCTGTGCGACCAGTTCATCCGCTCCGCGATGGCGGGCCGCGAGGCGCCGTTCGGCGAAGTGACGCTCGACCGATGGACCGTCCAACTCAAACGCATGAGCGATCCGCCCGACCGGGACCCGGCCTGGGAGCCGCGTATGGCGATCGCGGACGGCGTGATCCTGCTGGCGCGTTTTCTGGATCAACTCTCCCTCGCAGACCTGCAGGAGCGCCGCCGCCGTATACGTTCCGATGACGCGCTGCCGTTGATCGTGCTGTTCTGCCGGCCGGAGGGCGCGCGCGAATTCAAGATCGGGTGCCCGACCTGTCGCCAGAAGATGTGGGTTCAGGATGCTGAAATCGGCAAACGCGGCCGCTGCGTGCATTGCGATGGTCTGATCGACATCGTCTCGCCGGCGGATTTGCTGCGACGGGAACTCCGGCTGGCTGACCGTGTGCCGATCCTGAGCGTTGACCCGTGCGATGCCGGACTCTGCCGCGGGGCCGTTGCCAACCTGCTGGCCCGCAAAGGGTATGGTCTCAACGCCGGCGCGCTCTCGCCGGGCGACTTCATGAAGAAATCCACGGTGCCGATCCTGCCGCAGACGCCAACCCCATCGTGAGCGCGCGCGATCCAACTGCGCGGCGGCGGCCGGCTGTGTTCTTTGACCGCGACGGCATCGTAAACCGCTCTCCCGGTCCCGGGTATGTCGAGCGCGTTGAGGACTTTCACCTGTTGCCCGCTTTTATCGCCGCGCTGCGGATTGTCCGCCGCCGCGGCTACGAGGCGGTCATCGTGACCAATCAACGGGGCGTTGCGTTGGGTCGCGTCCGACCTGAGGCGCTGCAGGAGATGCACGCGCGGTTGCGCGCCGCACTGGCCGCCGAAGGGCTTCGGTTGCTGGATATTCTCGTCTGCACGACCGACAATGACGCCGATCCGCGGCGCAAGCCGAATCCGGGCATGATCACGGAGGCGGCCGAATGCCACGAACTGGACTTGGCGCGTTCCTGGATGATCGGCGACTCCGAACGCGACATTGAAGCGGGACGCCGCGCCGGGTGCGGCACCACGGTACGCGTTGCGCCGTCGGGTGAACGGACGGCCGCCGATCTGCGCGTTCCAGACATCGAGTCCCTGCCTGGCCTGCTGGAGCAGATGTTGCCGGCAGTGGAATAGCCGGATCCGGCTTCGGCTACGGCGAATCCGGCAGGAGTCCCGGCATGAACTGACGCGCGCGCGCGCGCAGCTCAGGGTTCAGCTTTACGGCATTTTCTGCGAACGCGGCCGCAGGCCGAAAACCGCCGTTATAGTAGGCGTACAGAGCCATCGCCAGCGCCAGTTCACCCTTCTCGGCGGCCGGCGCGGCGCTGCGGCCGAGGTAGAAGGAGGCCATATCCGCAAAGACCCGGGGAGAAATAACGTCCCATGACCGTTCGGCTGAGCCGGCCCCGCCGGCCAGCGACACCGAAACGGTCGTCAGGGAAGCGCCCACAATATCGCCGCCAATATCGCGGCGGGCTCCCGTGAACGGAGCTTCGGGCACGGAGCGCACGACGAATCGTCGCAGCGCCTCCATGCGCTCGAACGACTCCACGGTCAGCGCCAGCGCTTGGCGCGCCTCGTCCGTCGCGAGATCGGTCAGACGGCTCCGAACGAGTTCGGCGGCACCCCGGAAATCCCGGCGCACAACCAGCGGTAACGCCTCTTCGCGCGCCTGATCCAAGCGATCCAATTCGCCCTGCACCTTCTCCAGATAAGCCTTGCGCTCTGCTTCCTGTCGGGCGCGATCGGCCTCGGCCTGCCGGCGCGCCTGGTCCGCACGGGTCTGCGCCCAACGCTGCTCCAATCCCGGCATGAATCGGCCGGCCTGGGGATCGTTTCGCCATTTTTCGATCTCGCGCAGCACGTAATCGTGCTGTCCGCGCGGGAGTCGGCCATCAATCGTGGCATTGAACCGCGCCCATTCCTCGCCTTTCCGCTGCCATTGCTCGGCGACGGGCCGGAAAGCGAAGGGCCAGGTCGGATCGCCGCCGCTGATGGCGTCCATGTATTTCTTCATGAAGGCGACGCCCTCCTCGGGCTGCCCGGCCTTGAAGCGCTCGTACGCCCTCAAAAAATCCATGAACGTCTCAAACCAGGCCGGCCACTCGCGTCCTTCGCCGGCCGGCGGCTTTTCAAACGGGCGGCCCAGGATGAAGCGGGCGGCGGCGCGGGGTAGCACGCCCGGATGCGGAATCCCGCCTTCCTGCGGTTCGAACTCGCGATCCGCCAGCGGCTGCAGCCGGCGCTGCGTCTCTTGGTCGTCGTTTGCAAGCCACGGCGCCAGACCGTAAAACAACTGCCCCCAGGGACGGCCGGGGTGATCCAGCGGCAGCTTGCGCACGAATTCGGCCCACAGATCATCCACCTTGGCTCCGCGCGACACCGCCAGCTCCCGGGCCGCGGTGGCAATTGCAACCTGCTCGTCCGCAGAGAACGGCTGCACCGGCAGGAGACTCGTGTCGGGCGGCGGAGGAGGCGACGCCGCGGGATCAACCGGCACTGTCGTTGTCGGCGGCTCTTCGGGCACCACAACGATTGCCGCCGCCTTCTGTTCGGCCTCGCGTTTCTTCCGAAGGGCGTCGTAATGGCGCAGCACCAACACCGTGACCGTCCCCGCAATAACGAGAATGACCGCCGCTGCCATCCATACCGCCGCCGGCACCTTCCGACGCGCTTTCTTTTCGGTTTTGCCATCCGCGGCCGGCCCCAGCCGCAGCTCTCGCAGCGTCGCACGCAAATCGCTGATCAGCGAGGCGTACGTCGGATAGCGCATCTGCGGATCCGGCTCCAGCATCCGCGCGATGACCGCCGCGGTTTTGGGATGAATGTCGGGCCGGATGTCGGACAGACGGATCGCGGGCTCTTCGAGACGAGCCAGAACGACATCGGTTGCCGTATCGCCCTCGAATGGGGGCTTGCCGCCGAGCGCATGGTAGAGCGTCGCGCCCAGGCTGTAGATATCGGACCGGTGATCTTCCCGCTGGCTGCGCACCTTCTCCGGCGCGATGTAGTAGGGGGTGCCCCAGATCTCGCCTTGAGACGTTTTCTTGCGCGTCTGGAATCGGGCCAATCCGAAATCGGCCACTTTGGCGGTTCCCGACCGGTCAAACAGAATGTTGGCGGGCTTGATGTCGCCGTGAACCAACCCGATGTCGTTGGCCGCTTTCAGCCCTTCGGCGACATCCAACGCCACTTCCAGGGCGCGGACCTCGTCCACCACCTTCTTCTCGGCGATCATCAGGTCGAAGCGACCGCCGTCCAGAAGTTCCATGACGATGAACGGCTGGCCTTTTTCCTCGCCGACGGCATGAATCGAGACAATGTTCCGGTGGTTCAATTGCGCGGCGGCCCGGGCTTCCCGCAGGAAGGTCTCGATGAACTTGGGATCTTCGCCGAGTTCGCGGCGCATGACCTTGATGGCCACCTGGCGGCCGAGTGTCTCGTCATACGCCCGGTAGACCCCGGCCATGCCGCCCTTGCCCAGCAACTCGAGCAGCAGAAAATTGCCCAAGCGCGCAGGCACGAACTGGCGCGCATGGCACTGCGGGCACTCGATTGGCGTGAAAAACGGCTGGTCGGAGACGTCGAGCGCCGCCTTGCACTTGACACATTCCGTTACGCTGACGCGTTCGGCGATCTGCGAAATGACATCCTCGTGCGCCATGGTTGCCTAAATAGAAAAAGATGGCGGCGCCGCCGCCGCGCAGCGCCCTCCGTGCCAGCCCGGAGACTTTAGCAAAGCGGGCGCATGTCGCAAGCGGGAAAACTAGGGCCTGCCGCGGGCCGTGGGTCGGACCGCGACGCGTTGACGGCGCGCGGCGGGGACAACCACCCCAACGCCGCGATGATCCCGAGAACCAGCAAACCTAGCGCCAGCGCGGCTCCCCAAGCGTCTTTCCGTCGGACGGCAGATTGCACAAGCAGGATAAGCCATACGACGACCGGAAGCTGCAGCGTCATCAGCGCCAGGGTTGCCAGCGTCCGCACATCCAAGCGCCCATCGCGACGCGCGTCGTTCGGACCGGCCTCCGCGGACTCGCCGGCGCTACGATGCCACAGAGCGGCCGTCTCCCGCAGCGACCGGGAAGACGGCAGGATCGCCGTCACGTACAGGATGCCCAGCGCGGTCACCATCGCCAGCGCCGCCCAGGTAACGCGTTCTCCCGCCGCCGCGCACCGCAACGAGACGGGATCCGGCGCCGGAGTCATCGTCGCCGGCTCCTCGCCCGGGCCGCCGATTTTTTCGCCGCGGCGGTTCACACGCAAGAAACCCCCAAACCGCGCAGCAGCGTGCGCAGTCCGGCCAGCAGCAGAACGGCCACTACGGCGCAGCGAATGGATTGAGGCCGGGCGGACGCCAGCATCCGCACACCGAGACGGGCGCCGGCCATAACGCCCAGCACCGCGGGAATAGCCAATTCCGGCGCGAGCGCCCCGCGATGGTAATAGGTCCACAACGGCGGAGCCGTTGTCAGGGCGATGACCAGGGCGCTCGTAGCCACAGCGACCTTGATCGGCACGCCCATGACCAAATTGAACACCGGAACGTTCGCCCACCCCGCGCCCAAGCCGAACAGACCGGCCATAAATCCCACCCCGGTGAATAGCCCGAATCCCAGGCCGGTGCGCCGAACTGACCACTCCACGCACTGCCTGCTCGAGGCCTCCCAATATGCGCCGCCGACGCGCAGCCGGAGTGCCAGCGCATCCGGCTCCGTCCGGCTCGGCCGGTCCGACGGACGCGAACGCAGGTAGATCATGGCGATCCCGAGGATGGCCAGCCCCATCGCAATCTGCATCACACGCAGTGGCAGCGCGAAAGACAGTCCCGCTCCGGCCATGCTGAACAGCGCCGCAACGGAAGCCGCCGGCAAGGCCAGCCGCAGACTGGCCATATTCATCCGGAGCAGCGATGGCGCCGCCGCCAGCGAACTGGCCAGCGCCACGGAAAGCCCGGCGGCGCGAACATAATCCAAATGGAAGGGAAACACCGCGCCGACAATAGGCACGAAGAGCACGCCGCCGCCGACGCCCGCCTGCACGGCGAAGATTCCGATCAACACGCAAACCGTGAACAATCCGACCAGCCACAGTGCCGGAGCCATACCACCAGCGAACGCCGCGGCCGAGTCCAGTGCGGCCGGGTCTGGCGTCACGACGGTCCCCTTTCCGTGCCGAGACCCCGGCCCGCAAGCGCCGGCCGTCCATGACATTGTTTGAACTTCCGGCCGCTGCCGCAGGGACAGGGATCGTTGCGGCCGACCGCCCGTTCCGCGGCGGCCCGTTCCGAAGCGGCCACTTCGTCCATGATCGCCGAAGCCGGTAACCCGGCGCGAAGCAAGGCGCACATTCGCCGCAGGTAGGGATCCGCGTGCGCAAAGAAAAGGCGATAGCCGGCGCACAAATGACTCACCGGCACAGCGCCGGACGGCAGGCGGTCAAAGCGATGCTTAGGGCAATCCCCATTGCACGCGAAAAGCCAGGGGCATTCGCGGCAGACGGCAGGCAGCCGATCGCGCTTGGCCTCCCCGAACCGTTGCTGGACGGGCGCGTCCACCAGGTCCGGCAGCGGCGTTTGCAGCACGTTGCCGAGACGGTAGGCGGGATACACGAAATGGTCGCACGCATACACGTCGCCGTCCTGTTCCAAGACCAGCGCCCGGCCGCACGTCGGCGCAAATTGACACAATGCCGCGCCCAACCCCATCCAGCTTCCCAGGGCGACCTCAAAGAGCTGCACGTAAACCCGGCCGACGTCGTGTCGGATCCACTCATCGAAGATCGCCGAAAGGAACCGGCCATACGCTTCGGGCGCGGGGCACCAAGGCATGACCGCGGTCGCCCCGCCGCCGCTTTCGCCGGGGGGTGCCGCCAGTTCCAGACCGAGCGCGCGAGCGGCATCGTCCGGCCGTCGCTCCACCAGCGGAATGAATTGCAGGTGTTTCACGCCGGCATCGCGCAGGAAGCGATACACATCCAGCGGACGATCCACGTTCGCACGGCTCACGACCGTCAACGTGTTGAATTCCACGCCGTGCCGCTGCATTCGCTGCAGCGCATCCCAGACCGCGTCGAAGCGCGGGCGGTCCGCGCGGTCCCGCCGATAGGTGTTCTGGATCTCCGCCGGCCCGTCGAGGCTCAAGCCGACGAGGAATCGCTGTTCGGCAAGAAACGCGCACCACTCGTCATTGAGCGCCAGCCCGTTGGTTTGAAATGAATTATGGGTCCTACGCCCGCCGGCATAGCGCCGCTGGAGTTCAACGGCACGCCGGAAGAAATCCAGCCCGGCCAGCGTCGGCTCGCCGCCCTGCCAGGCATAGGTCAACTCCGGTCCCTCCTGCGCATCCGCCACGCCTCGCGTGTAGGCTTCCAGGACGGCATCGCTCATCCGGAAGACGCGGGACGCACCGAACAGGGCTTCCTTCTCCGTATAGAAACAGTAGCGGCAGGCCATGTTGCATTGCGGGCCCGCCGGCTTCGCCATCAAATGAAAAGGCGCGATCCTGCGCGTCCCAGCGCGCGTTAGTGCGTCAGTGTCCATGTGCGGTAACACATCGCCATATTCTCCGCCAACGTAGGCGCCGACAAGTCTGAAAGCTTGCGGAGAATATGCCGGGGCACTACGCTGCCCCGCCGTGCAAAATCTGAAACCTCAATCCCTGACGCTGCCGCGCTGGGTGCTCGGCCGCCATCCGCGGCGGACGCTTCGGCGGGCGGCACTGCTGGCCATCGCCACGTATCTGCTGTTCGGCGTGATTATGCGCGTGACGATCGCGCGCGGGGTCAGCATGCTGCCGACCGTACCGGACGGCGCCGTGCGTCTGGCCGATATGCTGCGCTATCGTCTGCGGTCGCCGCGCCGGGGAGAGATCGTGACGATTCGCCTGGTCGGCCGCCGCACGATGCTGCTGAAACGCGTGATCGGGCTGCCGGGCGAGGAAGTCCGCTTCGAGCGCGGCACATTCCTGATTGACGGCGTTCCGCTTTCGGAGCCTTACGTGGTGTACAATGGGCGCTGGACCACCGGCGCGTACCGGCTGGGACCGGCCGAGTATTACGTTGCCGGCGACAATCGCAGCGGTCCCTATCAAGATCACGCGACCGGAATCGTGAAAGAGTCGGACATCTTGGGAAAACTGCTGTGGTGAAAAGGACGATCCGATGGACGGTCGGCGCCGCGTTGGTCATCGTCGCTGCGATCGCTCTTCGATGGGTGTTGCAGGACCGCGACGCCGCCCGGATACGGCGGCAGTTCGACCGGCTGGTGGCCGACACGGAGAAGCGCGGCCGTGAGAGCCTGCTGGACGCCAGCACCCGCGCCCGATCCATTGCCGCGGCCTTCATTGACACGCCGCGACTGGCGCTCCCGCCGGTCGCCGACGGCGAACGCTCGCGAGCGGAGCTGGTCGGCATCGTTTTTCAGACCCGGGCGCTTTTGGATTCGCTGGCCGTCCGGATCCATTCGCGGCAACTGGAGTTCTCGCCGGACCGTCGCCGCGCCGTTCTGCACGTCACCGCCGAAATCTCGGGCATCGGCGGCGGCTACATAGAACGCGGATTACGTTCCGCGCGCATCGAGTGGGTACGGACGGACGAGGGCTGGCGGATCGCGGCCGCTGAAGCCGAGACGCCGCTGCGGCCATTGCCGCCGCCCTGACCGCGGAGCGGCGCCAATCTGGATCACAGAATATTAGACGCGAGCTCGGCGAGTTCCGAACGGACCCCCTTGCTCAGGTTGACGTGCGCGGCGATGCCGTGCGGGCGGAAGCAACCGACCGCCTTGGACAGCCCATTGGAGGTGCTGTCCACGTAAGGATTGTCAATCTGATAGATGTCGCCGGTCAACACGATCTTCGTGCCGTGCCCCACCCTAGTGATGATGGTCTTCACTTCGAGCGGTGTCAGGTTCTGCGCCTCGTCAATGATCATGAACTGATGATGGATGCTGCGCCCGCGAATGAAGGAAAGCGGTTCGACGCCGATCAGCGTGGCGTCGTCGTCACCGCGGCCGTTCCGGCCTCCCCGGTCGCCGCGGTCCACCGAGAGCAAGTCCAGCGCATCGTAGATCGGCTGCATCCACGGATTGAGCTTCTCGCCGACGTCGCCCGGCAGATACCCGATGTCGCGCCCCATCGGCATGGTCGGCCGCGAAACCAGCAGACGGCGGTAAAGTTTCCGCTCGAACGTCCCATAGATGCCGGCCGCGACTGCCAGCAGCGTCTTGCCCGTTCCCGCCTTGCCGATGATCGTAACCAGTCGGATGCGTTCGTCCAACAGCGCGTCGAGGGCAAAATGCTGTTCCTTGTTGCGCGGCCGCACCGCGGACAGCTCGCGGGGCGCCGGAATCAGCGAGATGATCTGCCGGCCCTCGGGGTCCAGGCGCCCGAGCGCCGTATGCTGCGGATCGGCTGTGTCCACCAACAGCAGATACTCGTTCGGCGGCCGGGCTTCCCCGTTGTAGGGAATGACGCCCTGTTCACGGAACGCGCGCAGATCCTCGGGAGGCAACTCGAGCGTGGAATGGCCGAGGTACAGCTCGTTGATGTCCACGCGATCCGTCTCGTAATCCTCCGCGTCAATGCCCATACCGTCGGCCTTGATGCGCAGGTTGATATCCTTACTGACGACGACGCAGCGGGCGGGAGCCTCGCGCTGCTTGAGTTCCAGCGCCAGCCGGATGATCTCGTTGTCGGCCCCGCCGTTGCGGAGTCCCGCGATTTCCTGCGCCGGGGCGATGGCGACGCGCAGCCGGCCGCCCTGGTCCAGCGGGATGCCGTCGGAAAGCTTGCCGCGCGAACGCAGGTCATCGAGCATTCGGGAGACGTGCCGGGCGTTGCGTCCCAGTTCGCTCAAGTCGCGCTTGAAGCGGTCAATTTCCTCAATGACGCTGATCGGAATGACGACCGTGTTATCCTGGAACTGCTGGATCGCTGTCGGATCGTGCAACAATACGTTGGTGTCGAGAATATAGTTCTTCTTCATCCGCGCGTACTATCGCCTCCCCCGGCCGGCTTGGCAAGAATCGGCGTGTGAGAACCCCGTTTGTCGTCAGGCGCTTTGATTGGCCGCTGCGCGATGGTTTGGGCCGCGATACGGCCCGTCGTCCAGGCGGCTTGCAAGTTGTATCCGCCGGTCAAACCATCCACATCCAGCGTCTCCCCGGCCAGAAAGAGACCGGCATGCCGACGGCTTTGCATCGTCCGAAAATCCACTTCCCGGCGCCGCACGCCGCCGCAGGTGACGAACTCGCCGCGGTGCGCCGCCCTCCCCGACACCGGCAGCGTCGTGGCCCGCAACTGCGCGGCCAGGGCGCGGTATTCGCTCGAACTCCATTGCGACCAGCGACGCTCCCCGGGAATGCCGGCTCGGGCGAGCAGCCAGCGCCAGAGGCGCAGCGGCAGACCGAACACCGTCGCCGCCCCGGCCGCCCGTCCCGGCGCGGTGCGGCGCAGGGCGGACAGCGCCTCCAGGGTCTCCTCGGGTGCTGCCTCCGGCAGCCAGTCCACGGTCATGTCAAACCGGTACTCCAGTTCGGCCATGCGGCGAGCGCCGAGACCGGTCAGGTCCAGCACACCCGGACCGCTCACGCCTTCGTGCGTGATCAGCAACGGTCCGGTGGCGGAGACGCCGGCCGCCGAGACGCGCGCGCGCACGACCGACGTACCCGCCAAGGCCGCCCAGCCGGATTCCGCCAGGCGAAGCGGAAATAGCGACGGCACACCGGGTTCAAGGGTGTGGTCCAAACCCGCTGGAAAGGCGCCGCCACCGGTGGCGATCAGCACCTGCGGCGTCGAGATCCGATCCCCGTGGGCAGTTCGGACCTCAAAACCGGCCCGTTGTGGGGACACCTCGACGACCGCTGCGCCGTAGCACATCTCAATGTTGCCGCGCTTCGCTTCCATCAACAGCGCTGCGACCACGTCACGCGCATTCCCGGACCGGGGAAAGACGCGGCCATCCGGCTCGATCTGCAGTGAAATACCGCGGGATTCGAACCACGCCAGGGTCTCGGAAGGGCCGAAGCGATAGAGCGCACCGAGCATTTCCTGCGAACCGCGCGGATAATGTTGGGCAAACGCGCGCAGGTCGCCCGGCTCGTGCGTCAGATTGCAGCGTCCGCCGCCCGAGCGGCCGACCTTCTCCAGCGGCGCCGATCCCTTTTCCAGTACCCGCACCCGTAATGCTCGATCGCATTCCGCGATCGTCGCCGCCGCAAAGACCCCCGCGGCGCCGGCGCCCACAATCGCAATGTCCGCCGTTTCCATGGTCGGATTGTAGGGTGAAAATCCCAGCCGCCGCCAGCAAATGCCATTGCGTCCGCCGGGGCGCGCGCGGCATGATATCGCACACTCGTCGCCATGAATGTGCCCGAAACACTGCCCTCGGTTTCGTCGAAAGCCGCGTCCGCCCTTGAACGGCTTTTCGAAGTGGTTCTGCACAACGACGACGTCAATTCGATGGAGTATGTCGTCGAGTGTCTGAGGCGCGTATTCGGCCATACCGAAGAGCTCGCCGTCCGCGTTATGCTGGAGGCGCATTATCAGGGGCAAGCCGTGGCAGAGGTCGAGGCCGAAACCCCGGCCCGAAAGCACCGGGATCAACTGCAATCCCTGCGGTTGATCGCGACCCTCCATCCGCTATAGCGCCATGCCGATTTTTCAACTGACCCGCGCGATTTCCTTTCCGGATCCGGCCTGGGCGGAACCCGGCGGCTTGCTGGCGGTCGGGGGCGACTTGAGGCCGGAGCGATTGCTGGCGGCCTACCGCAACGGTATTTTTCCTTGGTATTCGGAGGGCGAGCCGTTGCTGTGGTGGTCGCCGGATCCGCGCTTCGTGCTGTTCACCGCCGAGTTCCGGGCACATCACAGCCTGCGCCGAGTCGTGCGTTCCGGCCGCTTTGAGGTGACCTTCAACCGGGACTTCCGCGGCGTTGTGGTAGGTTGCCGCACGGCGCCGCGACGCGGCCAGGCCGGAACCTGGATCACGCCCGAAATGCTGGACGCCTATACCGCGCTGCACGCGGCCGGGCATGTGCAGTCGGTCGAGGTCTGGCGCGACGGCCGGCTGGCCGGCGGCCTCTACGGTGTCGTCGTGGGACGCTGCTTCTGCGGCGAATCCATGTTTGCGCGCGAACGCGACGCCAGCAAGGTCGGCCTCGTGCGCCTCGTGCAGACCTTGCGGAAACTCGGCAGTCCGCTGGTGGACTGCCAAGTGCCGACCGGGCACCTGGCCACGTTCGGCGCGCGCGAGATTCCCCGCGTCCACTTCCTGGCGCTGCTCCGCGAAATCGCCGCGCAACCGGCGCTTCGCCTGCCGCAAGCGCCCGATGGCGATTGACGCGGACGACCCCGCTGCGATAGGATCGGCGCCTGTTTATGGACTTCCAACTTCGAAAGGGATGCACATGTCGAAAATCGCGCAGGTATACGGGCGGGAGATTCTGGATTCGCGGGGCAATCCGACCATCGAAGTCGAAGTAACGCTGGAAGAAGGCATCGTCGGGCGGGCGGCCGTGCCGTCGGGCGCCTCCACGGGCGAGAACGAGGCGCTGGAATTGCGCGATGGCGATCCGAAACGCTACCAGGGCAAAGGCGTGCGGAAAGCTGTCAAGAATGTCAACTCGACGATTGCGAAGGCCGTCGTCGGCATGGACGCGCTCGACCAGGTGGCCGTGGATCATCGCATGATCGAGCTGGACGGCACGCCGACCAAGGCGAAACTGGGCGCCAATGCGATTCTGGGCGTCTCGCTGGCAACGGCCAAAGCCGCCGCCGCTCTCCTCGATCAACCCCTTTTCCGATACATCGGCGGCGCTAACGCGAAGTGCCTGCCGGTGCCGATGATGAACGTCATGAACGGCGGCGCGCACTCGGACGCTCCGGTGGATGTGCAGGAGTTCATGATCATGCCGAAGGGCGCGAAGTCCTTCGCCGAGGGCCTGCGCATGGGCGCGGAGGTTTTCCACGCACTGAAAAAGGTGCTGCGCAAACAGGGCTTGAGCACGGCCGTCGGCGACGAGGGCGGCTTCGCGCCCAACGTCGCCAGCAACGAGGCCGCGCTGGAAGCGGTTATGCAGGCGATCGCCGCCGCTGGCTTCAAGGCCGGCCGGGACGTCTTCATCTGCCTCGATCCGGCCGCGAGCGAGTTCTACGACGCGCAGAAGAAGAAGTATGTCTTCAAGAAATCCGACCAGTCGGAGAAGACCCCGGAGCAGATGGTCGCCTTCTGGGAGAAATGGGTCCGGACGTATCCGATCCTCAGCATCGAGGACGGCATGGCCGAGAATGACTGGGAAGGCTGGAAGCTGCTGACCGACCGCCTGGGCAGCAAAATTCAACTGGTGGGCGACGACGTCTTCGTAACGAACACGAAGTTCCTGCGCAAGGGAATTGAGGCGGGCGTCGCGAACTCGATCCTAGTCAAGGTCAACCAGATCGGCACGCTGACCGAGACGCTCGACGCCATCGAAATGGCCA
>CAYLTB010000060.1:0-17175 GCA_964386675.1 uncultured Verrucomicrobiota bacterium
TCGTGACCTCTTGCACCCCAAGCAAGCGCGCTAGCCAGTCTGCGCCACGCCCCGATTCGCCGGAGGACCGCCTCGCGGCGGAGTTCTGACACTAACACTCGTTCCGCGGCGGGTCAATGCCGCGGTCGCGGCGTCACGGTGCCCTGGCACCCATCCGGGCAGGAGGGCGTTGTCTTCCGGCCACCGCGCCGGGATGAATACCTGCGTTGCTGCCATTTGTTCGCGCCCGAATTCGCGCAACCGCCGCTCTCGGTTCCCATTTCAGAAACTCCGGCGGACCGCGACGTATTCCGGGAAGTGTGGGATTGGCTGAGGATTGCGCTGCCCGGTCATGTTTCCAACAGTCGGTCGGCCGACCGCGTTATGGGTCCGCCTCGACGACGATCCGGAAGCCGTAGTCAAGTCCTCCGCTGGTCTGTCCGCGGGCGTTCCGGTCGGCGGAGCGGCAGAAGCGGGCCGGATCACACCAAGCCCCGCCGCGGATTACGCGCAGGACGGGATCCTTGGGCTCCGGCGCCGGCGGAGCGTCGTAGCGGGGCCGATACACGTCGGCGCAATACTCCGATACGTTGCCGTGCATGTCATGGAGCCCGAAGGCGTTCGGCCGGTAGCTGCCAACGGGTGCTGTCTGCGCGTGTCCGTCATCGTGTTCCGGATCCGCGTGGAAGAAGCCCTGGGCCGAGCGATCGGCGTAGTTGCCGTACCGGTGCAGGTCGGCGTACGAGTCTCCGAAACTGAACCGCGTGGTCGTCCCGGCTCGGCAGGCATCCTCCCATTCCGCCTCGGTGGGCAAACGCGCCTTCCGGCCAGTCCGCGCCGAAAGCATCCGGCAGAACTCGACCGCGTCGTTCCATGAAACACGCTCCACGGGGCGTGTTTCCCCGCGGAAATGGCTGGGATTGCGTCCGGCGACCGCCTCGTACTGGCGCTGGGTGACCTCGTGGATGCCCATCCAGAACGGCCGCTCGATTCTCACGGCGCTCCGGGGACCCTCGTCCCGGTCGCGTTCCCGCTCGCCGTCCGGCGAGCCCATGGCAAAACGGCCGGCCGGCACCCGGACCAGCTCCATCGTGACGCCTCCGCCGAGATCGAGCGTCCGGCGGTCGGCCGGTCCCACCGCCGCGGCTGGAACACGGCATCCCGATCCGATGAGGGCCATCGCGGCCGCGAGAACACCTCTGCTCGCCCAGACCTTCATGCGATTTCTTTCCCAAGCTTCTCCAACGTCAGCTTCCCGCGACCCCGCGCCCGGACTACATCGCCAGGCGCTGACCGCCATCCACGAAGAGAACCTGGCCGGTAACGCTTTCGGCGCGGAGCAGATAGACTACGGCTTCCGCGACCTGTTCCGGCGTGACGGGCCGGCCCAGCGGGAGGGGGCCGGCCTTCTCGCGGATGTAATCCGCGCCTTCGCCGGGCGGCGGGAGGACCGGCCCGGGCGCAACGCCGTTAACGCGCAGACGCGGGGCCCAGTGCAACGCCGCCAGGCGCGTCGCTTCGGCCAGCGCCTTCTTGCTGAGCTCATAAGGAACGGAGGCAGGGTCCAGATTCACGATGCGACGGTCGAGCACGTTGACGATCGCGCCGGACCGGCCCTGTGCGGCAAAGGCCTTCATCAGAAGCACGGGCGCGAACAGGTTCACCCGGAACTCGGTGTCGAGCGCGGCGGCATCCAGCGTCTCGAACGTGTCCTTGTGGAAGACGGCGGCATTATTGACAAGGATGTCGAGCGGGCCGACCGCCGCCGTGGCGTCCGAAATCAGCCGTTCCGCGGTGTCCGCCAACCCGGCTAGGTCGGCCGATACGGCGGCCGCGCCGCCGCCCACCTTGCGGATTTCGCGGGCAAGCGCTTCTGCTTCGGCGGCGGAGCGACGATGATGAATGACGACGCGGACGCCGAGGCGCGCCAGCGCGCGGACGATCGCCGCGCCCAGCCGCACCGCGCCGCCGGTCACCAGAGCGGTCTTGTCGCGAAGTTCCATCCGACCGGTTCCGGTGTCACACCAGGTCGCACGCTTCCGGCGGCATCCAGTGGGCGTCCTTGCCCTCCCATTTGACGTTGCAGCCGATGGGATTGGTCAACGGGACGCTCACCGGCTGGCCGGCCAGGTGCTCTTCCAGCGCCCGCGCGAGGTCGTTGACCTTCATCTTGGATGTGTCGCGCGGGCTATCCACGCCGCGGCCGGTGTAGATGAGCCGTCGCTGCCGGTCGAAGACGAAGAAATGGGGGGTGCGCAAGGCGCCGTATGCGCGGGCGACGTCTTGTGATTCGTCGTGCAGGTAGACCCAGGGGAATTTGTGCTCCTGCATGCGCTGGACCATGTGAGGGAAATCATCGGTCGGATAGGTGTTCTTGCTGTTGGAATTGATGGCCACGAATCGCACTCCCCGCGGCTCAAACTTCAGCGCGGTCTGGCGCGTGACCTCGTCGGATCCGACCACGTAAGGACAGTGGTTGCAGGTGAAGAAAATGACCAGCGTATCAGCGGCGGCGAAGTCGGCCAGACGATAGCGTCTGCCATCCGTGGCGGGCAAATTGAAATCGGGCGCTGCGGCTCCAATCGGTAAAGTGAACGGCATGTCGTTTCTCCCTTTGCATCAATGGCGATGACACTATACGCCAAGCCGCGCGCCGATGCAAAAGGCGGCGTTCAGATCCACAGCGGCGCCGGGCAATCCAACGCCGCGGCGATGGCGCGGAAAAGGTCGCCCTCGCGCGGCTCGACGCGACCGCTGTGCGCGAGGCATTCGAGGGCGGCTTCGAGCAGCCATCGCTGGGCATTCGGCTCCAGCCGGGCGATGGCCCGCAGCGCCCCGTCCACCGCGGCGAGGCCACAGCGGTCCGGCGGCAGCAGTTGGAGTCGAACGCCGGCCGGCGCCTTGTTCGCCGCGGCGGTAAACGCGCGGGCCGCGTCTGCCGTGTCGGGCTGCCCCGCGTGGGCGAGCGCCGAGAGCAGGCACGAGATTTCCGCGCCGATGCCGGCCGCGGACTGCAGCCGCGGGAAAGCTCGTCCCGCGGGGCGGAAGGCCTGTTCCTGGATGCGGCGCAGCAGACGGATGACTGCGTATTCGAACAGGGTCACCGTCTCATCGGCCTGAACCAGCGCCTCCGCGACGCGGAGCAGGAACTCGAAATCGGATTCGGCAAGTTCGCGCAGCGACGGCCGGCAAAGATCAATGACCGCCAGCCGGAATCCGTCCGGAATACCGTTCAGCGCGGGCGCCAGACGCTCGGCGTCCGAGGCGAGGTCGGCCCCGGCCTGCAACCGCAGGCGCTCCAGTTGAATGCGGCGGACGTCGGGGCGCTCGCGGTCGAGCAACAGGGCGCAGACCAGCGCGGATGCGCCGCGGGGTTCGCGCGCGGCGGCGCGGATCGTTTCCGGTAACGATTTCAGAAGGGCGCGGGCCGCATCGAGATGGGCACTCCATGGCGCGGCATACGCCGCCATGATCTGTCCCGGGGCTGAGGCCGGCAGGGTCGGCGGCTGGGCCGCCGTTTCCGCGGGCGCACCGGACGCCGTCGGCGCCAGTCCGGCCAGCGGAGCGGCCGCGGTTGGGATGGCACCGGTATTTTCGTCGGGCACATCGCGGGCGAAGGAAGGATCCAGGCGCCGGATGCGCTCGGCGATCGGCGGATGCGTGGACCAGAGGCTGAAGAAACCCCCGCGCAACGCGTTCGCGAAGAACAGGTGGCTCATTTCCGCGCTGGCGTTGCGATCCACAATGGACCCCGCGGAGCCCCGTGCGATTTTCTTGAGCGCGCCGGCCAATCCCAGCGGGTTGCGGGTGAACTGCACGGCGGCGGCGTCGGCGAGAAACTCGCGCTGGCGCGAAACGGCCGCCTGGATCAGACGCCCGAAGAACACGCCGATCCAGCCGATGATCATCAGGCCCAGTCCGAGCACCATGATCACGGCGACGGCCTGGCCGCCGCCCTTTGAGCGCCGGCTCCGGCCCGAGTACCGGACGCTACGCAACAGCGTCTGGCCGATCAACGCGATCAACAGCAGTCCGTGCAGCACGCCGATGATGCGGATATTCAGCCGCATGTCGCCGTTGAAGATGTGGCTGAATTCGTGGGCGACGACCCCTTGCAGCTCGTCGCGCGTGAGCCGCCGCATCGCGCCTTCGGTCACGCAGACCACGGCGGCGTCCGTGCTGTAACCGGCGGCGAAGGCATTGATGCCGGTTTCGCCGTCAAGAACATAGGCGGGGGGTGTGGGGATGCCGGAGGCGAGCGCCATCTCCTCGACGATGTTGAGGAACTTGCGCTCGTCGGGATCCGTCGCGCGCGGCGAGACTCGCCGCGCGCCGAGCATACGGGCGACGCTCTCGCCGCCGCCGCGCAACGCGGCGATCTTGAAAAGCGATCCGCCGCCGATCACCAGCAGCAGCGCCGCGGAGACAACCAGCGCCAGGCCGGGATCCCACCACGAGCGCGCCGCGGCCGGCGCGTCGGCGTTCGGCTGCAAAAAGACGGTCGCGGCGACCGCGTACACCGCGGCGATGGTCAGCAATACGGCGACGATGAACAAAACGACCAGCAGTCCGCTGCGGCGGCGGGCGCTGTCCTGGTGGGCGAAGAAGTCCATCGCGCGCGGCCTTCCGCGGCGATCAGGTGAAGGACACCTTCGGCGCCGCGCGCTGGGCGGGGTTCTCGATCTCGAACATTTGCGCCGGCTGAAAACCGAACATATTCGCCACGATCACGGTCGGGAAGACCTCACGCGCCGTATTGTAGGTCATCACGGCGTCGTTGAACGCCTGCCGCGCAAACGCGACGCGATTTTCCGTGGACGTGAGCTCCTCGGAAAGCTGCCGCATGTTCTGGTCGGCCTTCAGATTCGGATAGGCCTCTACCACGGCGAACAGTCGGCCGAGTACGCCGGTGAGGGCGCCCTCGGCGCCGGCGAGTCCGCGCATCGCGGCCGCGTCGGCCGGATTGGCCGCAGCAGCTTTTTGCGCGGCGACGGCCTGGTTTCGCGCGGCGATGACGGCTTCCAGCGTTTCGCGCTCGTGCTTGATATAGCCCTTGGCGGTCTCGACGAGGTTCGGAATCAGGTCGTGCCGACGCTGCAACTGCACATCAATCTGCGCGAACGCGTTCTTGAAGCGGTTGCGCAGCGTCACGAGCCGGTTGTAGCCGCCGACGAAAAAGCCGATCAGCAGCACAACGATCACCAGCAGGACAATCAATGCGACAGGCATGGCACAGGCTCCTTTGGTTCAGACCGATGAGCGACAGCCCCAAGCCTATACCGGCCGGCGGCAGTTCGGCAAGCGCGCGACGTCGGCCAAGGACGGCCGGCACCGGCCGAGCGGGATTTATTCAAGGGTTGGAAGCGCCATGCAGTCGCGTTTCCAACGCCAGGAAAGCCGGGCGCGCCGACGGTCCGGTCTAGCGGGACGCGGCGCGGGCGAGGAGCCGCCGGATGCGGCGGGAGAGGGCCGGTTGTTCGCCGAACAGCCATTCGACCCAGCGGGGCGGGGGGGGCGCGTCGCCCTCCAACCGTCGCAGCGCGGATTCCAGCGCCGCCGCACTCGTGGCGCGCGCGGCGAACGCGTCGGCCGCGAAGATCTGCGCCCGGCGCAGCGCACGCAGCGCGGGCAGCGCGACGCCGCTGGCGGCCATAATGGCCAGCGCCAGCAACGGGAATCCGGCGATGTCGCGCGCGTCCGTGATGGGACGGGGGCCCAGCCGCCGCAGCGCCGCCGAACCCGCGTAATGCACGGCCGCGAAGGCAGCGCCGGACAAGAAGGTTCCGAGAACGATGCCCGCGAGAACCTGCCGCTGGCGGACACGGCCGAATTCGCGAGCCGCGAGGGCCTCGGTTTCCTCGGCGGGAAACACGGTGGCCAGCGGCGCGCCGAGCAGCAACGTGTCCCGGCTTCGGCCGGCGAGCAGGACCGGCGGGAAGTGGACGCTGTCGGCCTCTTCCCAGACGCCGATGCGCGCGATCGGATGTCCGACGCGCTCTGCCAACGCGCGCAATCTCCGTTCCCGATCCGAATCGCCCCACGGGCGCGGCTGGTACAATCGAGGCTGCACGAGCCACGGCAGCACGGCCGGCGCGACCACCGCGAAGCCCGCATACAAGGCGGCCGCCGGAATCCACCAGCGATGCGGCGTCCAGCGAAGCAGCGCGTAGATCGCATTGAAGAAGGCGAAGGTCAACGCGGCATCGCCGGCGACGGCTCGGGCATAGAGCCAGCCCCAGCCGGCGGTCCCGCCGTCCGCGCCGCCCAGCGCGGCGGCCAGCCGCCGCGCGCGGGCGCAATGCACAGGGAAGACCGACGCCGCGACGCCGAGCAGCGTGACGGCGAGGTAAATCGCGTGGGTCAGCCACCAGCGGTTGCCGCTCCATCGCCCGGCGCCGGCCGCGAGGCGCGCGGAGGCGCCCGAAAAATGAAAGGCGGCCAGCAGAGCGGCCGTCAGCGTATATTCCAGCAGCACGCCGACGTAATAGCGGGCATCGAAGGGAAACCCCGCGGGGCGCTCCGCCTCGCGGCCATCGGCTTCAGAGTCCCTCATCGGATACGCCCAGAATCACCAGCAGCCGGTCGAGATCATCGGCGGTGTAGAACTCGATGGCGATCTCGCCGCGGGCGCGGCGGCCGCTCGCCAGTGCGCGCGACGGGGTCACGCGGACAGCGGCGCCCAGTTTGCGCTGGAGGCGCTCCGTCACATCGCGCAGCAGCGCTTCCGGCACATCGGAGGCCGCCGGCCGGCGGACGCGTTTCGGGCGCGCTGCTCGCGCGACGATCCGTTCGAGTTCGCGCACGGAAAGTCCCTCGCGTACCGCCCTGCGCGCGAGCGCCGTCTGCTCTTCGGGGATCGCCAGGCCGAGCAACGCCTTCGCATGACCAACGGAGAGCGCGCCGCTTGCGATGAGTTCGCGGACGGCCTCCGGCAGCGACAGCAGCCGCAGCGCATTGGCGATCGTGGCCCGCGCGCGCCCGACGCGCTGCGCGATCTCGTCCTGGGTGAGGCCATGGCGTTCGGCCAACTGGCGGTAGCCTTCCGCCTCCTCGATCGGATCGAGGTCCTCGCGCTGGAGGTTTTCGATCAGCGCCAGCTCCATGGCCCCGCGATCATCCACCTCCATGATCTTGACGGGAACCTCGGCTAGGCCCGCCTCGGCGGCGGCTCGCAGGCGGCGTTCGCCCGCGATCAATTCGAAGCCGTCTCCGACGGCGCGAACGAGCAGGGGTTGCAGGATTCCGTGCGCCCGGACGGACTCGACCAGTTCCGAAAGCGCCTCGACGCGGAAATGCCTCCGCGGTTGCCAACCGGCGGCGCGGATGCGCGCGATCGGAATGCGTTCGATTTCGCCGCGCGCCGGCGGCGATTCCGGCGTTTGTTCTGTAGCGGGTCTGGCGCGGATCAGTGCATCCAAGCCGCGGCCCAAACCTCCATGTTTTACTGGCATGGTGCGATTCCTCCGCGCCGAACGGCGCATGGATCCAGCGCCGGAACGCCGCAATGACGCGTCCGCCGCTCGATCGCCGGGGTTGGCTTTCGGTCACGACACCGTCGGCGCGCGGTGCGGGTCGCACAGCGCGTCAAGCCGCGACGGCTCCGGGGTAGGGCATAACCGAACAAAAAACATGCGTCGCCCCCGTCTCCCTCAAAACTTTTCAGCGCGTGATGCAAAAAAATCGGCAAAAAAAGTTGACTGTGTGGGGGCGGGTGTGGCACGGTGTCATCAGGTGGTGCTGGAGAGTGGTCGTTGTGACGGAATCTGCATCTAGTCTGGCGGCGAATGGCGCGAAGATTGGAGTCTTCGCCAGTCAATTCACGCACGCGCTCGACGGGAAAAAGCGCATCACCATACCGGTGGTCTGGCGCGAGTTGATCGGACAGCCGCCGCAGGTGTTTGTGATGCCCACCTTGAATCTCCCCTGCGTGAGCGTAATGCCGCTGAAGGAAATGGCCGCGCGTATCGATCGGGCGCGGCAGGCGTCCATTGCCAACCAGAAGGCGCAGATATTCCTCCGGTATATCGCCGCTAACTCGGAAGTTTTGGAGTGGGACGTACAGGGGCGTATCCGGGTCAAGGACGATCTCCTGGCCCGCGCGAAAGTCCGGGACGAGGTGGTGCTGGTGGGACACGTGGATCATTTTGAAATCTGGTGCCCTGAAGAATGGCAGAAGAAACAGGGCGAGTTCAACGAGAAAGATATCCAGGAAGGCGCCGTGAGCGTCGGCTGGTAGCACGAAAGGAGTTTTTCATGAATGAACCGCGGATGGCGAGGTACTTGTCGGTGACCCGTTGTATTGCTGCGCCCGGCGACGAGCGCCGTCGTTTCGCGTTGCCGATGGGCCGAGTGGCGGGCCGTTTTGCGGCCTGCGCCCGGGTGGCGCGTTCCGTGCCGACGGCCTTGGACGCCGAGCGGTCGGCGGCGGCGGCCAGCGTCGGGCTGCCGCAGCGGCATGCGCGGGCGATTATTTTCTAGCGGGGGTCGTTCCATCCGGAGACGACCGAGATGCATGAGCCCGTCCTGTTGCGCGAGGTCGTCGAGAGGTTGAACCTCGCCGGCGCACAGCGGGCCGTGGACGCGACGCTGGGCGGCGGAGGGCATGCGGAGGCTTTGCTGAATGCAATGCCGGCGACCGGTCTATTGCTGGGACTGGATGCAGACCCGGAAGCCGTGGCGCGCGCGCGGGAACGGCTCTCGGCCTTCGGCGCCCGCTTTCGGGCGCGGCGCATGCGGTTTTCGCGGCTGGCGGAGGCGCTGGCGGCGGAAGGTTGGGACGCGGTGGATGCGGTGCTGTTCGACCTGGGCGTTTCCTCTTTTCAACTGGACGATGCGCGGCGCGGTTTCAGCTTTCTCCACGACGGACCGCTCGACATGCGGATGGATCCGGACGCGCCCCTGCGGGCGGCGGATCTTGTCAATCGCCGGTCCGAACGCGAACTCGAATGGCTGCTGCGGGAATACGGCGAGGAGCCGCATGCGCGGCGCATTGCCCGCCGGATCGTCGAGCGGCGCGCACGCGCGCCATTCGCGCGAACGGCGGAGCTGGCGGACTGCGTCATGGCGGCCGTGGGCGGACGCCGCGGCGCGCGCCGTCATCCGGCGACGCGGACCTTCCAGGCGTTGCGCATGGCCGTAAACGGGGAATTGGAAGAACTGGCGACGGGCCTGGAGGCGGCGCTGCAGGCCTTGCGGCCCGGCGGGCGTCTGGCGGTCATCGCCTTCCATAGCCTGGAGGACCGCCTGGTGAAGCGTTTTGCGCGGGCGCACGAGGGGCGATGGGAGTCGTTGCCCGAGGGCGGAACCCGCTGGCGCGGAGAGCGGCCCGCGGTGCGCTCCGTGACGCGGCGGGCCGTGACGCCCTCGCAAGAGGAGTGCCGCCGGAATCCGCGCGCGCGATCCGCGCGGTTGCGGATCGTGGAGCGAACGGAGTGTTGACATGGTGATTTATCGGGCCAATCGGAAGAAGCGACAGGGAACGCGGTGGGCGCCGCTGGTGGCGGTGTTGGGGGTGCTGGCGCTGGCGTTGGCGGTGCTGTATGTGATTCTTGATGGCCGGTGCGCGGCGCTGGGGCGCCAGATCGTCCTCCTGGAGAAGCAGCGCGAAAGTCTGAACCGCCAGGTGCGAGCCGCGGAGTCGCGATGGGCGGCTCACAAGACGCTCCAGCAACTGCAGGTTGCGCTGGACCGCTTTGGGATCGAGATGGGATGGCCCGACGAGCGACGCATCATTCACCTGGCGCGCGCGTTGGACGCCCATGAGCTGGATGCCGCGCCCGAGCCGCCGCAATTCGTGCTGCAACCCGTTCGCGGGGGGAACCCGGTGCCGTGATGGAACGCCGTCAGGCGATACGGCATTATTTCGCCGTTGCCGTGTTGTTGGCGGCATTCGGACGTTTGAGCGCGAAATTGGCGGCGCTTCACCTGGGGGCGAATCCGTGGCTGCGGCGGCACATGGAGGAGACGCGCGTCAAGACCACGCCCATTCGGGTCGGGCGCGGTCGCATCCTCGACTGCAACGGGCGCGTGCTGGCCATGGACGTCCCGCGCCAGCAGGTGATCGTGAATCCTTCCGCGATCCGGAAGGCGGGCCTGGAAACGCAGATCGCCGCCGAGCTGGCCCGCTTGCTTCAACTGGAACCGGCCAGCGTTGTCGGCCGCCTGCAAGGCAACACGAGCCAGTATGCCTGCATCGCGCCGTGGGCGTCGGATGAAGCGGTAAATGACATTCGCCGGCTCAAGCTCAAGTACGTGGAATTCATGCCGTCGTTCGAACGCGTTTATCCCGCCGGACGGCTCGCCAGCCACGTGATCGGATTCGTCAACCGCGAGGAGCCGGCCCGCGGCATGGCCGGCATCGAGCATCGCATGAATGCGTGGCTGTCCGGCCAAGACGGCCTGCGCCGCAGCGAGGTGGACGGCGGGCGCCAGGAAGTCTATGCGCGGCGGCTGCTGGAGATCGCGCCGCGCGAGGGCGCCGATGTTGAGCTGACGCTGGACTCCCGGCTGCAGGAGCTGGTCGAGCGCCGGTTTGATGAAATGCTGCCGGCGACCGGCGCGGACGCCGGATGGATTATCGTCCAGGAGGTTCGCACCGGACGCATCCTGGCGATGGTCTCGCGCCCGGATTTCGACCCTGCGGCCTACTCCGAGGCGGACGACAACCGGTTCATGAACCGCGCGATCGGTCACCTGTTTGAGCCCGGTTCCACCTTCAAAGTCGCCGTCATCGCTGCGGCGCTGGACGCGGGTGTCGTCACGCCCGACCGGCAGTTCTTTTGTGAGAACGGGATGTGGCTCTACCGGGGAAAGCACCTGCGCGACTATCATCCCTATGGCTGGCTGACGGTCGCCGACATCATCAAGAAATCCAGCAACATCGGAGCGGCCAAAATTGCGCTGGAACTGGGCGAGGAGCAGTTGGAGGCCGCGCTGCGCCGATTCGGGTTCGGGCGGCGTACGGGCCTGGATCTGCCGGGCGAACAAAGCGGTCTTCTCTGGCCCCGCAGCCGATGGACCTCGATCAGCATCACGCGCATTCCGATGGGCCACGAAGTCGCCGTCACCGCGCTGCAGATGCTCAACGCCGTATGCGCGATCGCCAACGACGGGTTCCTGATGCGTCCGTATATCGTGCAGCGGGTCGTGGATGCGGACGGCCGGGTGCTGCAGGCGACAGAGCCGGAGGTCATCAGCCGTCCGATTTCGGCGGCGGGCGCGCGGCTCATGTGCCGGCTGATGGAGCGGGTGACGGAGCCCGGCGGCACCGGCACGCGGGCCGCGGTGCCGGGGTATCGCGTCGCGGGCAAGACGGGCACGGCGCAGAAGCCGTTGCCGGGCGGCGGCTACTCCGACACGCTCAACATCTCGTCGTTCGTCGGCGTGCTGCCGGCGGAAAAACCCGCGATCGGTCTGATCGTGGTGCTGGACTCGCCGCGCGGTGAGCGGACCGGCGGCGCGGCGGCCGGCCCGATCTTCAGCGCCATCGCCGGCGAGGCGGTCAAGTGCCTGGGCATACCGTCGGACGGCCGTCCTCGCGTCATAGATCCCACGATCGAAAATCCGGCCCTTTCAACCCAGGAGGACTCCCGTGATCCTCGGACAACTTTGTGACGAAGCCATGAGAATTGAAGCCATTTTGCAGGTCATCCAGTCGGTCACTGTGCGCGGCGATCGGATGCAGGACGTGACGGACATCGCGTACGATTCGCGCCGGGTGCGGCCGGGCGGCCTGTTCGTCGCGCTGCCGGGCGCGCGCCGCAACGGTATCGAGTTTGTAGACGATGCGATCCGCCGCGGCGCGGTCGCGATCGTGTCCGAGGAGCGCCTGCCGCGGCGGGGTTCCGTGACGCACATCCAGGTCGAGGATGCCCGGCGGGCGCTCGCCGAGATTGCCTGCGCCTTCTATAACCAGCCCTCGGCGCGCCTGCGCATGATCGGCATCACTGGCACCAACGGGAAGACGACGACGGCATACATGGCCCGCGCGATCTTGCGCGCGGCGGGACACCGCCCCGGTATGATCGGCACGGTCGTGTACGAGATGGGCGACCGCTGCATCCCGGCCGGCCGTACGACCCCCGAGGCGACCGACGTGCAGGCCATGCTCGATCAGATGCTCCGCAACGGCTGCGACAGCGCCGTCATGGAGGTCTCTTCGCATGCCCTCGACCAGAAACGCGTCTGGGGCATCGACTTCGATGTCGGCGTGTTCACCAACCTGACCCGCGACCACCTCGACTATCACGGTTCCCTCGAACGTTATTTCGCCGCCAAGAGCCTGCTGTTCCAGGGCCTCGGTCAGATGGAAAAACGCGCGGCCGCCGTCATCAACCTGGACGACGCATGGGGCCAGCAGCTCGCAAACGTCGGTGGCGGCTGGTCCGCCGGCTACACCTTTGGCTTTCATCCCGCGGCGGATATCCGCGCGGAGGACGCGGAGTTCGATCGCGACGGCGCCGCCTTCCGGCTGCGCACTCCCTGGGGAACTGCGGACGCGCGGCTGCGGACCTTGGGCCGGTTCAACGTCCAGAATGCGCTCGCCGCGGTCGGCGCGTGCGGCGCGCTGGGCGTGCCGCTGGCGGATATGGTCCGCGCGCTCGCCGGCTTCACCGCGGCCCCCGGCCGTCTCGAGCCGGTGCCGAACGCGCGCGGCATTCGGCTCTACGTGGATTACGCGCATACGGACGACGCCTTGAACAACGTGCTGTGCATGCTGCGCGAGCAGTGCGGCGGACGGCTGATCGTCGTGTTCGGTTGCGGGGGCGACCGGGACCGCGGCAAGCGGCCGCTGATGGGCGCCGCGGCGGCGCGGTGGGCCGATCTCGTCATTTTGACCAGCGACAATCCGCGCAGCGAGGACCCGCGTCAGATTATTGATGAGATCGCGGCCGGGGTGCCCGCGGGCGCGTCGTATGAACGCATCGAGGACCGCGAAACGGCCATCGCCCGCGCCATCGAGGTGGCGCGGCCCGGCGACATCGTATTGATCGCCGGCAAGGGACACGAGAACTACCAGGAGTTCGATCGCACCGTCCTCCCCTTCGATGACCGCGAAGTGGCGCGGCGGCATCTGGCCTGAACCGTGACAGCGCCGCGCGCCGCGCTCGGCGCGGCGCCGCGTAGAGGAACTCGCCATGTTTTCTCCCGAGCTTCTGTCCGCGTGGAGCGGCGGTGAATGGAGCGGCGCGCCGCGGCCCGTGGGCCGCGTCCAGAAGGACTCGAAACAGATTGAACCGGGCGACCTCTATGTCGCGCTGCGTGGCGAGCGTTTTGACGGCCACGATTTCGTCGTGGAGGCGTTTGGCCGCGGCGCCGCGGCGGCGATGGTGGCCCGCGCGTGGACGCCGCCGTCCGGGGTCGGCCCGCTATTGCGGGTGGACGACCCGCTGCGTGCGCTCGGCGACCTGGCCCGCGGCTACCGGCAGACCCTCTCGGCGCGGATCATCGGCGTGACCGGCAGCCTCGGTAAGACGACGGTGAAGGAGCTGATCGCATCGGCGCTCTCCGTCGCCGGCGACGTGGCGCGCACGCTGGGCAACTGGAACAACGCCATCGGCTTGCCGCTCTCGATCCTTGCGATGCGCCCTTCCGATGCCTTTGGGGTCTTTGAAATCGGCATGAATCACCCCGGAGAACTGGCGCCGCTGTGCGACATACTGCGGCCGGACTGGGGCGTCCTCACGCGGATTGCATCCGTGCATATCGAGTTCTTTCCGAGCGAAGAGGCGATTGCGGAAGAGAAATCCACGCTGCTTCAAGCACTACCGCCGGACGGCGTCGCGTTTCTGGCGGCGGACGAGCCGTGGTTTGACCTGCTGCGCGCGCGGGCGCGCGGGCGCGTCGTCACGGTCGCGTGGGATGGCGCGCCCGACTACCTGGGCCAATTCGATCCGGCGCTGGCGGACCGGATCACGGTGCGGGAGCGCCTTGGCCGATGGGCGGAATATCCGTTGCCCGGTCCGGGCGAGCCGATGCGCCGCAACGCGCTGCGTGCAATCGCCGTGGCTCGGGAAATGGCGCTGCCGCCGGAACAGATCGCCGCGGGTCTGGTTCGGTACGCGCCGCCGCCGATGCGCTGGGAGACGGTGGAGGTCGGCGGTGTGCATTGGATCAACGATGCCTATAATGCCAGCCCGCTGAGCATGGTCGCCGCGCTGCGGACCTTCCGCGAAGAGACGGCCGCGCTGCGCCGCTGGCTGGTGCTGGGCGGAATGCGGGAGCGGGGCCGCCAGGGTGACGCCGACCACGCGGCGCTGGGCCGCGCCATCGCGTCGGGCGACTGGGCCGGGCTGGTCACCGTGGGGGAACGGGGCGCGGCCATCGCGCGGGCGGCCGTCGCCGCCGGCTGGCCCGCCGATCGCGCCGCGGCCTGCACCGATGCGGATGCCGCCGTCGCCTGGCTGCGGGCGCGGCTGGAGCCCGGCGATGCGGTGCTGTTGAAGGGGTCGCGCGGCGAGCGCGTCGAACGGGTGCTGGAGCGCTGGCGCGCGGCCGTCGCCGCGCCCCGCGAACCGGCGTCCGGGCGGGAGTGAGCCATGTTGCAATACTTGTCCAATCCGGAGTGGGTCGAGTGGTTTTCGCCGCTTCGGCTGTTCCAATACATCACGTTTCGCGCGCTGGGCGGTGCGGCGACGGCCTTCCTGATCGTGCTGGCGCTGGGGCCGCCGTTCATCCGGCGGCTGCGCCGCTGGAAGATCGAGCAGATCGAGCGCGACGACCCGGCCTTTGTCGCCTCCCGCTTCCGCGGCAAGCGGGGAACGCCGACGATGGGCGGGTTGCTGATCATCGCGGCCGTCGCGGTCGCGACGCTGTTGTGGGCCGCGCCGGGCAATCGGTACGTGCCGCTGGCGCTGGCCACGATGGTTTTTATGGGCGCCCTGGGATTCGCGGATGACTACCTGAAGCTCTCCCGGCGGAATCCGAACGGGCTGAACGGCCGATGGAAGATTGCGCTGGAGGCGCTCTGGGCGGCGGGCTTCGTCGCATTCCTGTGGCACGACCCGACGACGCGTCCGCTGGTCAGCGACGTAATGCTGCCGTTCCTGAAGGAACCGTTCTTCGTGGGACTGGAGTTCTCGGCCGCGTTGATCTTCGTCGGCGTCGTGATGGTCGGCTGCGTCAACGCCGTCAACCTGACCGACGGGCTGGACGGGCTGGCGATCGGATGCACGAATGCGGTGGCGTCGGCGTACCTGGTACTCGCCTATGTCGCGGGCCACGCGGTGTTCGCGCGGCACTTGCTGGTTCCGTTCGTGTCCGGCGCAGGCGAACTGGCCGTCTTTTGCGGCTGTCTGCTGGGGGCGGGGCTGGGCTTCCTCTGGTACAACTGCCATCCGGCGCGCGTGTTCATGGGCGACACGGGCAGCCTTGCGCTGGGTGGGGCCATTGCGGCGGTCGCGATTCTTGTGCAGCAGGAGATCACGCTGCTCATCGTGGGCGGCGTCTTTGTCCTGGAGGCCTTCAGTGTCATCGCGCAGGTGCTGTACTTCAAGCTGAGCGGCGGGAAGCGCATTCTCCGCTGCTCGCCGATCCACCACCATTTCGAGCAGATTGCCAAGGAACACGCGATCGCCGAACAGCGGGACGTCGAGGTGGTGGAAACCATGGTCACGATCCGTTTCTGGATCGTCTCGATCATCTTCGCGCTGCTGGGGCTGGCGACGTTGAAAATCCGTTGAGGTATGGAGGTCGGACGGTCCATCGCGGTGCTGGGGCTGGGCGCGAGCGGCGAGGCGGCGGCGCGGCTGTTGCTGGGCGAAGGGCGGCGCGTCACCGTGTTCGATGCGGGCTCCGGCCCGGCGCTGGAGGCGCGCGCCGCGGCGCTGCGCGAGCAGGGCGCCGGGGTGCGCTTGTGCGCGGCCATGCCGGACGCCGCGGATTTCGACGGTTGCGTCGTCAGCCCCGGCGTGCCGGCGGCTTCGCCGTGGATCGCGGCTTTTCGCGCCCGCGGCGTTCCGGTGGTCTCAGAGCTGGAGCTGGGATGGTCGCGGCACCGCGGAAAGACGCTGGCGGTCACCGGTTCGAACGGCAAAAGCACGGCCGTGAAATGGCTGGCGGAGTCGCTGGAGGCCGCCGGGCGCACCGTCGCGATCGGCGGCAATTACGGTCCGCCCGCCTGCGCGGTCGTGCGCGTGCCGCCGCGGCCGGAGTGGCTCGTGCTCGAGGTGAGTTCCTTTCAACTGGAGACGGCGGCGGATTTCCGGCCGGACATCGGGGTGTTGCTCAACGTGTATCCGAACCACCTGGACCGTCACGGCGATTTTGAAACCTACCGTGCGCTGAAGCTGCGACTGTTCGCGCGACAGCATGCGCGCGACGCCGCCATCCTTCCGGTCGCGCTGAAGGATCATCTGCAGGGCGCGGTTGCGCGCGTCACCGCGTTCGGCGGGGTGGGCGAGGGCGCGGATTTCGAGTTTTCCGGCGGCCGGGTTCTGCGCGGCGGCGTCGAGGCGCTCGACGTGCGCGGCACCTGGTTCGACAACCCGGTCCTGGGACTGACCGCGGCGGCCGTGGCGGCGGCGCTGGAGGCGGCCGGCGTGGAGCGCGGTGCGGCGGCGCGCGCCGCGCGTGCGTTCCGCCCGCTTGCGCACCGCACTGCGGAGCTGGCGCAGATCGCCGGCGTGCGGTATGTGGACGATTCGAAAGGAACGAACGTTGCGGCCATGATGGCGGCCGTTCGGATGGCCGGCGGACCGGTGCGGCTGATTGCCGGCGGCCTGGGCAAGAACGAGGACTACGGAGTGGCCGCGAAAACGCTCGCCGCCTGCGCCGCAAAAGTGTATCTTATCGGCTCGTCGGCATCGGCGATGCGCGAGGCGTGGTCGCCGATGGTGCCTTGCGAGATGTGCGGCGACCTGGACACCGCGTTCGCGCGGGCGCGGCGCGAAGCGCAGTGCGGCGACGTTGTGCTCCTCTCGCCGGCGTGCGCGAGTTTCGACCAGTTTGGAAGTTACGCGGAGCGGGGCGAAAGGTTCGCCCGGTTGGTTGCGGACGCGGCTTCGGCCGCGGAGGATTGGAGACCGTCAGAGCGGCGCGAACGCCGCGGAGGATGAGACAATGAAGACGCCCGGAGTGGTGGCCCTGGTGGTGGGAGTTCATGCGATTGGAATCGGCGCCCTGCTGTTGTCGCAAGGTTGCGGCACGCGGCAGCCGCGGGTCGAACCGCCGCCGGCGCCCGTCATGCCGCCCCGCGCG
>CAYLTB010000061.1:0-17046 GCA_964386675.1 uncultured Verrucomicrobiota bacterium
AGCTTCGCGTCGAAGCCGGCCATGCGATCGTCGTAGCCTTGCGCGCCGCCGGCGGGCGGATTCACCACCGATCCGTTGCGCCCCGGCGCGGGCGCCGGCGTCACCGAAACAACCGTCACCGGTCCGACCACCCACAGGTCGCCGGTCACGTATCGGCCGACCTCCGCTTCCCGATCAAAGGTCCACTCGATTCCGTACTGCTCGAGCCGCGCCGCGCCGGCGCGGGCACCCGGTAACGCTGCCGTCAGCGACGCCGCCACGACACCGGCAACAACCATCCGCTCTTTTGTTTTCATTTTCATTCAGGCTTTCTTTCACTGACGCAACCGCGTCGCGGGTATCGCCGCCCCATGATCGCGATCCGCCTTTTCGCTTCCGCCGCGCCGCCGCGCGAGTTCTAGAGCGACGCCGTTCTCGTCTGCTCGTAACCCGGCAGGCAGGGCGCCGTTGGACCCGACAACTTCGCCAGTCGGCCGCTTTCGACGAAACCTTCCGGCCGGCCCTCCAGTTCGCGCACGAGCCTTTCGCGCCAGATGGCGATTTCCGCGGCGCGGTCCGGCGATGCCGCGAGGTCGCGCATTTCGCGAGGGTCCGCTTCGAGGTCGAAATACTGTTCGCGTCCCTGGCCGGGGAACCAGATGTACTTGCGCCGCCCGTCGGTCAGGTACTGCATGCCGCTGTTCATCGTCGCGACATCGCTGCACTCGCCGTGGAGATACGCCCGCCACTCCGCCGGTTCGCCGCGCACCAGCGGTAGCACGCTGCGTCCCTCGACAGACTCGGGAACGGGCACGCCCGCCGTCTCGAGCAGTGTCGGCATCAGGTCCATCAATTCGACCGGCTGATCGCAGGCTTGGCCGGGGCGGATTCCGAGGCCGGCGGGGAACCGCATCAGCAACGGAATGTGCGCCGACGCCTCATAGGCGTTGCGCTTGCGAGTCCACTGGTGATCGCCCAGCATCTCGCCGTGGTCGCTGGTGAAGACGACGATCGTGTTCCGCGGAATGGCGGCGAGGATGCGGCCGATCTGGTCATCAATGTGATTGATGCAGCCGTAGTACGCCGCGCGGTACTGCCGCATCAGCGCCGGTTCGAGACACACCCGCCAGCCCGCCACCACCGACAATCCGCGTTGCGGCCGGTCGAATACCCGCGCCCAATCGCCGACCTCCGGCTCGGGCAGGTCCATCGCCATATAGCGCTCGTAGTAGTCGCGCGGGGGCGTGCATGGCTGGTGGGGCTGGTGAAAGCTGACTTTCAGAAAGAAGGGCGCGGTCGGATCTCGCCGTTCGAGAAACTCGATGGCGCGGTCCGCGCACCAGTTTGTGAAATGGAAGCGTTCCTCCAGATGGAACGGCCGCGCAACCCAGCCGTTGCCGTTGGCGCCATGCGCAACGGCGGCGCCGGGCGCGTTGAAGCCCTCGCGCCGCAACCAGCGCTGGTAATCGTCATCGTGCCGCGGAAAGGGCGAGTCCGCCCAGTCCATGCTCTGGAAACCATAGCGCGCACGCAGCGGCCACAGGTGCAATTTCCCCACGAGATGGGTCTGATAGCCGGCCGCCGCGAGTTCGCCGGGCAGCGTGGGACCGAACAACCGGGTGTTGTAGTTCGCGAAGACGCCGTGCGATACGGGGCGCCGGCCCGTCATCAGCGTTCGCCGAGCAGCCACGCAGATCGGACAGGCGCTATAGGCGCGGCGGAAAAAGACCCCCTCTGCGCCCAGAGCATCGAGATACGGCGTCTGCAGCACGGGATGTCCGGCCAGCCCCAGCGCGTCGCCGCGCTGCTGGTCGGTCATCAGCAAAAGAATATTTGGACGATCGCCCCTTTCCGCCATGTCCCTTTTCCCCATTCAGGCCGGAGACTCCGGCCGGTTGAACGTCCGCCAATGAAACTCGAGCACCCGCGGGGAAATGTCGCGCCAATAGGGCCAGTGGTGGCCGCCCGGCGATTCCAGATACTCCGCGGCGATCCCCTGCCGCGCCAGAAAATCACGGGCCCGCCGCGCGCCCGGTAGACAGTGATCTTCCGTTCCGCAGGCCAAAAAGATCGGGGGCAGCTTCGTCCCGGCGTCGCGCAGTATCCGCAATCGTTCAAACACACTGGCCCGCCGATGCGCCGCCTCATTCTCCGCGCACGATCCGAGCAACGGGTTCAGAATGCCGCGCGGCACGTCGCCGTCGGTCCAGGATACCGTCAAGTCGAGCCCGCTGCTCAGGCAACTGACGCTGGCGAACAGATCCGGCCGTTCGACCAGATAGCCGGCCGCGCCCGCGCCGCCCATGGAGAAACCCGTCACGGCGCGGCGCGAGGGATCGGCCCGCCAGGTGGACTCGACGAACGGCAGCAGCTCCCGAAAAAAAAAGGTCTGAAACAGGGACCGGGGTCGGCGCACGGCGTCTACATAGCAACCGTCGCTGTCGCCGTTGAAGACGACCACCAGCGCCGGCATCTCCGCGAGCGCCCGGCGCAGCGGGGCCATTTCGGTCCAGCACAGATACGGCGCGCCGCGCCCGTGCAGGGCGTATAGAATCGGAAACCGGCGGGCATCATCCCGGGCGTAGTCCGGAGGCGTCAGGACGGCGACGTTGATATCGCGGCCCATGCCGGGACTGTGCAGCCGGAATGCTTCGCGCCGGCAGCCGTCCAGATCGCTCGGCCCCGTGACCGTCCGCTCTCCCACGATGCGCACCGGCGTTGCCGCAGGGCAGCCGCAGGGCGATGGCATGAACTCCGAAGGATCGGCGGTCATGGCTCCGTGCTAAACGCAGCGGCCGCGGAAGTCAAGCGGATGCGGCGGACCTGCATCAGCCTAATCGCTGCCGCAGCGCGGTCAGCTCCGCACGGAGTCGGGCCGGCAGTCGCGGGTTCATCGTCGCAAAGAATTCCTCAATGCCGTCGGTTTCCGCGCGCCAGCCGGCGCGATCCACCTCGAGCAACGCGCGCTCGTCGTCCGACGAAATGCCCAGTCCCGACAAGTCCAGCGCCCCCGGCGCCGGCAACCGGCCGATCGGCGTGTCCACGGCCGCAGCCCGGCCCTCGGCACGCTCAAAGATCCATTTGAGCACGCGGCTGTTCTCGCCGTAACCCGGCCAGAGCCAGCGGCCCTGGTCATCCTTCCGGAACCAGTTGACGAAGTAAAAGCGCGGCAGCTTGGAGCGATCGCCCTGTGCGCCGAACGAGAGCCAGTGCGCCAGATAATCGCCGATGTGATAGCCGCAGAACGGCAACATCGCGAACGGATCGCGCCGCAGAACGCCGGCTTTTCCGAGCGCGGCCGTCGTGGTTTTCGACCCGGCCGAGGAACCCAGGAACACGCCATGCTCCCAATCGAAGGCTTCGTTGACCAGCGGGACCGTCGAAGGGCGCCGGCCGCCGAACAGGATGGCGGAGAGCGGCACGCCTTCCGGTTTTTCCCAGTCGGCGTCAATGACCGGGCACTGCGCAGCGGGCGCGGTGAATCGGGCATTCGGGTGCGCCGCTTTGCGTCCGCATTCCGGCGTCCATTCCTGCCCCTGCCAGTCAATCGCACGGGGCGGCGGCGGGACCCCCATGTCCTCCCACCAGACATCGCCATCGGGCGTCAGCGCGACGTTGGTGAAAATACAATTTCGCGCCACCGCCGCGATGGCGTGCGGGTTCGATTGTTGCGAGGTGCCCGGCGCCACGCCGAAGAAACCGGTTTCGGGATTCATCGCATACAGGCGGCCGTCCGCGCCCCGGCGAATCCATGCGATGTCGTCGCCCAAGCAGCGAACCCGCCAGCCGGGCAGCGAAGGCTGCATCATGGCCAGGTTCGTCTTACCGCACGCGCTCGGGAAGGCGGCAGCGACGTAACGCGTGACGCCCTCCGGCGAGGTCAGCGAGAGAATCAGCATGTGCTCGGCCAACCAGCCCTCGCGGCGCGCGATCACCGACGCGATGCGAAGGGCCAGGCATTTTTTGCCCAGCAGCGCGTTGCCGCCATAGCCCGACCCGAACGACCAGATGGACGGCTCGTCGGGAAAGTGAACGATATACTTCTTGTTCGGGTCCGGCACACAGGGCCAGGGCACATCCGCCTGTCCCGGCTTCAGCGGCGCGCCGACGGAATGCAGACAAGGAATAAAGTCGCCGTCCGCGCCCAACCGCTCGAGCACGGCCTGCCCCATGCGGGTCATGATCCGCATGTTGACCACCACATACGCGGAATCGGTCAACTCCACGCCGATTTTCACGATGGGCGAATCCAGCGGCCCCATGGCGAAGGGAATCACGTAGAGCGTGCGCCCTTCCATGCAGCCGTCGAAAAGCCCGCGCAATTTCGCGCGCATCTCGTCGGGGTCGGCCCAGTAATTCGTGGGACCGGCGTCCTCGCGGCGGGCGCTGCAGATGAAGGTTCGATCCTCGACGCGGGCGACATCGCTCGGGTGCGACCGGGCAAGAAAGCAATTGGGCCGGCGGTCCGGATTCAGCCGCGTGAAGGTGCCGTGCTGGACGAGCATGTCACACAGCGCATCGTATTCTGCCTGAGAGCCGTCGCACCAGTGCACACGGGCCGGGCGGCACAACCGCACCGCTTCGGTCACCCACGCCTTCAGTCTACTGTGAATAGCCGCTTCGTTCATTGCTCCTCCCGCCGATTGGTCCGCCGGCGCACGTACAGCACGCGCTCGCCGCCGGGAGCGGTGGACGATAGTGTGCGACGCCCATCCCGTCAACTCCGAAGTCACCGTAGGAATCGGATTGAAATCCCGCGCCGATCCGGTCATGATACGGGCGCATCGGCGGCCTTGAGCCGCCGCCCGCGTGCGCCTGTAGCTCAATTGGACAGAGCGTTAGCCTCCGGAGCTAAAGGTTCCGCGTTCGATTCGCGGCAGGCGCACCACCCTTGGCCAAGGCGGCCGGGCCTTGGCGTCATGAGACGGCCATAACCTTCGCAGATAACGGCACAGCGTTGGCCTTCGAGTCCTATCTTGAAACCGGCGCCGGTTTCGCGTCCGCCAATGAACACTTTTGAACGTCATGAAGCAACTCGCCCTGCTTGACGAACAAGCCAACCGGACCCCGGCGCCTACGCTGGATGACTTCGTCGAGCGCCTTCGCGGCGCGGAGCGCCCGGTCATTCTGCTCGAAGGCACGCGCGAGCTTCCGCCGTCAGACCGTCCGGCGCTGGTGGCGCTGGCCCGACTGTTGGCCAATCGCCTGCCATCCGCCACGTTTCGCACCGGCGGCGCGGCCGGCTCGGACGACGCCTTCGCCGAGGGTGTCCGGGCGGTGGACCCGCGCCGCATCGAATACGTTCTCCCGCAGCCGGAGCACCGAAGCTGTGCGCGCCATTCGGCATCGCCGACCTATTCGCTCGACGACCTCGACGACACACGCCTCCGCTTCATCGCCGACCGCACCGCCACCGCGAGCCCGAAGTACGGCAGCATGACGCGGTACTTTATCCGCGAGCGCGACAACAGCGCGCTCTCCATCAAGACCCGCTACCTACTGCGCGACACGCTGAAGGTCGCCGGTTCGCCCGAGCAAGGCCTGCGCCCGGCTGCCGCAGGCCTGTTCTACGTCAACGAGGCCGACCCGCTCTCCGGCGGCACCGGCCACACAATCCGCGTCAGCCAACGCACCGGCATCCCCGTCTTTTACCAGTGCCACTGGCGCGCGTGGGTCGCGGCTGGAGGGTCTGCGACCGACACCCGGTCGAACCCTGTGATGGAAGCCCCGATCTTCAAGCAGCCTTGACCCGCGGACCGCAGGGGGGCATCTTGAGACCGCGGAAGCGCCCAGAATGGGGTCGCATTCCCGGTGGAGGCGTTTATGAACGAACCGAAGATCGCGCAGAAGGCCCCGTATGCGGTGGATGTGGAGAAGGGCAAGACGTACTACTGGTGCGCCTGCGGCCGGAGCGACCGGCAACCGTTCTGTTCGGGCGCACACCAGGGCACCGGCTTGACGCCCGTCGCTTTCACCGCGACCGAGTCCAAAACCGTGTTTTTTTGCGGCTGTAAACGCTCGGCCAAAGCCCCGCTCTGTGATGGCACCCACCGTAAACTCTGAGTCCCCGCCGTCCCCGGGGGCCGGATGAATTCATCGTTTCTCGAGCTCTGCGCGCGCCGCCGCAGCGTCCGGCGATATTCCGACCGCCCGGTGGAGCGCGAAAAGATCGAGCGCTGTCTGGAAGCGGCACGCCGGGCGCCGTCCGCGTGCAATGCGCAACCGTGGACGTTCATCGTCGCGGACGACCCCGACCTCAAACGGTCACTCGCCGCCGCCACGACAGGCGGCGTGCTGCCGCTCAACCACTTCACACATCAAGCGCCCGTGCTCGTGACGATCGTAATGGAGCGAGCGAAGGCCGCGTCGCAGCTCGGATCCTGGATCAAAGGCAAGCACTTTCCCCTGATGGACATCGGAATCGCGGCCGAACACTTCTGCCTGCAAGCCGCCGAAGAAGGTCTGGGAACGTGCATGCTCGGCTGGTTCGACGAAGCGCGCGTGCGCGAGTTGCTGGGCATTCCCGCGCCTTCGCGGCCGGCGCTGATCCTGACCGTCGGCTACCCGGCCGGCGAGGCCGCGTCCCCGCGCCAACGAAAGCGACTGGAAGAAATGAGCCTCTGGAATCGTCCTCTAATCGAGGTCTCCCCCGTTCCGTCAACGAGAGCCTGGCGGGGTCTCGCGGGATGGCTGGCGGTCACGTATGCGGGGGCAGCGATCGGCGGGGCGGCGACGGCATCGGCCCGCAGTTTCTATGCAACCCTCGTTCAGCCGGTCTGGGCCCCGCCCGCCTGGGTGTTCGGCCCCGTCTGGAGCCTGCTGTACACGCTGATGGCCGTGGCCGCCTGGCTGGTCTGGCGGCGCGGCGGTTTCAGGGCCGCCCGCGGGGCCTTGCGGCTATATCTCGTTCAACTGGCCGCCAACGCCCTTTGGAGCTGGCTGTTCTTCGCCGGGCGTCTGGGCGCAGTCGCGTTCGCCGAAATCCTGCTGCTCCTCGCGCTGGTCACGGCCACGGTGCGGGCGTTCGCGCGTCACCGGAGACTCGCCGCCGCCTTGCTGCTGCCGTACTTGGCGTGGTGCGCCTTCGCCGCGGCGCTCGCGTTCGCCGTGTGGCGGATGAATCCCGGGCGTCTGTAACAGAAGCGCAGCGCCGAGCGTTGGCGCGAGGAACAGCCACCCGCTTTCATCCGCGTCCACTATTCGCTGACGTCAACCTGCACACTGGATACCGGCCCGGAAACGTCGAACCGGTTCACACTGACCGCCTCAAGACGGTTGGATCCCGTCCGCAACGGCCAGCGAAACGTTGTTCCCTCCAGCGGCTCCCATGGGCCCTCGTCCTGTCGCACGCGGAACTCCTTGAAATTCGGCGTCAGGGTGCCGAGCGACACGAGGAGGCGGTCACCGTCGGGCCGAAGCGTCAAGGCCGCCTGGTTGATCGGGAAATATGGTTCCGTGAACGGATCCTCGGGATTGTCGCGCGTATGCCAAGTCCGGCCTTCGCTGAAACGATCCCTTATGATGAACATCTTCTCGTAATCCAAGTTGCTGACCAAGTTGTCCGTGTTGGGGATGAACGCGATGAAGAGCAGCCGGCGGCCGTACTCCACACTCTTCGGCTCGCGCACCCATTGCCCGTTGCGCATCCGCACACTGAAGGTGTCTCGTCCTTCATCCACGAGCAGCGCCTGCCGCAGCTCATAGGTGTTCAGCGGGCGTCCCTCTCGCATCGGCACGTAGTTACTCGTGGCATCGAAGAGAATCCAGCGCGCGTGCTGGTTGCTCCAGACCTCGTTGAAGGTATGCTGCGGAATGGCCATGGGACGCGCAACCCACCCCATGCTGTTGAACGCCGTCTGCAGCACGGCGCCGGAGTGCATACATTGGAATTTGTGTTCGCGCCGTGCGAACTCCATGATTTCAAAGGGGTCTTTGAGGTTGTACCGCTCCTTCGCGTGGCCGAAATCCCAGCTATTGAAGATATACTCCATCAAAAGCATTTGCTTCTCGAACTCGTCCCGGCCCGCGGCAACCGCATCGTCGAGGCGGTACATCTCGCGAAATTTCCGTAGCAACGGGTTATCGAAGTTCTCGAAACGAAACCGCCGGGAGAAGCGGTTGGATACGTAGGGAAGCGCGTCGAGAGCGCGAACCGTCACCCGGCGTCCGCCGAGCAGGACGGTCTGGCCCACCGCGAGGGCTCCGGCATCGCTGCCCGGCGCAGGCGGCGGCCCCAGGGGCGCCGGAGGAACCGATACGCGCGGAACCGGCGTATAGTCAAATGCGGGGGGCGGCGGCGCCGGCGGCGCCGGCGGGGCGTCCAACACCAAGGCGCTCAAGGCCAGGTCGCCGTTCTTTCGGGTGAGGCGGAGGACATTGACGCCCGCCCGCAACCTCAGGATCCCCGGCAACCGGCAGCGCGACCAATGGTTGTCATCTCCCGTAGTCGGTACCGTGACCGATTCCATGCCCGGCACGTCCCGATCGTTCATGCGCACTTGCGTGACATTCTCCGGATCGGCGGTCGCGTAATGGAGCGTCAGCGAATACTCGGCATCCACGGGAGCCACGACCGTCCATTCCAGCCAATGATCCCGGGACGCGAATTTGCGCACAAAGCCGTGCGCCGGCGGCGCCAGCAACTGCACATACCCCCCGCCCTCCCCTGTAAAGCGCGCCGCCGGCAGGATGAAGCGGCGGCCCGCATCCTCGGACGCAAGGGTGATCGTACCGAGCACCAGGCTGACGCCGTCCGAACATGTCATCCGCAACGTGTTTCGGCCGGGCGACAGCCGGATCTTTCCCGGGGCGACGAAGGTGGACCCGACGTTCCAACGTTCCGTTCGCGGCAGTTGCACGCGCGGCAACGTTTCAGGAGCCGCCCCGTTCAGGGCGATCGCGCGCACCGCGCCTTGCTTGGCGGCATAACGGAGCGAAAGCGTATAATCGCCGGCCGCGGCGTCCTCGATCGTCCACTCCAGCCAGTGGCCCGGCGTGAACCAGAAGTGAAGATATTCCTCTCCGAAGTCCGCGGAAGGCTTTCGCGCCTCCGTGCATGTCACCTCGCCCCCGCCCTGCGCCGAAAAAGCGATCGCCGGTACGGTGATCGCCACCGGCTCGCCGGCAGCGGAGGCCAGCGCCGCGCTCCATGCCAGGATCAGATATTTGCAGCGAATCGTCATGGGGCGGCCTTCTTCGGGGCGGAACTCCAGAGCGGGTCGGGAGAGCTGATGAGGTCGCATTGACGTCGGGGTTCGTCCGGCCGCTCCTCGCGTTTCTCGATCCAGGGACAGCTATACAGCCGACCGCCGGCGGGCGCGGCGAGACACTGAGTCAGGGTGGGATAGCGGCCATCCTCCAGCCGGAGATGGCCGTGGTCGCGGTAGACGCGCGTCCGCAGGTTGTAGGTGACCAGGTGAACCCATTCCTTGAAACGATGCTCGTCCGGCGACAATTCACGCGGTTCGCCGGTGAGGTAGTACAGCGTCTCGCCGTCCGGTCCAAGATTCAGCGACAAGTATCCGTAGCGAAACGGCTCAAAGCCGCCGCTACGGCGCAACCGATCACAGCAAATGCGTTCGATCAGCTCGATTTCGAGCCTCGCCGGGTCGAAGGAAAACAACCAACCGCTCCGCGGATGGACGCCGTAGAAGAGCTGCGAAGCCTCATGCCAGAGCACGACGCGCCAGTTGTAGCCCTGGTGGCCCGGTTCGTGGGGATTCCACGCGCCGAAGATATCGCGCCGCAGGTGGAGAGTCTCCAGCGCCTCCACGCGGTCCGTCCCCGGACGGTGACGCAGGACCGTTCCGTCGGCGTTGGTGAAGAACACGGATCCGTCGTGCGGCCAAACCGCGAAGCTGCGGCACAGGCAGAAATAGCGATCGCCCTCGCCGACCTCGCCATCGCCAGACACGGGACCGAGATCCTCCAATCGGCGCGCCGCAATGTCGAACGCCAGAAAACGTCCGCCGGGCCAGGTGAGTCCGTAGAGACGCCCGCGCTCGCGGTCCGCCCCCAGCGTGATGATGCCTTCCTGCGAGGGGCCACGCGCGAGGTCCTCGACCGCCCCGCGTCGGGGGTCGTAGGCGAAGATGTGCCCGCCGGGATACGGCCGGTATCCTGCGGGCACGGCCGCGAGGGTTTCCTTTTTCCCCTGCACCGCAAAATAGCCGTAATGCGTTGCCAGATACAGCTTGCCGCCGATCTCAAAGAACGGCGTGTGGCTCTTGCCTTGCGGCAGCGTGCGCCGCCCGGTCTCGCCGGCCGCTTCGCCGAAGTCGAAGAGCATTTCCACGCGGTCGGCCCTCGGGTCGAAGCGATAGGCCCGCGCATGGGTGTCTATATTATGCGAGCTGAGCGTGTAATAGATGCGGCCGTCCGAGGCCGTCGTCAGCGCGTAGAAGTTCGAATCCGCGCGCCGGAAACCGGACTCGTGGACGCGGGCCTGAATCTCAGGGCTCCCGCCCGCCGCTGGAGCGCCGCCAGTCGCCTTCAAGAGACGGCTCCAGAGCGGGGCGCGCGCCGGGATCGGCGGGAGATTCCGTCGCCGATTTTGAAGAAGGGCGGCAGGGCGACCGGACTGCGCCCCGCAAAACCGGCGCGGCCCAAGAGCGCCAGCGCGGCCGCCCGCTGCGTACCGGGGCAGCCGCCGTAGGTGTTGATATAAGGATCCATGAACGCGAACTCGTAAAGGTGATACGGATTGGCCCAACTGATGAACACTGGCGGTGTCGCCGGGTTCGCAAACGGGAAGCCGTCCATCAAACAGCGCGATTCCGGCCCGTGGCACCGCCCGGTGGACCAACCCCACTGCGGGGGGTAGTACAGGCTGACAACCAGCGCATCCCATTCGCCGCGCTCAATGCGGTCGTAGAGGCTCTCCGCCGGCGGATTCCGCACGGCGTCCACGCGGCAGCCGGCATCCCGCAGCGCTCCCTCGAACACATCCAGATTGAACTCCGGACGGTTGGTAATCAGGACGCTGCACACACGCAATCCCGGGCGATCGGGCAGCGGAACGACGCGTCGCCGGTCGCGGACGAGCGTCAGCGACCGCGCGGCCAGCCGCTCGGCATCGGCGGCGTACGTGGAGCCGGACATGATCCGCTTGCGTTCCGCGTCTGACATCAGCCCCGGCTGCCGGTGCAGACCGATGCGGGTCTTCAGGGTCAGCACGCGGCGAACCGCCTCGTCCAATCGCTGCAAGGCTAGTCGTCCGTCGGCGAGACACTGCTCAAGGTAGGCATAGACGGAATCGAGTCGGTGCACGAACAAAAGCATGTCGTTGCCGGCATTCAGGCAGGCAAGGTGCATTTCCAGCCGGCGGAAGTGCATCGTCAACCCTCCCATGGTCAGCGCGTCTGTGACCAGCACGCCCTCGAAGCCCCACCGTTTGCGAATCCAGTCGGTGCAGAAGGCGCGACTCGTCATTACGGGCCGCGGGAACCGCGGGTCGCCGCACTCCGGGTCCATGGCCGGGCATGCAATCGGCGAGGCCATCAGCGTCCAGACGCCGGCGTCGATCGCGGCCTTGAATGGGACGCCGCTGCCGCGCAGCCATGCCGCCCGCGAAGCGCGATTGACGGGCGTGGTCAGGTGCGAGTCCAGGTCCTCCAGGCCGCCGCCCGGCAAGTGCTTTCCCGTCGCCGCCATGCCGTGATCCTGAATGCCCCGGATGATCTGCGCGCCCAGCCGCGCCACGGTTTTCGGATCGGCGCCGAGACAACGGATGTGCGAGAGGTTGGAGGGGTTCGCGCTCAGATCGAGCACCGGTCCGAAGACCCAGTTGAAGCCGGCGGCGCGGCCCTCGACGGCGATCGCCTCGCCGAACCGGTACGCCAAACGTTCGTCGCCGCATGCCCCCAAGGCCAACTGACCGGAGAACTCCGTTCCACCCTCGACGCGCTGGCCGGCGCCGCGCTCGAGATCGCCGGTCACCAGCAGCGGAATGGCGCTGGCCTCCTGGGCCTCCGCGAGCATCCGGCGGGTTTCCTCCGGATTGCCGCCAAACAGGTGGACGCCGCCCGGCATCTGCTCCTCGATATAACGTCGGACGCTGCCGCCAAACGCCCGCAACGCGTTCGGCGTGAGCCGTGGGATCATCACCTGGCCCAGCTTTTCCCGAATGCTCAAGCCGGCCAAAGTGGTTTCCACCCATCGTTTTGCTTCGTCATTCATGATACTCATAGCCCACTCCTCAACGAGCGATCCCCGTCAACAACAATCAGGAACTCGCCATCTCTGACTGTTCCTAAAAAACGACTATCTGCGCACTTCCGCTGGCCCATTACCGGCCCAATTGAATGCGATACACGTGCTCCGCAAGCGGTCCGAATTCGTCGCTAAACCCGCCGGCCACCGACGTGAGTTGGCGATTTTCATCCACCACCTCAATCACCTTGCCAGCCGGCAAGGCGGCGACATGGATCGTCGCTCGGCCGGCACGCGGTGAGATGGGTTCAAATTGCTTCAGTGCCTCAGCATTCAGGCCGAGATCCGCGTTCTGTGCGAAGATATACAAATCGCCCCCGAACTCGGTCGCTTTGATGCGGCCGCGCAATCCGCCGGCCATGCTCATTTCGATTTTTCGCGCGGTTGGCGGCCCGAGGATGGCCGGCGCCAACCGCGTAAGCTGGGCGTTCAGCCGGGTCAATTCCGCCCGCATGTCTTCGGTCGGCGCGAACTCCCGAAACGTCGGACGCCAGGCATGCGTGAAATAACCGATGGCCGTGGCGCCCTCGATCAACACGCTCCACACCTGGAAGCGTGTATGGATCGGCAACACATCGGGCTGCTTCTCGTAGGTCATCCAGCGGCTGCCTTTGCTCGTTTCGATCCAGGCATAGACCGGCTTCTTGCCGCCGCCGAGCGCGACCAGTTCGCGGGTCGCCTCGGCTGGATAGTTGAGCCAGCCCGGCCTTCCGGAGCCGTAGATCGGATAGATATCGAACCCGATCACATCCGCCCCGCGCACATAGGCCGGATAGAGCGCCGCCTGCCGTTCCGCGCTATAGTGCGTGCGCGTGCGGCTGAAGAAATGGCCGGTGAAGGTGACGCAGACCGGGCGCAAGCGATCGGCAGCAACGATACGCCGGTAATGCGCCTCCACGTCGGCTGGCGGCAGCCGGGGCTGGAATCGTTCGGCCGGCGCGCCACGCTCGATAGCATCGGGCGTCGCCTGTTGTCCCTGTCGCTGCGGCATGTCCGGCTCGTCGCCGTGAATCCAGGCCAGCAGATACGGATGTCCGATCGCATCTGCGGCCTGGTCGTCGAAATCCGTGATGGCGTATCCACCGGCGGCGCGCGCCGCTTCGGCATGGGCGCGCGCATCCGCGTTGCGGCTGCCGCGGCCGGCAAACGCCGTGAAGCCCATCTTTCGCAAGTCCGCATAGGTATTCGGCCGCTGCAGCCAGCTCATAATCGGCAGAAACGGATCTCCGTTGACCCGGAACTCCCGGTGGGGCCCGATCTCGACCGAACGGATCGGCGCCAGCGGCTCGGCCGCCGATGCGACACCGGCCAGCACGGCGGCGCTGAACACGGACTTGGAACATCTGTTCATGTGCGTCTCCCTTTCCCCACTGCCTCCATAAAGCGCCCGGTGCCCACAAACGCCGCAGGATTCCCCGCTTCGACTTGTCGCTGCGGATCTCACCGCAGTCGCGCTTCGACCTCGCCGGCCAACGTAAAGAGCAATTCATCCCGCTCGCGCGCATTGGAGCTGAGCAGCCAGGCATGACCGGCGACACCCGGCGCAAAACGCCAGGCACTGACGCCCCAACCGCCGAATCGCATGTGGCACAACGTCCGCCACATCGCTATCAGCCGCTCATCCAGCGTCTCTTTGCAACGCGCCGCCAACGCGGGGTCGCGCTGGGCGAGCTTTTGGTTGACCAACGCATCCTCGATGAAAATTCGCGCCTCGCAGACCTGGACGCCCGACTCCAGCGCCAGCAGCCGCGTCATCGCCGCAGGCCCATCTTCCCGCGGTTCGAGCACATAGCTGTGGAGCGAATGCAGATAGCCGAAAACCTCCTCAAACCGCTCGTTGACCCAGCTCACGCGCCGGCCGGAGCGGTTCTTGATAGCCGGCCAGTAGTCCGCGCCGACGCGCCCGATGCCGCGGTAGAAATCGCCCGTGACAGTCGCCTCCAGTAGGTAATGCCAATAAGTGATCGGATGGGTCTCGTTGGTCATGCGGGGATAATAGGCGTCGAGCCGAGGGCGGTTCCAGCCGAAGAGGCTCGTCATCTCCTCGACGCGCGGGCGCGGCGAGCGCGCACCCACCGCGCCGCTGCGGCTGTGGAAGAGATCGTCCGCAAAACGCTGGCTCCACCAGGTCGCCGTGTATGTCACCGGCGCGATCCCGTGGAGGTCCTGAAATGCGTTATGGCCCTGCTGAACCCAGCCGAGGCCCGGGGCGACCTCCAGGAAGAACCGCGTATCCTCCTTGTTCGGCGTGGAGTCCGTAAACATCCCGAGCGCCAGCGTCTGCTCGATCCCGCGCGCCTTGAGCCGCGCCCGAACCTGCGCGATCAATTCCTTCCAGATGGCCCGGCTGGCGGGATCGTTGAGCCGCGGTATCACGGCGTTTTCGGTCTGGCCCGCGTCATTGACAAAAGTCACCAACGGCGCGCCGCCGGTGTTCTTCTGGTTCTGCTCGAGGATCTCCCCGAAACGCCGGCCGGTGCTCTCCGGCGTGTTCATGTAGACTTCCCACACCTGCAACACCACGAGCTTCGGCGGGCCGCCCCAGGCCGACTGCGCGGTGTCCAGATACCGGTCCATGACGGAGAAGTCCCACGCGTAGGAGCCGTCGGGCTTGCGAATCCAGCGGATCATGGACTCGGCGTTGCCGAGATTGGTGTGGGCGATCGCCGGGATGTAAAGGCTCCGCGCGCCGGTGTCGCGGATCCACCGGAACGATTGCGCGATCAGCTCGAAATGCCGCGGAGACCAGAGCGGCACGTTGTACTCGACGGCCAAGGTGTCGGGCGACTGGATCAATTCCACCCAGGTGCGGAACTGCTGCGGATCGGGCAGTGTCCAGGGCAGGACTTTGACCCGCAGCGGCACGGGAACGGGCGCCGTGTCCGCCAAGCGGATCGTGAGAACGCCCTCGTAGAGGCCGGGCCCAGCATCGCGCGGTACGCGTACCCGCACCCAGATCGGCGCAACGGCGCCGTTGCGCCGCGCCGGGTCGCTGGAGCGGCGCGCGACCGGGTACTCCTCCGGCGCCGCGGGCACCAGCATGTTCAGAAAGCCGGCCCCGTCGCGATAGGGCGCCACGGTGCGGTCCTGGGGCTCGGCGTTGGCATACACGTCTTCCGAACCGCCCGCCACGGCATACAGGAACGAGACCGCCGAAGACGGAATCGCAACCGCGCCCATTTTCAAGTCCGATGCGCTGACCGCAAGTCCCTGCAACGGGCGATCCCGTCCGACGAGCAGCTTGCCGTAGAGCGCTCCGTTGCGCGGGCTGACGATTTCGACGGGTGCAAGCGACTCGGTACGATCGCCATAATCCACGTCCACATCCGACAAGAACGGACTGCCGTTCCACACTTGCAAACCTTCCGGTCGAGTAAAGTTCGGCTCCAGACCCCGGCGCTCTGAACAGGTCAGCGATACCGTACGAATCTCGCAAGTATTCCACATCAAACCCGGATCCTTGCTCTGCCCCCCCACCCCGCGCGGCTTCTTGTCGAAGAGCACGACCGGATAGGGCGCGCGACGCAGTTCGATGGCGAGAACATTGACGCCCCTGCGAAGCGCTTCCCGGGGCACAGTAGCCTTGAGCGTTCGCCGCCGAAGTTCTGCAACCGGCGCCGACGGCAAACCCTCGATCAACTTGCCATCCCCATCGAGAAAGGCCTCCAGCGGATACGGTTGTGCCAGGTCCGCACCGGCCGTCCAGTGGCCGCGGGCGATCTCGCGGTCGTTGAACCGAACGACCGCGCCGCCAAAATACTCGATCTCAAGCGCGAGATCACCGACAGCGGCGGGATCGGAAATCATGAACTTGCCGCGAAGGCAGAGCTGTTCAAGATAGGGCGTGCGGGCGGATCGGCGGACCGGACCGCGCATCCAAACCCGGTCGTCGAAATCCGGCCGCGACCAGCCGGCAGGGGGCGCTGCCGTCGCGGCGTCGAGCCACTTGACGTCCATCATCAACGGCGCAATGCTGCCATCCGCCTGGAGCAACGCCGGCGGGCTGAGGCGATGAAAGATGCGCCATACGGCCCCGCCGTCGAGCACCAGACCGGGGCCGGCATCCTCTGCGCGCGTGGATCTGGAGCCACTGACGATCGCCGTGGCCAGCGCTGCATAGCCGACCCACCGCATCCAGGATCGCTTCACGAAAGAACGCATTTTGAATCTCCCATGCAGGCAGCCGATAGCCGATGAAAATACGAAAAGCCCGTTGTAGTTACGAAACGAAAGGCGAAACTTTTGCAAAACCCCCACGGCTTTGCTCCGGCCCCAATTCAACGCTGACGGTACCGATCGACTCGAAATTGCCTGAACACGATCTGGTAGGGACGCCTCTCCGAGGCGTCCGCGGACGGCAGGGACTGCCGTCCCTACCCGTGAGGATCATGTCGTGACAATTATGAGAACACTAGTAAGACCCGTTTTCCGCCGATCTTGTCAAGCCCCCGCATGTTATTTGAAAAAATATTGCGGCGCAATATGATATAATCCATCCGGAACCCGGAACAATGGGCCTGGACACGCGGAAAGAAGACTTCGCTCACACAGGACAAGCGAACCCAAACGCCCCTAGGCCAACTGTGGAGGAACAGTATCCACGCATGGCTCTCCCCCTGCTGGAAGACGAAATCGGAGCGCTCGACGACAAGCATCCGCAGTTGGTAGCAGCGTGCGAACTGTGCGCGCCTGTGAGGTGCTCCCCATTGATTGGACAGCTTCTTACGTAAGGTAAGCTAATGGTCTTTCGGTTGTCCACCTCTTTCTCTGTTCCCCGTCCCCGCCCCCTAGGGGGCGGCGCGCCGCCCCATGTCCCGCCATGCCGAGACCGTTCCAGGTCAAGCCGCTCGGGCCATG
>CAYLTB010000062.1:0-2107 GCA_964386675.1 uncultured Verrucomicrobiota bacterium
CGTCTCCGCCTGGCTCGGCGCCCCGGCGACGGTTCTGGCCGGCGGCGAGAGCGCGACGCGCGTCGAACTGCACGCGCCCTCGATCGATCTGGAGTTCGGCGGACATCTCGGCGGCGAGAAGGGCGAGTCGCTCGCCGGCCTGTATGCGGGCGCGCCGGAGGAGGCCTGGTCGCTCGCGGCGGACCACTCCCGCCGGGTCCACATCCGCTATACCGATCGCGCCTATCGAACAGTGCTTTCCTGCGCGCCGGCGATGTACGACGAAATCTGGGTCGGCGCAAAATGCATGTACAAGCTCGAACCGGCGGTGGCCGACGGCGGGGCGCTCATCATCTACGCCCCGCACATCCGGGAGATCTCGGTCACGCACGGGCGGCTCATCGCGGAGATCGGCTACCACACGCGCGATTACTTCCTGAAGCAGTGGGATCGCTTCCGGCACTACCCGTGGGGTATCCTCGCCCACTCGACGCACGTAAAGGGAATCGGAACCTACGAAGACGGCGTCGAACGGCCCCGCATCGAGGTGTCGCTGGCGACGGCGATCCCGGAGGACGAGTGCCGCCGGGTCAACCTGGGGTACAGGGATCCGCGCTCGATCCGCCCAGAAGATTTCGCCGGTCGCGAGGCCGAGGGCGTTTTGTGCGTGCCGAAAGCCGGCGAAATCCTGTACCGTTGGAAAGACGCCCCGCCGGAGCTCGGCGGAGGAACGGAGGGCATATGAAGTCGGGTCGTTTTCATGCAGTGAAACCGGAAGCGCTTCGCGTCAATCCGTTCCAGGCCATCGGACAGGATTGGATGCTGGTCACCGCGGGGACGCCCGATCATTTCAACACCATGACGGCCAGCTGGGGTGCGATGGGCGTGCTCTGGGGGAAGCCGATCGCCATCTGCTTCGTCCGGCCCAGCCGCTACACGTTCGGCTTTCTGGAAGCGTGCGAACGGTTTTCGTTGTCGTTTTTCGACGAGGCGCACCGCGCGGCGCTTGACTTTTGCGGAACGCATTCGGGGCGCGGCGTGGACAAGGTCGCGGCCACCGGACTTACGCCGATGCCTACGCCGGCCGGCGCGATGGCTTTCGAACAGGCCCGGCTCGTGCTATCGTGCCGCAAGATCTATACGCAGGATATTGAACCGGCCCGGATCGGCGACCCCTCGGTGTTGTCCAACTACGAACAGAGCGATTACCACCGGATGTTTGTCGGCGAGCTGGTCGAGTGCCTCGTGGCGGGGGGCGCGCCATGATCCTGGACCGGCTGGAGAACGCCGCACGCTACGCCGCGCTTCATCCGCTGTTCCCGCAGGCTTTCGCCGCGCTGCGCCGGATGGCGGCGGGGCCGCCGTTGCCGCCCGGCCGCGCCCCGATGGATCCGGCCGCGCCGGAGGCGTATGTCGTCGTCGAGTCGCGGAATGCCCGCGGCCGCGCCGATTCTCCGCTGGAGGCGCACCGGCGCTTCATCGACATCCAAGTGACGGTCGCCGGCGCCGAAGAGATCGGATGGCGCCCGCTGCGGGACTGCTCGCGGCCCCGCGAAGCGTTCAACGTCGAGCGCGACATCGGTTTCTTCCTCGATGTTCCGACGGTCTGGCTACCGGTGCCTGCGGGCTATTTCGCCGTGTTTTTCCCCGAGGACGCGCACGCCCCTCTGGGCGGGGCGGGGGCCTTGCGCAAGCTGATCGGCAAGGTGCCGGCAGTGTGAGCGGCGCCGGATCGCCCGCCGTGGTTGAAAACTCGGTCCGATCCTGTACGGTGTCGGATTATTGAGCGGGAGTATCATGGGCGAGACCGAAGTCAGAGGCACTGCAGATAGCGCGCCGTCTTCGGCGGACGCCGCGGCGGAGGTCAAGATCTGGAGCCTGCTGCAGTCCGTCGTGGATCCCGAATTGCACTATAACATTGTGGATCTTGGGCTGGTTTATGGCGTGGAAGTCAAGGATGGGGCGGCGCGGGTTCGCATGACATTGACCTCGGCTGGCTGCCCGTACGGGCCATACCTCGTCCACGAGGTTCGTCAGGCCGTCAAGTCGGTGGAGAGGGTGCGGTCCGTGCAGGTCGAGCTGGTCTGGGATCCGCCGTGGGGCCCGGCCCGGATGACCGAAGACATCC
>CAYLTB010000062.1:2207-16936 GCA_964386675.1 uncultured Verrucomicrobiota bacterium
CATCGGAGACATACAGGAGTAAAGCGGGCCGTGAAGACGCAGGTCGCCATCCGGAGGCCGTCAAGTCGGTGGAGGGGGTGCGGTCCGTGCAAGTCGAGCTGGTCTGGGATCCGCCGTGGGGCCCGGCCCGGATGACCGAAGACATCCGGCTGGACATGGGATTCGACGTTTGACCGGCGCGCCCAACATCGGAGACATACAGGAGTAAAGCGGGCCGTGAAGACGCAGGTCGCCATCCGGAAGAAGCCGTCCGTGTGCCGCGCTGCGGCCGTAGCGCTGGTGGTCTGGGGATGGGCCGGCGTCGCCGGGGCGCGCGCGGTGCGCGTGGCGACCTTCAACGTGGAACAGGGCATCGCCGCGCCGGGCAGCGAAAAGAACGCGGCCCAGCGGGCGGTGCTTCAGCGCATCGGCGCCGACATCGTGGCGTTTCAGGAACTGACCCGCGCGACCCAGGGCAACTGGGAGCGCCTGGCGGAAGAACTGGGCTATGCCCATCGCGCCATGGGCGAACTGGGCCCCTACGCCGGCAACATGCTCGTCGGATTCTGGAGCCGCTTTCCCATCGAGGAAGCGGTATCCGTTGTCTCCCCACCGGAAGCCCGAGAATTCACCCGGCTGCCGTTGCGGGTCCACATCGCCGTTCCGGGCGCGGCGCGGCCGCTCGTGCTCTGGAACATGCACCACAAGGCCGTCTTCGAGGCGCGCGACGAGTTCCGCCGCGCCGTCGAGGCGCGCCGCATCGCGGAGGATATCGCGCGCCTTCTGCGCGAGCGGCCGGACTTGGTCGAGTTGATCGTGCTCGGCGACATGAACGATGACCCGTCGCGCCGGGAACAGACGGTCCGTTTCGACGCCGCGCCGGCCGGCCTGCCGCGATCGTTCCTGTTGGGCCCGGACATTGCATTCCCGCTGAGGTATCGGTGGTTTCCGACGGATGCCTACGCTCGAGTCGGCCCCGGTTTTCGCGCTGTCCCCGCGGTGCGGCAGAATTCCGACATCCCGATCACGCATTTCTACACGAACCTGCGGCTGGATTGGATTTTCGCCAGCGACGCCGTCTGGCGACATCCGGCCGGGCCGCCCCGGGGGGAAATCTACCATTCCGAGTGGGACGCCGCCGCGGGCGGACTCCCGAAATCCGGCGCGCCGCCGGCGCGGGAGACGTCGCTTCGGGCATCGGACCACTATCCCGTTTTTGCGGACATCAATCTGCGGGACGCGGTAGATGAGGAGCGGCCATGACGTCGGCCGGCGACGGTCTTCCCGCATTGATGTCGGAGCTGCGAGCGGCGGTGGACCGCGCGCTGGACGCGCGGATGCCGGCGGAAACGGCGCCGCCCGCCGGCCTGCACCGCGCGATGCGTTACAGCGTATTCGCGGGCGGCAAACGCATTCGGCCTATCCTGTGCCTGCTTTCTGCCGAGGCCGCCGGCGGAGATCGCGGCGCCGCCATGGCGCCGGCCATGGCGCTGGAGCTGCTGCACACCTATACGCTGATCCACGACGATCTTCCGTCCATGGACAACGACGATTTGCGGCGCGGTCGTCCCACCGCGCACCGCGTGTTCGGCGAAGCCAATGCGATTCTCTCCGGGGACGCGCTGCTGACGCTTGCGTTCGAGTTATTGGCGGAGGCGCCCGCACCGCCGCCGCACCCGTCCGGCGCGTTGTCGTTGGAACTGGCGCGGGCAGCCGGCAGCCGCGGCGTCGCCGGCGGGCAATTCGAGGATCTGGCCGCCGAGGCGCAGTCCGGGGTCGCCCCGGAACGGCTGGAGCGAATCCATCGCTGGAAAACGGCTTCGCTCATCGCGGCCGCCTGCCGCATGGGCGCCATCGCCGCGGGCGCCCCGCCCGAAAGCGTCGCCATACTGGGCGGCTATGGCGAAGCTGTCGGGCTGGCGTTTCAGATTGCCGACGACATCCTCAACGCGGTCTCCAGCCCCGAACAACTCGGCAAGGCGGTCGGCAGCGACGCTCGGCGCGGCAAGGCGACGTACGTGGCGCTGTTTGGCATCGAGGCGTCGCGCGAGCGCGCCCGCACGCTCGTGGCCGAGGCAGCGGCGTTGCTGAAGGGCCTGTCGGGGCCCACGGCGCCGTTACGCGAGTTGGCCCATTTCATCGTCGAGCGCGACCGGTGAGCGGGGCCCGGAACCGCGGTACCATGGATCGACAATCGAAGGACGGCTTCGCATGGCGGTCGATCGCGGTCGAGCCCGGCGCGTCATTCCACCTCGTCGGTATCGGAGGCGTGGGAATGAGCGCGCTGGCTCAGACGTTGCTCGACCGCGGAGCGCGGGTCACGGGGTCGGATCGTCTGTTCGACGCCGGCGGACGCCCGCCGGTCTTCGAGACGCTGCGTGCCGCCGGCGCCCGACTGCTTCCGCAGGACGGCAGCGGCGTGACCGCCGGGGTGCGGGCCGTGGTCGCCAGCACCGCGGTTGAGTCCGGGAACGCCGACCTCGATGCCGCCGCGGAGCGGGGCGTGCCGATCCTTCACCGCGCCGAATTGCTGGCGAAGGCGGTGGCGCCGTCGCGGGTCATCGCTGTGGCGGGTACTGCGGGCAAGACCACGGTGACGGCGCTGATCGGTTTCTTGCTCGAGCAACTGGGTTTCGATCCGGTCGTAATCAACGGCGGTGTCGCCGTGGATTGGGATCGCCGCGACCGGGTCGGCAGCGTGCGCGCCGGCTCCGGCGGTTGGAGCGTGGTCGAGGCCGACGAGAGCGACCGCTCCCTCCTGCGCTTTCAGCCCGCGTGGGCCGTGGTAACGAATATCTCGAAGGATCACTTCGAGCGCGACGAAGTCCGCGCGCTGTTCCGCACGTTCGCCGGGCAGGCGCGCGAGGGGGTGTTGGCGCCGGCCGCGACGGCCGCGGAACTCGCCGGTGCCGCGTCCTTCCCAATCACTGTGGCGCCGGCGCCGGAGGCGGTGCAGTCGTCGGGCGGCGGCATGGAGTTCCTCTTTCGCGGTCACGTCTGCCGTCTGGCGATGCCGGGTCGGCACAATGCGGACAACGCTGCGCTGGCCCTGGCGTACTGCGTGGCCGTGGGGGCGGATCCGGCGGCGGCCGTCGCGGCATTGGCGCGATTTCGCGGCGTTCGGCGCCGCCTCGAGATTGTCGGTTTTGTGCAGGGGGCGGCGGTTATTGACGACTACGCCCATAATCCCGCCAAGATCGCCGCCTCGTGGTCCGCCGTGTCCGATTCCAGCGCGCGCGTACTCGGCGTCTGGCGTCCGCACGGATTCGGGCCGTTGTCGCTAATGTTCGATGAGCTGGCCGAGACGTTCGCGCGGGTGCTCCGACCCCAGGATCGTCTCTTTCTGCTGCCGGTGTACTACGCCGGCGGTACCGCCCGCGGGGAGCGCACTTCGGAGGACCTGGCCGCCGCCATGCGCGCGCGCGGCGGCGCGGCGACAACGGTTCGCGGGTACGATGAACTGGAGCCGGCAATCCTGCGCGAAGCCGGGCTCGGCAGTACGATCCTCGTCATGGGCGCGCGCGACCCTGGCCTGACCGATTTCTGCCGCCGGCTCGCCGAGGCCCCGACCGCCTGAACCGGTCCGCCCGGCCGCGACCGCGGCGGGGAGAGACGGGCTGGCCCCGCTTCTGCGTTCGGGGATCGAGACGGGCAAGACCCTACGCCGTCGCGGGGGTCGGATCGGCGTCGCGGCGTCAACGATGAACGCCGTCGAAACCGACGGCGACGGCGACGCCGACCCCGACCGTGCCTGCAGACTCCGCACCTTCGTTCGCCGCAATCAACTCACCGCAAGGCACGCCGATGCACGGCAACCATGTCTCATGTGTCGCTAGACAGCTCACGATCGTGAATCGTTTAGCGAAATACAGGGTGTGAATCTGGCGGGGGCGCCGCTGCCGTTCCACGGCAGCCGGTTCCTTGTTGCCAAGGGCTGACGCAGACGGCATATTTCCGGTGCTTCCTGCGGCGAGGGCCGGACGGCCTGACCCCAAGGGCGGCGGTTGCGCAACGTTAGCCGGGTGCGCCGCAGGAGCGGTGTTTCCGGCTTTTTTTATTGCCGGAGGGGAATGCAATCGGCATGGAACGGCGTCTGGGCTTTGTCGGTATCATCATTGAGGATCGGCGCGCGGCGGCCCCGCGCGTCAACGAGATCCTCTCACAGTACGGAGAGCGAATTGTCGCGCGGACCGGTCTGCCGTATGCGTCGCGCGGTTGCTGCGTCATCACGCTGATCGTGGACGCGACCACCGACGAAATCGGCGAGCTGACCGGCCGCCTGGGCCAGTTGCCCGGCGTTTCGGTGAAGTCCGCGCTGAGCCGCCGGAGCGCAGCGGCGGCGACGGAGGTGGCGCCATGACCGCCGCCGCGCCGACCGCCGCCTCCGCCAACACCTGGGCGCGCGAGCGCATCCGCCCGGAGGAAATCGAGAAATACCGTCCCGGCGGCCGGGATTTTATCCGCGCCGACGAGATCGAGCGGCTTCTGGCAGACCGCGCCGAGCCCGAGCCGGCGCGCGTGCGGGAAATCGTCGCCAAGTCGCGCGCGATCCAGACGCTGGAGCCGGCGGAACTCGCTATGCTGATCCGCGTGCAGGATCCCGACCTGTGGGCTGAAATGCGCGACGCCGCCGGCAAGATCAAACGGACGGTGTACGATAATCGCATCGTCACCTTCGCGCCGCTTTACATTGCCAACCGGTGCGTCAACGACTGCCTCTACTGCGGCCTGCGCTGCGGAAACACGGACATGGCGCGCTCGGCGCTGACGATGGACGAGCTCCGCCGAGAGTGCGAGATCCTCGCCGGGATCATCGGCCACAAGCGGCTGATCGTCGTGTTCGGCGAGCATCCCTCGACCGGCGTGGACTACATGTGCGAGGCCATCCGCACGATCTACGGCGTCCGGGTCAAGGCGCGGGTCGGCTGGGGTGCGATCCGCCGCGTGAACGTCAATGCGCCGCCGCTGCGCGTGGACGAGTTGAAACGGCTCAACGAGGCCGGCATCGGCACCTACCAGGTGTTCCAGGAGACCTACCACCCCGCGACCTACGCGCGCGTGCACCCGTCCGGCTTCAAGGCGGACTATGCCTGGCGACTCTACACGATGCACCGCGCGCTGGAGGCCGGCATTGACGACGTCGGCATCGGCGCGCTGTTCGGGCTGTACGACTGGCGGTTCGAGGTGATGGGGCTGCTGCAGCACGCGATCGAGCTGGAAGCCGCGCTCGGTATCGGCCCGCACACGATTTCGTTCCCTCGGCTCGAACCGGCCGAGAACGCCCCGTACGTGCAGGAGACGCGCTACGCGGTGTCCGACGAAGATATGGAGCGGATCGTGGTGCTGATTCGGCTGGCCGTGCCGTACACCGGCATGATCCTCACGGCGCGTGAGAACGCGGAGATGCGGCGGCGGCTGCTGCCGTTGGGCGTCACGCAGACCGACGCCTCGTCCCGTATCGGCATCGGCTCCTATGCCGACGCCTCGGCGGCGCAGCACGGCGACCGGCAGCAGTTCCTGCTGGGCGATACGCGCTCGCTCGATGAACTGGTCGGCGAGCTGGCCCGCCAGGGCTGGATCACCTCCTTCTGCACCGCCGGCTATCGCTGCGGGCGCACCGGGCAGTGCATCATGGACCTGCTACGGAGCGGCGCCGAGGGCAAGTTCTGCAAGCTGAACGCAGTGCTCACTTTCCGCGAGTGGCTCGACGACTTTGCCTCGCCGGAAACGAAGGCGGCCGGGGAGGTCGTGCTGGCGCGCGAGCTGGAGGAAATCCGGACGCGTGCGCCGAAAGGCTTTCCCAAGTTCATGGAGTTCTATGAACGCACCGCGCGGGGGGAACGCGACCTCTATTTCTGATGCCGAGCTGCGCCGTCGGGCCGCCGCGGCCGAGGCGGCCGCGCCCGGCGTGGTCGCGTTGCCCGCCCGCATCGTCGGCGGCCGCCGCTGGTCGGTGCTGCCGGGCGTCGCGCCGCGCGACTTGCCGTCGTCACCGGCCGAGCGGGTCGCACTCTGCGACGATGCCGGCCTCGTGCTCTACGGCGCTGATGGGCTGGACGCCGCGGCGCGCGCCGCCTTGGATCGAGCGCTGGAGATATTGAGGGTCTAGAAATTGTCGCAACCGGCGGTGGGATCAGCCCGGCGATGGTAGGGCGGCCACTCCGTTGGCCGCCGTGAACGACTTCCGAAATCTGCGTTGCCGCCTATCGCGTGGGGGGCGCCGCGTTGCGGATTTCGGCGCCCAGTTCCGGGTGCAGGATCAGGATGGCGAACTCCGCGGCTTCCTCCGGCTGGCGGTCGTTCAGCGAGACGTAGTCGAACCGGCCGCGCAGGTCGGTGTAGCCGTCTTTCCAGAACGTCTCGCGCCCGTCCGTTCCGCGCGCGAAGACCTTGACGTAGGTCTTCGGCAGCGGCTTGCCGTCCTTTGCCGATCGCACTTCGATCTGGCCGGCGCTTTCCATCTTGCGCACCCGGAGCTGGCTGGCGAACCAGGCTGCGCCCGCGCGCTGGCCCTGGGCCGCGACTTCGACCATCAGGTTCCGTCCCGCGTACTCGCGCGGCAGTTGGATTTCCTCCGGCTCGCCCGTCGCCTTCAGCTCAATCTCGCGGCTGAAGGCAGGCTTGATGACGGCAAAGTCGGTCCCGCCTTCAGCCAGGAACGGCTTGCGGCTGAACATCAACTCGATGTCCATCGGGTAGAGGTTCAGCGCGACGCGCTTCAGTTTGTGGGCGGTGGCCCAGAGCTTGCCGTTCTCCACCTTCAGCTCGAGTGAGGGAACCTCTTCGGCCAGACGGTCCATGTCCTGCTGCCGCGTCGGCTCCTCCAAGGTGGCGGCGGCCGCGCCGCGCGCCTCGCGGATCGCCTGCGCCAGCGCGGTGAACCGCGCATTCCATCGCGGCACCGGGTGGTTCTGATGCGGCTGCACGAGGGCGAGCGCCCGGTCCAGGTCCAGGTTGCGCAGCGCCAGCCACGCGCGGAGGTAGTCCCACTGGATCTTCTCATGGAGGTCGCCCTCGCGAATCTTGGCCAGCTCGGCGGCGCCCTCGGCCAGCCGGTCTTGCAGCAGCAGGTAGTACGCCAGCGCCAGCCGCTCGTTGGCGTTCAGCGACGCGCGGTAGAGACCGTTGCGCAGGAACGCGCGGTACTGCTCGTTCAGCGCCGTGTTGAGAATCTTGCGTTTCTCGCCCACCGGGTGCGCCCGCGGGTTGACCAGCGGGTCGTATTCCAGGTGCTCGTATATTTTCGTCTCCACCGGGTTCACGACAAGCAGCGGCGATTCCAGCACGGGGCCGACGCTGTCGCGCACGCTGCTGCGCGCCAGCCAGATCCGCGCGCGGGCGGCGTCTTGGTGGAACAGGCTGTAGGAGAACAGCGTGTCGTGGAAGATGCCGCGCTCAATGAGCAGGTCGGTCACCTGCTCGAAGAAACCGCGGTCGCGCATCCGCCAGGCGATCTCGTTGAGGTCGAGCCGGCGGATGTTGTGCTCGCGCAGGAACGCCAGGGTGTCGTCCGGAGAGGCGAACTGGGAGACCCACGCCCATGAGGTCTTGTCCACCTCGGTCGCCGCGGGCACGACGTTGAACACCCGCGGTTCGGCGCGGCCGACGATCGCCTCGGCCACGGCGGCGTGCGCAGGGAACTGTTCGAACCGGTCGGCGAAGGGGAAGACGAAAAAGTATTCGATCGTCTTGGTGGTGTACGGTTCCAGCAGCACATCCACGTCGTCGGTCGGCGCGCCGTTGCGCAGCGGAACCGCACCCATCGGAATCTGCAACAACACGTTCATCCGCCGCCGCGAGGCCGTCGGGTTCGTCAGCGTCACGCGCGCGCCGTACACGACACGCCGGATGAACTCGCCGGTGACGAACTTCTCGATCCGCTCGTTGCCGTCGAAGCGGTACAGATCGTCGGGCCGGAAGAACTGCTGCGAGAGCAGCAGCGGCCGGTCGTCGCTCGATTTTTCCGCCGGCAGGATTTGCTCGGTTGCGAGCAGAGCAGGGGTCTTGACGGTCAGCGTGAGCCGGGCGCCTTCGACCTTCTCGTCGGGCATTTCGGCCTCCCACGGCAGGCCGCAGAAGGCCAGCGCGGCGAGGACCTCGGTCAGGTTCCGGTGCGCCTCGAGCAGACGCTCGGGTACGACGGCGCCGGCGGCGACATCGAGCCAGAAGCCGTTCACCGGGATGCGGCCCGGCACGTCGTCGCGCACGCGCAGTTTGTAGTAGTTCTGCTCCGCCCACTCCTTCGTCTTCGGCAGCGCGCGGTAGAGTTGCGACTGCTGGTCCATGGCGTAAGCGACTGCCGGCATATCGGCCAGTGCAACCTCGACCTTCCTGTCGCTTTCTTCTTTCGCCGCCTCGCGCAGTGACATGCTCAGCGCCTTCTCAGCTTCCATTGGACGTCCCGGAGCGGGTGGTGTAGCGGCAACGGCGGGCATGGGGGCCCGGCCGACATCCATCGCGGCCGCGCGGTAGTCACCATTGGCATCGGCGCGGCGTCGTTCCTGGCGTTCGCCGGAAGTGGCGACCTTTCGCAGCGCGTCGGAGGCGGCGGCCGCCTGTTCCTGCGCCTTGTCGCGGGCCGCCATCTGCGCCTCGTCGAGACCGGCGGATTGCAGCGCCGCGCGCACGCGGCGCGCGAAGCCTTCCGGATCGGGCGGGAGCAGTTCCCACGCCTCGCGCAGTGCGGCGCGGACGGCCTCAGCGTTGCCGCCGCGGCGCGCCAGCAGCGCCAGTTCGAGCGCGTTGCGGTCCTGCAGGCGGTCGAGCCGCGTGTCTTCCGGCGTCAGCGCCTCCAGCAACCAGCGGTCCACGAAGGTCTTATCCTTCTTGTTCGCCAAGTAGGGTTTGACGATCTTGTCGAAGAACGGGCGGTCGCGCTGGTAGAGGAACAGGTGCAGCTCGTGGCAGGCGTATTCGCCGTATTTCTTCAGCTTCGCGGCCTCGTCGAGCTTCGGCCAGTCCTTCAGGAAGGCGAACTCGATCAGCGTCGCCTCGCCGGAGAGCGACTGGAGCAGGTCGAAAGCCTGCGAGAACGTGCGGATGGTCTGGTAGCGCGTGGTCGCGAGGTCGGGGAAAATGACCGGCGCCTCCGGTGTGACCAGCCGGATGCTCTTTTGGCGGCTGAACGCGCCGTCCGGCTTCAGCCCGGCGGTCAAACGGACGTCGCGCGGCGGGTAGCCTTTGTCCGGCAGCGCGCGCCGCACGCGGCTGGTGCCGAAGCGGTCGAGCACGATGATTTCGAGCGCGGTCTGCTCGCCCAGCCCGGCGGTCGGAACCCGGACGAAGCCGTCCTTGTCCGGCGCAAGGTTGGTCCACCACCGGCTGCCCTGCGGTAGAAAGTCATAGCCGATGTCCAACGCGACGGCCACTCCTGCAGCGCGTTGCTCGCTGCGCGTGAGACCATACCGCCCCCCCCTCCGGTCGAATAGTCCCGCGCCGCCACCGAATCCGGTGCCGTCTTTCATCTCCGCGGCGCCCTGCATGGGCTGGGCACCGCGCGCGTATTCCCCGCCCTCGGCAAGCTCCTCCCGTTCCGCGGTGGTCTCGCGCAGCTCCCACGGGTTCAGGATCAGGCCGGGCCGATCGAGCAGCGTGCCTGCGAAGATGTCGCGCGTGCGGCGGTCGAGCACGTAGCGGTACTCGTCGCCGATGTTCCGTCCGCTCGCGTACTGCGCGTACGGGGGCAGGAAGCGGCGCTGGGCGGGCGGCGCGAAACCGCCGCCGGTCGGGAACTCGGAGCCGCCATCCAGATAACGGAACGCCCGCACCGCCACGCGCGTGCTGGGGGTCGCGTTGCGGACGCGGATGACGGTCTCCTCGGCGCCGGTCTCCACCTGCGCCACGGAGGGCAGCTCGTTGCCGGTCTGCTGGAGCCGGCGCGCGCGGCCGAGGAGGTAGCCGGCCCGCGCGTCGCCTTCGACAACCTCGATCGCAAGGGCGGCGCCCGGCTCGTGCAGCAGCAGCGCGTACTCGCCCGCCGGCAAACCGGCGATGCGCAGCTCGCCGTCGCGGATGGCGGCCCGGGCGGAAACGTCCTCGAGAATGGTCTCGCCGCGGACGCGGAAGAGCGAGAACGCCTTCAGGTCCGGCTGGCGATCGAACGGGTAGGGGAGCGAAATGACCTCATCGGGCCGCGCGTGCAGGCGGGCCGGATAGCGCGCCGCGCCGCCGGGGATCTCTCGTTCCATCCGCAGGTTGTCGGGACCGGTCGCCGTGATCGCGCTGATCGCGGTGAGCGGACCGAGCGCGACGCGGCCGGCGTCGTCCGTGCTGACCTGGACGTCCACCGTGCGGTTGAAGCCGGGATGCCGCAGGCTGACGGAGAGCGGCACGCCCTCGATCGGCTCGCCGGTGAGGCCTCGCACTTCGAGCTGCCAGCCGCCCGCGGTGGGCGCGAGGAAAACCTGCTTCAGCGTTTCGCCGGCGCGCGCGCCGTTGACATCCAGCGCGGCCGTGTCCGTCAGCGTGATCTCCTCGCGGTCTATCTTGCGGCGGATGCGGGCCTCGACGCGGACTTCGAGGCGGCGCAGTGCGTCGGGCACGTAGAACGGGCGCGTCCACTCGGCGTTGCGCGCGAACTCGGCGGTGTACTCGCGCTCTGTGCGGGTGCCCTTGGCGTCCACGGCGGCGAGGATGACCTTGACCTTGCCCAGGTCGGCGGGATCGAGCGGGATGCCGTGAATGCGGAAATCAGGCCGCAGGATCAGGGTGGCCGTGTTCCGGCGCGGCAGGTTCTGCGGATCGAGGTGGATGCCGGCAGAGAACGAGTACTGCTCGCCGAGGTGGTTGATCTGCTCCGGGCTGCAGAAATCGCCGTCGCGCAGGACGGCGAACCGGACGCCGGGGTTTTCAGAGAACGGCAGCAGTACGAGGCCGTCGGCGTTCGCGGCGAACTCGCGACCGTCTATCCAGACCGCGGCATTCTTGACCGTCTCGCCGGCGTCGTTGAGCACCAGCACGGCCTGGCCCACCGGCGTCGGCAGGCTGACCGATTCAAGGTGGCCGACGTAGAGCAGCGCGCGCGAGCTGACACCGCCGCCGATCAGTTCGACGACGTACACGCCGCGTCGGGTGATTTCCGGCAGCGGAATCGTGCGTCGGACGCGGCGCGCGGGATCGGCCTCGGTCTTCAGCGTGCGTTCGTGTGTGGCGGTCAGGCCGTCGAGGTCAATCGCCTGATCCACAGGCTGTCGGTGGATCGTGTAGTAATTGAAAGTCTGGATTTCGAAGACCTTGACGAGCAGGCTGTCCACTCGCTTGACGTCCACCTTCAATTCGATCGGCTGGCCGAGTTTGATGTAGGACGGATTTTGCAGGGCGAAGTTCAGCTCGATCCGGTCGAGGATCGCACGGTAGGCGGCGGGTGTGAGCTTGGACGCCCATTCCTCGGGCCGGCCGACGCCGAACAGGATCTTGCTCTCGGCGAAGATCGCGTCGAGCCAGCGCGCCTCGAAGAACTCGGCGAACCGGGACGGATCGGCCGCGTCGTGCAGCAACTGGATCAGGAAGTCGCGAACCAGCGGCTCCTCCTCGCCGATCGGCGGCAGGATGATCTCGCGGCCGGGCCGGTAATTGAAATCCACCCAGTTCGCGTTCTGGCGCTGGAACGCCTCGCGGCGCGTCAGCGGCAAGTAGGGCACCGGCCGCGGCAGCTCGAGGTAGGCGCGGAAGAGCGCCTCGTCGTAGTTGCCGAGCCGGCGCTGGTGGTCGAGCAGGCGGTAGAGCACGCTGGCCTTGAGCGAATTGTGCATCGGACCGAGCCCGCCGACAAAGGCCCAGACCTCCTGGAAATGCTTCACGGCGGCTTCGTGGTCCTGCGCCAGGTTGACGTCGGGCGGCGGGATGCGCGCGAGGCGCTCGGCCACGTACGCCCCCTCGCGCAACAGATCGGGGCGGCGGCGGCCGAGTTCTTCGAGCTGCGCGCGGGTCAGGCGGCGGTGGATATTGTGCTGGCCGAACGCGGTCGTGTTGCCGCGCGGATCGCGGTAGTCGAGGTCCGCGAGGATCAGCTCGACGAGATTCGGAAAATCGGGCCGTTCCAGGCGCGCGAGCAGGGCGCGGCGCTGGTCGGCGTTCGCGCCGGGATTGGCGACCAGCTCCAGGCCGCGCGGGGTCAGGTTGTCGAGCAGGCTGCCGACGCGTTGGGCCTCGCGCAGGAAGGCGTCGGCGCCGTACTGCTCAGGCTTGACCTCGGAGGGGCGGCGGACGGCCTGCTGCTCGCTGCGCGCGCGGTGTTCGAAGCGGAGGTTGAGGTCGTCCCGCAGGTATTTCCAGACGGCGTCGGGCGTGCGGTCGAAGTCCAGCAGCATCTGGCGGCGCCGCAGCTCCTGCATCGGCGGCGTCCAGTTGTTGCGATTGCGCGCCAGCCACTGGTCGAGCGTGCGCTGGAAGGCGTCGCGGTCGCCGGCGAGTTGATAGTGCAGACAGTGGAAGTAATAGTAATCGTCCGTGTCCGGCACGAGTTCCTTCAGGGCCTTGGCGCGGTCGCCCCACGCGAACGCTTCGAGAAACTCCAGATCGTTTGGGCCGGCGGCGGTGACGACGCGCGGAGCGAAAGCGAACAGCGAGCCCAGCAGGACACCCAGCAATCTCTTCATAATACCCTCTCCCTTGAAACGGCAATTTCCATCCTACGCTTTTGAAACGCCTTTCGTGAGAACATTCTTTAGCAGTTTTTTCATCCGTGAACGCGAGGCGCGACGAAAGGAGCGTGAGGCGCGGAAGCGCGGAACAGGGGAAGGTCGAACTATCCAGCGCCACGCGCTGAGCCGGGACGATTCCGTTGACGCCCGAGGAATGCCCCTCCATCGGCCTCCCCGCGCGCCATCGCAGAAAAAGCGAGCTCAACCTTGCCGCCGCGGGTGACGATCGCGGCGCTTTCCCCTCGCACCCGATTCGCGGCGGTCAACGCCCGCCGTTTCAAGAGCGCGGGCCGTAGAATAGTGGATTCTTACGGCGACGGTGGCCGTCGAGAATGTCGCTATTCATAAGTTCACTCTTGCATGCATCGTTCCGGTTGAGGACCTGGCCTGGCGGAGCGGAATGGATAAGTAATTCGCGGATGTGCACATCAGTGTAATGCGGATGCGACGTTCCATGAACTGCTGATTGGACCGCCCCGGTGTCCCGTCGTACGTTATTCCCTCGAAGGCCGTTGGATTTCCCGCCAGGGCGGAATGGGCTCGAGGACGGAACGGCGGGGCGGCGTTGGCCGTGCAGTGAAAAAAATTGAAAAACGGCAACGTCCGCCTCGCTGTCCGAAGAGGCGGGGGGGCTGTCTGTGCAAATGGTGAAAAATAAAGGCTATATCTACGGCAACAATCCGCTCCGCAAACGCGGGTACGGATGGCCCGAGACCGGCGTTGACCGGCCGCACCGGCATCGCAACATTCCCTCCAGGTATTGGCTGGTGATGCTGGCTTTCTTGGCCGTAGTGCTGGCGATGGGCTTGTACGCCGCCGGCCAGACGGGTGCGGATGTTCGGTCCATGCCCTCCGCGGGGACGCTCGATCGGCCAGCCGCGATTCCGTCAAGTCTCAGACGATAAACAAGTCCTGCGCACGGTGGACTACCATCGCGCCGGCCGCGGCACCGCGTTCGTCGTTGCCTTCGAATCCGTACGGCCTTGGCGACGATTCGCAGAAAGCCGACGCCTCAATTAGACGCGACCGGCGCCAGCCCTGCGCAGCTCGGGTGGCTTCCTCGGGCCCCTTCGAACCATGGCGGGGCAGGTGTGGCCGCTCTTGAGATCAGAATTCCGCACGCGGGTGAGGCTTCGTCACTCGATGGCTGTGAGCCGCCCCATCTCTTTTTCCGTATTTCTGGAGGGCGGAGCCCTGCGAGGCCGCCGAATAAACCAAAGCTTCACCCTCCACGCGATGCCCGCACCCCAGCCGGCGCGCGTCCCTGCTTCACTTTTTACGGCAGCTTTCGTTCTACGGAACAACCGCGCCGTGTCGTGCGCGCAGGTTTTGGAGCGCGGCAACTGTGAAACCGAAAGCCGCTCTCTGCGTTCGCCGTATCTCGGCGCCCGTTGTAGTTTTCTCCGGCCCAGCCCCGGCCTCAGGCGTCCCTGTCTCGTTCATAGATACCGCAGCGGCGCTCGGAACGCGCGCCGTAGATCCGCTACCGCCGCGTCCACGAGCCAGCCCCGCGCGCCGAGAATGCGCAGCCGGCCGCCGGCCGTTACGCGCCCCACCGGCGCGAAGGCGAGGCCCGTGAAGGCGGATTCGACTTCTGCCGCGCGCTCCGCGGCAAAGGTAATGACAAAACGGCTGTTGGATTCGGCGAACAGCAGCGCGTCCGTTCCACATGCGCGGTCGATGGGGATCTTGCCCAGTGCGATCTCCGCTCCGCAATCCCCGCCGATACAACACAATGCGAAGGCGGCGGCCAGTCCCCCCAGCGTCGGGGTGTGCGAAGAGCGCAGCAATCCCCGGCGAATCGCCGCATCCATGGCGCGATAGAGCGGCAGCGCCTCCGCTGGGCGCGCCCGCGGCGGTTCGCCGCCGAAGCGGTCGGGCGTTCCCTGGGCCTCCGCCAGCATCCGGTGATACTCGGAGCCGCCGCGTTCGTCGCGCGTCAGCCCTACGACCGCGATTATGTCGCCCTCGAACTGGAAGGGCATCGTCAGTGCGCGCCGGACGTCGCTAATCCGTCCGAGGGTCGAGAAGAGCACGGTGGGGGGTATCGAAATCTTCCGGCCGCCGCGCACCGAATCGTTCTTCATACTGTCCTTGCCGGAAATGCAC
>CAYLTB010000063.1:0-16894 GCA_964386675.1 uncultured Verrucomicrobiota bacterium
GCCGACGGCCGACGCCGACCAGGAGCTGGGCAGTGGGGAAACCGACTACAACATCGCCTGGATTGTTTCCCGTGAACTGGCGGAAGGTTTCCATGCACATCTCAACGTTGCCTACACCCGGGCAGGCGGCGACGATCCGGATGCGTGGATGGCCGGACTGGCCATGGATTATCAGCTGACACGGGACGTTCAAGCCGTCGGCGAACTCACGTCCGAGAAGGAGCGTGCAACCGATGCGCAGACCGTCTTTTGTTTCCGGATCGGATTGCGCTGGAGCGTAACCGAAAGACTCACCGTGGACTGCGCGGCCGGCGGCCGAATTCGCGGCGATGCGCCCGACTTCACAGCGACGGCCGGTGTGCTCTGGGCGTTCGACGGCTGGCGAGCCGGGAAATAGGAGAGCTGACATGCACATGGCAGATGCCTTGATATCCCCCGCGGTTGGCGGGACGATGTGGGTGGTTTCCGGCGGGTTGCTCACATGGTGTGCCTCGCGCGTCCGCCGTGCCGCCCGCGAAAATCTGGTGCCTTTGATGGGCGTGCTCGGCGCCTTCATTTTTGCCGCTCAGATGTTGAATTTCTCTATTCCGGGCACCGGATCCAGCGGCCATTTGGGAGGCGGTTTGATATTGACGCTGCTGGTCGGCCCCGCGGCCGCCTTCCTCGTCATGGCGACCGTTCTGACCGTGCAGGCGCTCTTCTTTGCTGACGGCGGACTGCTGGCGCTAGGCTGCAACATCTTCAACCTGGGTTTCTTTCCGGCGTTCGTCGCGTTTCCGTTCATCTACCGGCCGCTCGCCGGCGCTCAACGCACCGGCCCGCGCGCCGCCGGAGCGGCGATCCTCGCCGCCGTAGCCGGTCTGCTGATGGGCGCCACCGGCGTGGTCGTCCAAACCCGCGCCTCGGGCATCTCTGAACTGCCGTTCGGACCCTTCATCGCGCTCATGCTGCCCATTCACGCGGCCATCGGAGTGGTTGAAGGTCTGGCCACCGCCGCGGTGGTGGCGTTCGTGGCGCGAGCGCGGCCCGAAACGATTACAGAGGAGGCCGCACCGGTCCCTGTCGCCGGTCGAACGCTGGCTGTGCTGGCGCTCGCGGCCGTGCTGCTCGGCGGCCTCGGCAGCTGGTTTGCCTCGACCCACCCGGACGGATTGGAGTGGGCCATCGGACGGACCGCCGGTAGCGAGGAGCTGGCCGCGCCGGCCGAAGGCATCCACGCCCGTCTGGCGGTCATTCAGGAAAAGACCGCCGTCTTGCCGGATTATGACTTTGCCGCCGCCCAGGAATCCGCTGGCCCGGAAACCGCGCCGGAGCCTGCGGCCGCGTGGCCCGCCGTCAGCGCCGGAACCTCGGTCGCAGGGGTGGTCGGAGCGGCGATCACGCTGGGGCTCGCCCTGCTGTTCGGTCTATTGCTGCGGGCCGGAGCGAATCGGCGCACGTCTTTGCCGACGTGAGGCCTGCGGCCCGCCACAGTGCACGCGACCGCATTTGATTTGGGTATCATGGACGATCTGGGGCGGCTGGATACCCCGCTCCACCGCCTCGATGCCCGCGCCAAGGCGCTCGCGACGCTGGCCTTTGTCGCCGTGGTGGCATCCTTCAATCGGTATGCCGTCTCCGCGCTGGTACCCCTCGCCCTTTATCCGATCTCGTTGATCGCACTGGGACGCCTGCCGATCCGCATACTGGCCCGCAAGGTGCTCGCCGTCGCTCCGCTTGCCCTGGTGGTCGGCGCTTTCAATCCCTGGTTTGACCGTCAGCCCCGGGCAGCGCTGGGCCCCTGGACGATCTCCGGCGGCTGGGTGTCCTTCGCCTCCATCCTGTTGCGCTGCGCGCTGACGCTCAGCGCAGCATTGGCCCTCGTCGCCGGTACCGGAATGCACCGGCTTTGCGCGGCGTTGGCGCGGCTGGGCATGCCCCGCGCATTCGTCACGCAACTCTGGCTGCTTTACCGCTATTTATTTCTCATATCCGGGCAGGCCGCCCGCACGCACCGAGCCGCTCGGCTGCGCGGCGGCGGTCGCGCGCCGCGTCTATGGGTCTTCGCCTCCCTGATCGCGCGGCTCTTGCTGCGGAGCATGGATCGGGCCGACGCCGTATACCGGGCGATGCAGGCGCGTGGCTTCGACAGCGAAATGCGCGCGCTGCGCCCGACCGAGTTCCGTCCGCGAGACGCCGCATTTCTCGCCATCTGCCTGGCATTCTTTGCAGCGGCACGCACCTGGAACCTGTCGGAGACGGCCGGCCGTCTGCTGCTCGGGAGCGTGCAATGAACCGCCCCCTCGTAGAAGCTCGCGACGTGCATTATGTGTACCCGGACGGGACGCCGGCACTGCGGGGCGTGTCCTTCGACGTGGCCCGCGGTGCGGCGGTGGCGCTGATCGGCGGCAACGGCGCCGGGAAATCCACTCTGCTGCTGCATCTGGCCGGCTGTCTGCTGCCGCAGCACGGCGAGATTCGAATTGCCGGCACGGTCCTTACGCGACAAACCTTGCCGACGGCTCGACGCGCCGTCGGCATGGTATTCCAGGATCCGGACGACCAGCTCTTCATGCCCACCGTCGAGGAGGACGTCGCCTTCGGCCCCCTGAACGCGGGACTGCCGCCGGACGAAATCGAGCGCCGCGTCGCCGCCGCCCTCGACCGCGCAGGACTGGCGTACGCGCGCCAGCGGCCCCCCTACCGGCTTTCCGCTGGAGAAAAACGCGGCGCCGCCATTGCCACCGCCCTCGCCCTCAACCCGGACATTCTGGTCATGGACGAACCCTCCTCCCATCTCGATCCCCGCGCGCGACGGCGCTTGATCGAGTGGCTGCGCGCGTATGATCGCACACGGATCATCGCCACCCACGATCTCGATCTCGCCCTGGATGTTTGCGGCCAGATTATCCTCCTGAATGCCGGCCGCATCGCCGCCCAGGGTCCGACAGAGCGCCTGCTGGCTGACGCGGCGCTTCTGGCCGAGAACGGGCTGGAACGGCCTTATCGACTGGGCGGCTGAACGCCGGACGACGGCGTTGGAAGCTGGCGCATTGCGCGCAATCTGATACGCTAGCGACGCCCGACACCGTGCGGAAGGGAGAATGACTCATGAAATCAAGATGTGCCGCGGGTTGGTTTATTATTCCACTGCTGTACGTATCGACGGCGCAGACGCAACAGGCTGTCGAAAGCGTGCGCTCGCGAATTACCGCCGTCACCGTCTATGCGGACCGCGCCCGCGTCGAGCGCGCCGCGGGCCTTCGGATTCCGGCCGGCGTCAGCGTGTGGCGTTTCGCGGAACTTCCCGGTTGGATTGACGAGGAATCCGTCCGCGCCTCCATTTCGCCGGCCACCGGAATCCGGGTCGCCGATGTCCGCATCGAACGCGATTACCTGGCTCGGCCGGCGGACGACGAGGTCGTCAAGGCCGAGGTCTCGCTGCGCGAGATCAGCGATCGCCAGCGCGAAATTGACGACGAACGGCGGGCGCTCGACGCGGAAGCCCGACAGGTTGAGGAGGCACGGGTGTTCGCGATGGAGAAGCTGCCGAAGGAAGCGGTCCTCGGTCCGATCAACGTCGAGTCCTATGCCAAGGCCGTGGAATTCGTCGGCGCGGCCGTGCGGCGCATCGCGGCGGCGCGCCGCGCGCTCGACGACCGGCAGCGGGACCTGGCCCCGGAACTTGCCGTCCGAGCACGGCGGCTGGACGAACTCCGGCAGCGGGCCCGCCTCGAGCAACGGACGGTATCCGTCACGCTGGAGGCGGCCGCGGCCGCGGAGACCACGCTGACTCTGTCGTATCAATTGCCCGGGGCAAGCTGGCAGCCGGCGCACGAGCTGCGCGCGGAAGCAACGAATCCCGCCACCGTGACGCTCGCCTCCTTCGCCGTCGTCTCGCAGACCACCGGCGAAGACTGGGACGGCGCGGCGCTCTCCTTCTCGACGCAGTCGCCCGGCGAGACACTGCGCATCCCCGAGCTGGAGGCGCTGCGCCTGGGATTGCCGGCCGCTGCCGTGGCATCGCGCGCCTCGGGGGCCTCCTCGTTCAACAAGGCGAAGCAGCTTTTCACGGACCAGAACGGCTTCTGGTTCCAGAACTGGAATCCCCGGGGCGATCTGCAGGCGTACCGCTACAACGAGGACAACCGCCGACAGATCGAACAGCAGGCCGAGGTCGTCTTCCAGCGGCTCAAGGAGCGCGGCACACTAGCCCACTTCGCCGGCGAGGGCCGACCGGTCGTGCGGTCGGACGGCAGCCTCGTCCGCGTTCCGATCGGCCGCGCCGAATTGGCGGCGAAACTGCGAATTGTGGCGATTCCCGAACTGTCGTTGAATGCGCTGCGGACCGTCGAACTCGTGCATAGCGGCGTTCAACCGCTCTTGCCCGGCCGGGTGGCGATTTTTGAGCGCGGGGCGTTCGTCGGATTCACGGACACCGATTTCGTGGCCGAGGGAGAAACGTTCTCTCTGATGCTGGGAGTCGCGGAATCGCTCAAGCTCGGCCGGGTGATGGATCGGAAGATGAGCTCGATCGCACGCGGCAGCCGCACCCGTCTCCAGGTCGCGTTCCAGGTCACGGTCGAGAATCTTTCCGCGGAACCGGTCCGCGTCCGTTTGCAGGACCGAGTGCCGGTATCCGAGGACCGCGAAATCCGTGTATTCGGCGTGGACATCAAACCCGACGGCCGTCCGGACGACCGCGGCCTTTTGACCTGGGATCTCGATTTGAGACCGAAAGAAAAGCGTCTGTATCGCATCGCCTACGGCATTGAATACCCCCCTGCCGCGGCTGCGGTGAATCGGGCACAACGGGCCGGAGGTCCTCCGCAGCCCGCCGCCGACCTCTACGAGCAGATTGAACGGCTGGAGGCGAAGTTCTAGCGCGATCCGCGTCGATGCGTTAAAGGTAAGGCATGAGACGATTCTATATTGGGGCAGCGGCCGCCGTGCTGTGCATCAGCGGCGCCGGCGCTTCGGCGGCGGAGACCGTCGTCCTGGACGGCATCGCCGCCTACGTGAATGACCGCGCAATCACGATTGGCGAGGTGGCCGCGATGCTCGCGCCGGTCGAACGCCAACTCCGAGAGCGCTACCGGGGCGAGGAACTCCGCCGCCGCGTCGCCGAGGGCTGGCGCCAGGCCCTCGATCAACGGGTGGAGCGTTCGCTGATTCTGGAGGAGTTCAAGCGCCGGGATGCGCGAGTTCCCGAACGTGCCGTAGAAGATGAGATCTCCGCGTTGGTGAGCGAGCGCTATGGCGGCGATCGGGCGGCGTTCCTCGATGCGCTGGCCGAGGAACGGCTGACGCTGGACGATTTCCGCGCCATCACGCGAGATTCGCTCGCCGTGCTGCTGCTGCGCCGGCAGGAAGTGAACCAGCGCGTGCGCCTGTCGCCAACCGCCGCATGGGATTTCTATCGCGAGAACATCGAGCGATACCGCCAGCCCGAATCGCTGAATTTGCGCGTGATCGCCCTGCAGCGCGGCGCCAACGATGCGGAACGGGCGGTGAAGCGCGCGGAGGCCGAGCGCATCCGCGCCGCCGCGGCCAACGGGGCCGATTTTGCCGCGTTGGCCCAGGCCCATTCGGAAGGCGCGCGCGCCGCGGACGGCGGGAACATGGGCTGGCTGGCGCCCACCGCGCTGCGCCGCGAGATCGCGGAAGCCGTCGCCGCCCTGGCGCCCGGTCAGGTCAGCCCCGTAATTGAATCGGAGGACCAGTTGTTCATCGCCTACCTCGAAGGGCGAAAACCCGCCGCCGTGCAGCCGTTCGAGGAGGTTCGTGGCGAAATCGAACAGGCATTGGCGCGGGCCGAGGAAGACCGCCTCCACGCCCGCTGGATCGCGGCTCTCCGGTCGCGCCATTTCGTTCGTGTGCTTCAGCCGGATCCGCCGGATTGACCTCCATGACGCCGAGCCGCGTTCCAGCCCCAATCGGGATCACACTGGGAGATCTCAACGGTATCGGTCCGGAGGTCGCACTGAAAGCGGTCCGGGATTTCCCATGGCCGGCATCCGCGCGTTTCGTCCTCATCGGGCCGGCCGCGGCGCTAGTCGATCAGGCGTTCCGTTTTCGCTGCCCGCTGCCGCCGCCGTGGACGCCCGGCCGAACCTTTCCGCGAGGCTCCGTCGCCCTCTGGGACGTCGGCCGTGATGCCCGCCTGCGCTGGACGCCCGGTCGTGTCACCGCCGCCGCGGCGCGGGCGGCGGACGCGGCGCTTCGCGCAGCGGTCGAGGCCGCTCGGGCCGGCCATTTGTCGGCCGTCGTCACCGCGCCCATCTGCAAGGAAGGCTTTCAACGGGCCGGTCTGGGCGCCGCCGGCCACACGGAGCGGCTGGCCGAGTGGACACGGACGCGGCGCGTCGCGATGCTGTTGGAAGGGGGCGGATTGCGCGTCGCCCTGGTCACGCGGCACCTGCCCCTGCGCCATGTCGCCCGTGCGATCACCCGCGCCGCCGTACGCGAGACGATCGCGTTGGCGGCCGAGGCATTGCGCTGGCTCGGCATTCCGCGCGGACGCATGGCCGTCTGCGGTTTGAATCCCCACGCCGGCGACGGCGGCGCGCTGGGCAGCGAAGAACGCGCCGTGATCGCTCCGGAAATCCGCGCCGCCCGGCGCCGCGGCATCCGGGTCGTGGGGCCCGTGCCCGCGGACATCGTCTTCCACCAGGCGCTGCACGGCCGCCACGACCTCATCATCGCCCACTATCACGACCAGGGGCTGGGCCCGCTCAAGACCGTAGGTTTCGACGGCGGCGTCAACATCACGCTGGGGTTGCCCATCGTGCGCACATCGCCCGATCACGGCACCGCCTTCGATATCGCAGGGCGCGGTCTGGCCAGTCCGCGCAGCATGGTCGCGGCGATTCAGCGTGCGATCGAACTGGCGGCGCGGCCGAATCCCTGGCGGACTCCATGAAGCTGACAAGCCAACGCGACGTCCGCGCGTTGCTCGACGCGCACGGAATCCGCCCTTCAAAGGCGCTGGGACAGAATTTTCTGACCGACGCCAACCTGATCGAATGGATCGTCGCCCGCGCGGAGGTCGGCCCGGACGACGAAGTGCTCGAAGTCGGCCCGGGCCTGGGCGGACTCACCGAGGCGCTGGCGCGGCGGGCCCGCCGCGTGGTCGCCGTGGAAACCGATCGGCGACTGTTGGAAATCCTCGCGCAGAGAACCGGAACCCTGCCGAACGTGGAGCGGCTTCACGAGGACGCCCTGGAGACGGACTTTGAAGCATGGTTTGCCGGCTGCGCCTGGAAGGTGGTGTCCAACCTGCCCTATTCGGTCGGCACCCGCCTGCTCGTGCGCTTTATCGACACTGCACATCCGCCGGAACGCATCGTCGTTACGCTCCAACTCGATGTCGGCCGGCGGATCATTGCCGGGCCTGGCGATGCCGCATACGGCCTGCTCGCGATCTGGACGCAGCGGTTGTACGAAGCGCGGATCGCCCGCACCATACCGCCGACCTGCTTTCATCCGGCGCCCGGCGTCGTTTCCGCGGTGGTGGATCTGCGACGGCGCCCGACCCCGCGCGGCGCGCCGCGCGATCTCGCCCACTTCCGTGAACTCACCCGGCGCGCCTTCATGCGGCGGCGCAAACAGCTTCGCCGCATCCTGCTCGATCTGCCGTCGGCGTTGCGGCCCCCGGGCGCGCCCGAACCGGAAGAATTGCTCCACTCGCTGGCCGTCGCAGCCGAAGCTCGGCCCGAAACATTGACCGTGGAAACCTGGGCGGCGCTTTCCGACGCGCTGGTTCGCGGCCGCGGAGACGCTGTATGAAGTTGATCTTTCTCGGCACCGGCACCTCGCAGGGCATTCCCATGATCGGCTGCGCGTGCGAGGTCTGCCGTTCCGAAGACCCGCGCGACCGCCGCTGGCGCAGCGCCATCCATGTCGAGCACGACGGCTTTCACGTGCAGGTGGACACGCCGCCGGAGTTCCGTTTACAAGTCCTGGCCGCACAAGTGCCGCGCGTGGATGCCGTCCTGATCACACACACCCATGCCGACCACATCTTCGGGATGGATGACCTGCGGCAATTCAATGCGCAACTGGGCGCCCCGATCCCCATTTACGCCGCCCCGGCCGCCACGGCGCACCTGCGGAGCATCTTCTCGTACATGTTTGAACCCGGCGTGCCCGGCACGACGCGCCCCCGGGTTGAACTGCGGGTCGTCGAAGAACCCTTTTCGCTCGGTCCGCTCCGGGTCACCCCGCTGCCGGTGCTCCACGGACCCGAAACCATCCTGGGCTATCGCTTCGACACCGGCGCTCGCGCCATGGCCTATGTGCCGGATTGCAGCGGAATCCCGGCTGCCACGCTGGAACACATGAAATCGCTGGACCTCGTGGTGCTCGACGCGCTTCGCCCGACCCCGCACCCGACACATTTGAGCCTCCCGGAAAGTCTGGCTTTGCTCGCCCGTATCGGCGCGCGGCGGTCCTTCATCACGCATCTGTGCCACCGTCTCGGCCATGCGGCAACCCAGCGGCAGCTTCCCTCCAGCGTAACCGTTCCCTGGGACGGGCTCACGGTCGAGGTCTGATATGTGGACCGACACGCACGCCCATTTGGATGATTTCATAGCCGTCAATGACTTGACCGGTCTGCTGGAACGGGCCGCCGCGGCCGGCGTGACCCGCGTGCTGGCGGTAGGCGGGGACCCCGACGCGAACGACCGGGCGATCGCCGCGGCCCGCGCCCATCCGGACCGCGTCGCCGCGGCGGTTGGGTTCGACCGCGCGCTGGCCGGCGCCCCGCCGCCCAGCGCCGCGCTACGGTCCCTGCTCTCCCACCCGGAAGTCGTCGCGGTGGGAGAAATCGGGCTCGACTACCACTACAGCGCCGATACGGGGTCGGCGCAGCGCGCATTGCTCGCCGCGATGCTGGAGGAGGCGGCAGCCGCGGGCAAACCGGTCATCGTGCACTCCCGTGCGGCGGAGGCCGACACGCTGGCCCAGCTCGGCGCCCACGCGCGGGACCCGCGCGTGCCTGCGGGCCGGGTCGGCGTCGTCCATTGCTTCACCGGCGAATGGCCGTTCGCGCGCGCGCTGCTCGATCTCGGTTTCCACCTGGGCATCAGCGGCATCGTCACCTTTCGCAGCGCGGAGTCCATCCGCGACGCCATCCGCCGCGCGCCCGACGATCGCCTGCTGTTGGAAACGGATTGTCCCCACCTCGCGCCCGTCCCGGTGCGCGGCCGGCGCAACGAACCGGCATTCCTACACTTTACCGGCGAATTCGCGGCGGCACTGCGCGGTTGTGATGCGGCGGAATTTGCGCATATTACCCGGCGCAACGCCGGGCTTCTCTTCGGCGGAGGGGTGAACGATGAGTGATCGGCAGGTGAAACAGGCCCTTGGAATTGACTTCGGCGGAACGACCGTAAAGTTGGGGCTCGTGAACGAGCGGGGCGAAATCCGCGCCTCCGCGTCGTTTCCGACCCTGGAAACCCGCGGTCCGGAATCGTGGGTCGACCGCGTAGCGCAAAGCCTGCCGCAACTGGGCTTGCCGACCGAGGCCTCCGCCCTGAAAGCCCAGCTTGCCGGCATCGGGGTCGGCGTGCCCGGTTTTACGGATTTCGGACGTGGTTTCATCTACGAACTGACCAATGTTCCGGGCTGGTCTGCGGTTCCGCTGGCCGAGCTTATGGAACGACGATTCGGCCTCCGAACGTTCGTGGACAACGACGTCAACGCGATGGCCTTGGGCGAATGCACGTTCGGATGCGGCCGGCTCTACCATCACGCCGTGTTCGTGACTTTGGGCACGGGCGTAGGCGGCGGGCTCCTCATCCACAACAAGATCTATCGCGGCGCCTACTCCATGGCCGGCGAAATTGGCCACATGTCCATTGATCTGAACGGCCTTCGTTCCCCGCAGGGCGTTGGGGGCCTCGAGCTGTATGTGGGGAACCGGGCCATCGCGCAACGGGCGGCGGCCGCGTTGCGGGCGGGCCGTCCCAGCGCGCTCCGCGCCAGCGTCGGCGGCGATCCCGATCGCATCACGCCGCGCGAGATCGCCGAAGCCGCTGCGGCCGGCGATGAACTCAGCCTCGAGATTTTTGATTTCGTCGCCGTCTGCCTGGCCACGGCGTTTGCCTCGATCGTGTACCTGCTCCAGCCTCAGGCCATCATTGTCGGCGGCGGCATCGCCCAGGCCGGAGATGTCCTTTTCGACCCGTTGCGACGGCATCTTCGCAATCGGCTCGCACCGGTTTTCGCCGAGCGGATTGAAGTGCGCGAGGCGGAGTTGGGCAACGACGCCGGACTCGTCGGCTGTGCGGCATTGGCGCTATCCATCGGCTAGCCAAAACGTTGCGGCCGGCCCCTGCATGGGGTATGTTCTCCCATGAACAGGTATGCTCGCGCGTTCGCCGTGCTCGTCGCCGGAGTCATCTGGTGCGGCGTATCACCTCTTTCCCTGCTCGCACAGATGGAGACGGAACCGGCCGACGCCATCGCTCCCGAAACCCTGAAGGGAACGGAACCGCCCCCCGCGGCGCCGGCCAATCCCGCCCGCGGCGCGCTCGCACCCAGTGGCATGCACAGCTCCGCCGTCTCTTTCGGCCTCGTGGACGGCCTCGTGCGCGTGGCACGCGGCAGCGGCTGGGTACTGCTGGCAACACCGCGCTTGCTGGTCAGCGACGACGAGGAGCAACTGGTCGGACTGGGTCTGATGCTGCGGCGTCGATCCGCCCCCGCCGTTCGCGAGACGATCTTTTTCCGTTTCGACGTGCGCAACACGCCGGGCGACAACTGGTACACGGCGCAGTCCGCCGGCTGGGAGCAGCGGACCTCGGTATGGACCGGCCGGCTGCGGGGTTTCATTTCCCCACACGGCGCCGACGTGGTCGAACGCCGGGTCATCGAAGAAACAATCCAGAATGCCGACGGTTCTACGGACAGGCTGCGCCGCACGTTCGAGCGCATCGAAATCCCATTGCGCGGCGCCGAGGCGGAAATGGGCGGCCGCATCCCCCTGCCGCGATGGCTGGGCGACCTTCGCCTGCTGGGCGGCTTTCACCTGCGGGACGGGCCGGGATTCGACTACGAGGACGGCTGGCTCACCCGTCTGGAATACCGGCCACGCGAGCGCATCGCCTTTGAGTTGGCCACTTATTTCAATCGCGAATTCAGCCAGGCGGAACACTTTTTCGGCTTGCGTCTGGTTTTGCCTTTCGGCGGCGGAACCGACGGGAACGACAACGCCTTCTGGTTCGAACCGCCCCCGACATCCCCACGCGGGGACACCTTGAGCGGCGGAACGCGGACGACACGAACGAAGACTTCCCGGACGACGTCGCCCCCGCCGCCGAAACCGCCCTCGCCGCCGGTTTCCAATCCTGATACGGAACCGGATGGGGAGCCGCCGTCCGATCCTCCCTACGAGCCGAACTGACGTCCGGCGGCGCGGAAGATTTGCGGCAGAACGCCCCACGGCCAGCCAGCGCCCGATCGCATCGAGAACTTTGGCGTGGATAGATCGGGTGGCCTGCGCGCGAAGCTTCAACCCTCGACCCGTTGGGCCCATCCCAACCCCTTCCGCTTCGGTCCGGGAGAGCGGAACGTCGCTACACCGCCATCGGCCCTATCGCTCCCAATGCTAATCCTCCGCCTGAACGACCGGGAGTGCTCCCCAATCTTTTCCCGTTGGACGGCCGGTCGGAAGATGGTAAGAGAAAACGGCGCCCGACGGCGGTCGTCGCGGGCATAGCCATTGTCGCTCCATGTGGACTTCGCTTCTAACCGTGGCATTGGTGGTCGCACTTGCCTTCGTCGGCATTGGTTTGCTCGTGAGCTACCTGAAGTACGAGCGCCTGCACGACGCCGTGCGAGAGGGTTTGGCCGTCGCCACGCCGCGCGCCGTCTTCCTGCTCCGCATTGCTGAGCGCCTCACGGCCGGCAAACAGGCCGACCCGTTCACGGTGGTCCTCGTCGAATCGCCCTCTCCGACCGGCAGCGCCGGACTGCTCGCTGCGCTGCGTCCCCTGATTCGGAGGAGCGACGATTTGAATCCGCTGGAGGGGCCGCGCGTCGGATGGATACTCGCCACAGAGAAGCGGCTCGTTCCGGCCGTCCTCGCGCGGGTCCATGCCGCGCTGGCCGCCATCCGGGCGGCTTCTCGGCACGCTTTGCAACGGCCAGCTTCCCCTGGGACGGCTCCACCGCGAACGCCTTGCTCGGAGCCGCCGAATCCGCCCCGGTTGCGGAGCCGTCCCCGATTCTCACGAGCGACGACGCCTACGAGCCGCCGCAAGCGGACGAAAACACCGATCCGCTGACCGGCGCGTTGAAGGCGGAGCGCGTCAGTCTCGCGATGCACAAGTTCGTGGCCCGGTGCCGACGCGAGGATCGGCCGGTCTGTCTGCTCTATCTGGATGTCGGCGATTTGGACGGCATCAATCAGCGAATGGGAACGGCCGCGGGTGACGCCGTGCTGAAGACGGCCGCCGGTGTACTCCTCCGACGGCTGCGAGAAAGCGACCTCATCGGACGGCTCGACGGCGGCAGTTTTCTCATCGCGGCCGCGTGCGCGCCTGCCGATGCGGGAAAAGTGGCCGCGCGGATCATTGACGAAATCCGGGAAACCGCGGTTCGGGTGGACGCCGGCACGCTGCATTTCACCGTGAACATCGGGATCGCCGGATTTCCCGACCACGGCGGCACGACGCGCGTGCTCTTCGATGCTGCGGAATCGGCCCTGGCCGCGGCGCGCCGAGTGGGCCGCAACACCTTCGCCGTGTACACGCCCGGCCCTGCCCGACCCAGCCGTTTTCAGGAACAACGCGCCAAGGACCGCCTTTGACCAGCGTCCGCTTCTCACATGCACAACTCTTCAAAAACCCTGCGACTGGGCGTCAACGTGGACCATGTCGCCACGCTGCGCCAAGCGCGCGGCACGACCTATCCCGACGTGCTGGAGGCGGCACGTATCTGCCGGCAGGCCGGCGCCCACGGCATCACCGTTCATCTGCGCGAGGACCGTCGTCATATCCAGGAATCGGACGTGCGCGCCCTCCGCGCAGAACCGAACTTGCCCCTGAATCTCGAAATGGCGCTGGCCCCGGACATCCTGGCCATCGCGTTGGACGTGCGTCCGGACGAGGTATGCCTGGTGCCCGAACGCCGCGCTGAACGCACGACCGAAGGCGGGTTGGATGCCGCCGGACGCATCGCTGAATTGCGCGGACCTGTGGCAGCGTTGAACGCAGCCGCCATTGCCGTCAGCCTGTTCGTGGAGCCGGAATCGCGGCAGATCGAAGCCGCCGCCGCGCTCGGCGCGCGGATGGTGGAGCTGCATACGGACGTTATTGCGAACTCGCCGGCGCCGCGCGCGAGGCGGAGGTGACGCGGATGATCGCCGCGGCGCGGCAGGCACACCGCATGGGGCTGCAGGTGAACGCCGGACACGGACTGACCGCCGACAACGTGCGCGGGCTGCTTCGCGTGCCCCATCTTCACACGCTGAACATCGGACACAGCATCATCGCCCGCGCCATCTTCGTCGGGTTGGAGCGTGCCGTGCGCGAGCTGCTGGCCGCCCTCGAGGGCTATTCGGGGGGAGAACCGTGAAAACGCCTGAAAGCGAACGGGTACTCGGCATCGGCGTGGACCTCGTGGAGGTCGGCCGGGTCCGCGTCGCCCTGGAGCGCTGGCGTGAGCGCTTCTGCGCGCGGGTGTTCCGGGATTCGGAGCAGGCCTATTGCGACCGACGCGCGGCGCCCTGGCGGCACTACGCCGCCCGCTTCGCCGTCAAGGAAGCGGTCGGCAAGGCCTTCGGCACCGGTATCGGCGCGGAGATCGGCTGGCTCGACATCGAGGTGCGCCGCGTACCGGAGACCGGTGCTCCGGAAGTCGCCTTGACCGGCAAGGCCGCTGCCCTAGCCCGCCGACGCGGCGTGCAGCGCGTGCTGGCCAGCCTGTCGCACGCCCGCGATTACGCGATCGCACAGGTCGTGCTCTCCGGATCGGGGACGCCGTCATGAAATTGATCAGTTCCGCCCGCATGCGGGATATCGAGAACCGCACCATCCGGGAACGCGGCATCGCGGGCCATGAGCTCATGGACCGCGCCGGCCGGGGCGTCGCGGAAGTCGTACGGCACCTGGCGGACGCCGCGGGCACCGTCAATCCCTCCGCCCTGCTTTTCGCCGGCCGCGGCAACAACGGCGGCGACGCCTTCGCCGCCGCGCGCCACTTGCGCGACATGGGCTTCGATGTCGTCGTCTGGCTCGCCGGGGCTGAAAGTCAGGTCCACGGCGATGCCCTCAAACACCTGAGCCTGATGAAATCCGAGGGCATCGAACTCGAAGAATACCCGACACGGGAGGACTGGGACGAGAACCTGGCCTTCCCCTACGTCGCAGACTTCCTGGTGGACGGATTGCTCGGCACCGGCGCGACCGGCCCGGCCCGCGGCCCGGTCGCCCGCGCCATTCAGTACATCAACGCCATCGGCAACGACGCGTTTGTCGTTTCCATTGACCTGCCGTCGGGAATCAACGCCGACACCGGCATCGCGGAGGGCGATGCGGTGAATGCCGATGTCACGGCCACGCTCGGCCTTCCGAAAATCGGGCTGGTCTCGCCGGCCGCGCAGGAGTTCGTCGGCGGCATCGAGGTGATTGACATCGGCCTGCCGTCGGACCTGGTCGAGGCGTTGCCTTCGGAATCGGAGCTGGAACTGATTTACTCGACCGAGCTGAAGAAACTGCTGCCGCGCCGCCTCCGCTCGTCGCACAAGGGCACGTACGGACATGTGCTGCTGGTGGGCGGCGCGCGCGGTTATGCCGGCGCCATCTCACTGGCCGCCCGCGCCGCGCTGCGGTCCGGCGCCGGACTCGTCAGCGCACTGACGCCCGACGGCGTCGCGCCCGTCGTCGCCGGCGCCGCGCTCGAAGCCATGGTCCACGCCGCGCCCGAGACATCGGAAGGCTCCATATCGGCGGCCGCCTGGGATGCCATACGACCGCGGATTTCCGAGTTTGACGCCGTGCTGCTGGGCCCCGGGCTGACCCGTCACGCCGACACAGCCGCGTTGGTCCGCCGCGTGCTGTCCGAGATCGAAACGCCGCTAGTGCTGGATGCCGACGCGCTCAACGTACTCGAAGGGGAGCCCGTCCTGCTGGCCCGCTCGCGCGCGCCGGTGGTCATAACCCCGCACCCGGGCGAACTGGGCCGCCTGCTGAAAACCGACGCCGCCGCGATCCAGAGCGACCGTGCCGCGGCGGCCCGCCGCGCCGCCGACCTCACGCGCGCCACCGTGGTGCTGAAAGGCGCCGGCACGCTGGTCGCCGCACACGACCGCCCCCTGCGGATCAACATGACCGGCAATCCCGGCATGGCGACGGGCGGGGCGGGCGATGTCTTGGCCGGCCTGCTGACGGGGTTGCTCGGTCAGGGGTTGACGCCTTTCGACGCGGCGTGCGCGGCGGTCTTCGTCCATGGCCGGGCCGGCGACATGGGGGCCTGGCGCGGTTCCCAAACCGGGCTGACCGCGGGCGACATCGTCAACGAAATCCCCTTTGCCTTCCGCGAGTTGACTTGGCGCTGACCCGCGCCGGTGTTTCGGATCCCGAGTGCGCGGCCGCACTGTCCTTTGCTTGTGCTCCGGCAGGGCCGTCATGTTGCTCCCCCATGCGTACGTGCGCAGCCGCGCCATTGTTTCGAACAACCTCTTGAGCCCTGCCGCGGATGACGCTTCTGTCAATGCGCCCGCTTCGGTGGAGAAGGTCAGCCGGACGCTTCACACGTTCGAGTCGGAGACGTCGCCGACAACTCGTTCGGCAAGATAAACCGCGTCGGCGCCGGCTTCGCCAAATCCGCCCGCTCGCATACATCGCCGGGCTCGCCGCAGCCCCGGAGCGCTGGCGGCCGCTCTCGCGGCGAGGACGATCCCCATCGGGCCGCTCCTCAACTACCGGCCCCCTCCCGCCCCGCCATCCGGTCTTCGCCGTCAACGACCCCGCGTTGCGCGGATGCCGGTTGATGGGATCGGGGCCCTCCACCCCGCACTTGTGCGACCGGATGAAACTCGCTAGGGTGCGCACCTGCTAATGACGAGTTCTCCATTTCAAACCCGCGAGGCGCATCTTGACGGCTGATTCCGGCAACATGCGAAATGCATACGCGGCCTTTGCCCCGCTATATGATTTCGTTTTCGGCCATTTACTTCAGCCGGGCCGCCGACATGCGATCCGGGCCATGGGGCTGCGGCCCGGCGAGCGCGTCCTTGAAGTCGGGGTCGGGACCGGCATGTCGCTGCCGCTCTATCCCGCGGATGCCCGCATCACGGGCGTGGATCTTTCGGCCGAAATGCTTGCGAAGGCCCGCGAACGCGTGCGCGAGCGAGGCCTTCAGAACGTCGAAGATCTTCTCGAGATGGATGCCACCCATTTGACCTTTCCGGACAACTCGTTCGATGTCGTCATCGCGATGTACATCATTTCGGTGGTGGACCAGCCCGAACAAGTGGCCCAGGAAATGCTCCGCGTCTGCAAGCCTGGCGGCCGGCTGTTGATCGTCAACCATTTCGAGTCCCGGAATCCCCTGATGGTTGCATGGCACGCACTGGTTCGGCCGATCCATCGAGCCGTGAAATTTCGCTCGGACTTGAACTTCCGGGAGTTCATCGAGCGTTCAGGCCTGAACGTCGAGCGGGCTTTCCGCGCGAATCTACTCGGTTACTCTACCGTGGTTTGCTGTCGGAAGGCCCCATGAGCGCGACGGCGCGGGGAGGCATTCGCCGTGAAGCCGCTGTTGAACGTCTCCCTTGAGATCACCCCCAAGCCATTTTTCGAGATCGGCGATGATTTCGTTCTCGCGCGGATGACCGAATTCTTCCGCCGCTGGCAGCCGTTGAGCGAACAGGCGGAGCGCGTGTCATTGCTGTGGTGGTTCGGCG
>CAYLTB010000064.1:0-15897 GCA_964386675.1 uncultured Verrucomicrobiota bacterium
GGCGGCACCGGCTGGCTGACCTTCATGATGGCGACCGAGTTCACGCCGCGCGAATCGTGCGGGTTGCGCACGTCGTCAATGTTGATGCCCGCGGCCGCGAGCGTCGCTCCGATGGTGCCCAGCACGCCCGGCCGATCGCGGTACGTGAAGAACAAGCAGCGGCCGGTCGGCTCGAAATACAGTCGGTCGAAATCGTCGATGCGCGAGACCATCAGGCGACCTTCGGCCACCGTGCCGCGCACGCTGCACTTGCGGAGCTCACCCCCGCCGCGACTGACCGTCAGGTCAATCGTCATCGAGTTCCGGTAGCCCCGGCGATCGGTCGTGTCCCGGTCGTTGTACTCGACGCCGCTGCTTTTGAGGAATTTACGCGCGGCGGCGGCGTCGGAAGACCGATCGAAATCCTTGTTCAGCGCGGCGACCACCGGTACGAGCAGCCATTGCGCGAAGGGTTTGAGTTCGCCGTAGAAGCTGGTCTCGACGAGTTTCAGCGGATGCTCGACGCCCACCATGCCGCGGGCCAGACGGGTCAGTGCGAATGCCAGCTCCGCGTAAGCGGGTTCGAGCCCTTCGGGGATGTCGCGATTGACGATGTAGCTGGTGATGCCGCGGTCGTCGAACTCGATCAATTCCTCGGCCGCCCTTTTGGCGGCGTTGTAGTTCGCCTCGTGCGTGCTCGCGCCCAGGTGCGGCGTCATCAGGTCCGCGAGATCCGCGATCGATTTGGGGCCGGGCTCATCCTTGGGATAGACGTCGTTGAGAAACCGCAGTTTGCGTTCGGCCTTGATCCGGCGCAGGTCGTCCTCGACCACGATCCCGGCGCGCGCGCAGTTAACCAGTGTGGCGCCGGGCTTCATCCGGCCCAGCAGTTCGGCATTGACGAGCCCGCGGGTCTGTTCGTTTTCCGGCAGATGCAGCGTGACGATGTCCGAGCGCTCGAACAGAACCGGCAGGTCTGCAATTTCCACGCCCAGCTCCGCCGCGAAGTCGGGCGCGACGAACGGGTCGTGGCCCAGCAATCGCACGTCGAAGCCGCTGAGTCGTTGTGCCACCAGCCGTCCGATGGCGCCGAGGCCGACGATTCCCACCGTCTTGCCGGCCAGTTCGCGCCCCATGAACGCGGTCTTTTCCCAGGCGCCGCCGCGGCAGGAGGGGTCGGCTTTTACCAAGTGACGCGCGTCGGCGAGCATCATGCCGATGGCCAGTTCGGCGACGGCGTTCGCGTTGGCGCCGGGCGTGTTCATCACGTCAATGCCGCGCCGCCGCGCATGCTTCGTGTCGATCGTGTTGAAACCGGCGCCGGCGCGGATCACGACTTTGAGCGCCGGCAGCGCATCCAGCAGCGCCGCGTCCACCCGCTCGCTCCGCACAATGATCGCATACGCGTCGGCATGCGCGGCGGCCAGCTCGGCCGGCGGCGTCTTGTCGTCCTGCACGACCGTGTAGCCGCCGTGTTCCGTCAGGATGTCCCTCGCAATGCGGTCGAGTTTTGTAGGAATCAGCACTTTTTTCATGGCAACCCCTTCGGTACCTTGAACGACAGCACCGGTGTGCGTCCGAATCCGGTTATCATGGCGACCGGCGGCCCTGGCGCGCAAGGGAATAATCGCGGAGATCCGATCGTGCGCCGCGGGCGCGGCGCCGGCCGGAGGATGGCCGGGCGGGCGGCACCGGGCCTGACGAATTCGATTGAGACGCGGCGGTGTTCCGGTTAGAGTAGGGACTGCGTTTCGGCGGTGGGGTAGCGAAGTGGTTAAACGCAGCAGACTGTAAATCTGCCACCTCCTGGTTTCGTTGGTTCGAATCCAACCCCCACCACCAGTCTTCCGCTCCTGTGACGGAATCGGTTGCGGGGCGCCCGACGGCTGGCTATGCTCGGCGCTGACCGTCGCGAGACGGCGCCGAGCATCCCGAGCAACGATAACAACCGGAGACGATCGCCATGCCCACGAGCGACAACCTGAAAGATGCCTTCGCCGGAGAGAGCCAGGCCAACCGCAAGTACCTGGCGTTCGCGAAAAAAGCGGAGAGCGATGGATTTCCCCAGGTGGCCCGGCTGTTCCGCGCCGCCGCCGAGGCCGAAACGCTTCACGCCCACGCGCACCTGCGTGTGCTGGGCGGCGTGAAATCAACCGCGGAAAACGTCGCCGCCGCCGTCGAGGGCGAGGGCTACGAATATCAGCAGATGTATCCGAAGTTCCTGGCGGAAGCGCAGGCCGAGGGGAACGGGGCCGCTGCCCAGTCCTTCCGATTCGCGCTGGCCGCCGAGAAAGTTCACCACGACCTCTACGTCAAGGCGCTCGCTGCCGTGAAGGCCGGCCATGATCTGGAGCGGGCCGCCATCTACCTGTGTCCCGTCTGCGGCAACCTCGAAATCGGCGTCCTTCCGGAACTGTGCCCGATCTGCAAGGCGCCGAAGGCCCGTTTCGTCGAGATCGCCTGATGCCTGCCGCGAACGCCTGGCGCTGCATTGTTTGCGGCTACGTCCACCATGGCGACGAGCCGCCGGGCGAGTGCCCCGTCTGCGGCGCCTCGCGCGATGACTTCGAGCCGGCGGTCCTGGCCCCGTCCGATCTGGTCGGCGCGCCGGCGCCCGCCGCGGCATCCGCGGGAACGGCCCGGGGCGGCCCCCTGCGGCTGGTCATTGTCGGGGCGGGCGTTGCCGGCATCGCGGCCGCCGAGGCGGCGCGCGAGGTCGCGCCGGACGCGGAGATTGTGCTGATCAACGGCGAGCGCGATGCGCCGTACTACCGCATCAACCTCACGCGCCTGATCGCCGGCGAGATCGCGGAGGCCGACTTGCCCCTGCACCCGGCGGAGTGGTTCGAGCAACGCCGCATCCGCCGGCACGACGGCCGCCGCGCCGTCGGCCTGGATGCCGCCGCGCGCCGCGTGGCGCTCGACAACGGCGATGCGCTGACCGCCGACCGCGTGATCCTGGCCACGGGCGCTGTCGCCTTCGTCCCGCCGATCGAGGGCGCGGACAAAAAGGGCGTATTCACGATCCGTACGCGCACGGACGCGGCGGCGGTCATCGCGGCGGCGCGGCCCGGCGCGCGCGTCGTGTTCGTCGGCGGGGGCATTCTTTCGCTTGAAGCGGCAGCGGGTCTGCGCCGCCGCGGCGCCGAGGTGACGCTCCTCGAAGTTGCGCCCTGGCTGATGACGCGGCAACTCAACGAACATGGCGGCCGCGTGCTGGAACGCCAGGCGGCGGCCGCGGGCATGAAGGTGGTCACTCGGGCCCGCGTTCGCGCGATCGAGGGGTGGTTGCGCGCCAAAGCGGTGGCGTTGGAGGATGGCACGCGCCACCCGGCGGACGTCGTCATCATCGGTGCCGGCGTGCGGCCGGATACGGCGCTGGCCCGCGGCGCGGGGCTGAAGGTCGCGCGCGGAATTGTCGTGGACGACCGTCTGGCGACGAGCGCAGAGGGCGTATATGCGGCGGGCGACGTCGCGGAACATCGGGGTGCGCTGTACGGCACCTGGGACCCGGCCCGCTACCAGGGCCAGATCGCCGCCTGGAATGCCCTGGGGCGTCCGGCGGAGTTCGGCGGACTGCCTCCGGCGAACACGTTGAAGGTCATGGGCGTCAAGCTGTTCAGCGTCGGCGACGTGCAGGGCGGCGATGACGTGCGGACGATCGAGTCGGAAGCGGAGGGCCGGTACTTCGGTTTCTTTTTCCGGGGGACTTCGTTGGCGGGCGCGATCCTGCTGGGCGATACCCACGCGGCGCTGGGCGTGCGCCGGGCGGTGGAGTCGCGCGCCGATCTCAGCGCCCTGCTGGCCCGGAATCCGGATGCAGCCGCCGTCACCGCCGCGCTGGCGGCGGGGTGAAGCGTGGTCGCCGCCCCGATCGCGGGCGGCGGACGAGGCCGGCGGCAGCGAAAAAAGAAGAAAGGGAAATGCCGACATGAAACCTCCCGCGGAAAACGGCGTGACGATCACCGTGGGACCGGACTCCGGCGACGTGCGCGGCCGAGACGGTCGCGCCATTCAGATCGCCATTGACGCGGTCGCCTACCGCGACGGTGGCACGGTGCGTGTCGCCGCGGGCGAATATGAGCTGACCGACGCGATCCGGCTGCGCTCGGATGTGCGGCTGATCGGCGAAGGCGACGGCACGATCCTGCGGCGCCGCGGACCGCTGGTCTGGAGCGAGCTGGCGTGCGATGCGGACGTGGGCCAGCGGCAGATTTCGCCGGTCCATCCGGAGCGGTTCGCTCCCGGCATGGGCGTCTGCGCCTGGGACCGGGCCGAGGGCTGGGGTTACAGCAGCCTCCCGCTGACCGTCGCGGGCGCGCGCGACGGCATCCTGTACCTCGACGATTACATCACGCTGGACCGGCGCGCCGAGCATGAGGGCCGGGTCGTCAACTGGTTTCCGATGATCCTCGCCGTGGAGAGCCCGCGCGTCCACGTCGAGGGCTTCACGCTGGATGCGAAGGTGGAGGATCCGCAGAACGTGCTGCAGGGAATGCGCTCGGCGGCGCTGTATCTGTTTCGTTGCCCGGACTCGACGATTCGATGCATTCGCGAGACCGGGAATGCGGGCGACGGCCTGTGCATCGGCAAGACGAGCGAGCGAACGGTTTTCGAGGACTGCGAGGCCGCGTTCAACGGCTATTATGGCATCCATCCCGGCAGCCACTCGGCCGGCGCGTGCGTCCGGCGTTGCCACATCCATCACAACGGTTTTGACGGCCTGTACATCTGCTGGGGCATCCATCACGGGGAGTTCACGGATAACGATATCCACGACAACGGCGGCATCGGATTTCGCAGCGGCATCTCCATCGGCCACAAAGACACCGACAACATCCTGGCGCGCAACCGCATCTATCGGAACAAAAAATTCGGCATCTGTTTCCGGGAGAAGACGGAGGCCAACGGCGCGCACCGCAACGTGGTGCGCGGCAACACGATCGAGGACAACGGCAGCGCGCCGGAAGAATTCGCCGCGCTCAAGGCCAAGCTGGAATCCTGGGAGGCCGTCGGCTGCGGCGTCAACGTGCGCGGGGTCACCCACGACCTGACGTTCGAAAACAACGTGATCCGTGAAACGCGCGTCGGCGCCGCCCGAACCCAGCGGCATGGCCTTTGGTTCATGGGCGGCGTTTCGCGGGTGCGCCTCAGCGGCAACACGATCGTCGGCCACCCCGATGGCGACGTGCGTGACGACGCCGGTGCGGTGATCGCTTGATCCGCTAGGAAACCGTGTCTCGGCGTGGTCTGGCCTTCCCGATCGGGCGCCGGTGTTCGCCTCTTTGCGGCGCGCGCCGGGCTTGATAGTATGCGTCGGGGAATGCGCGGCTTGTGAAACCCGGTTTTCTGGACAAATTGATCGGACGGTTGGACCGGCTCGACCCGGACCACCTGCAGGCGCATATCCTTCACCTCGCCCGCGAAAAGGGATTATTGGAGACGATTTTTCACGCGCTGCAGGAGGGACTGGTTCTGCTCGATGGTTCCGGCCGCATTCTCTATGTGAACCGCGCCGCCGGGCGCCTGCTGGGTTTCGACATCGAGTCCGCCGAAGGCGCGCCGATCAGTCGCTTTCTGCGCGGCGTGGACTGGAACCGGGTGCTGCGGCTCGATGAAGGCGAGTGGTCGCGGCTGGTCAGCCGCGAGATCGAGGTCAATTATCCGGAGCATCGCTACCTGGCCTTCTACCTGGTTCCGCTCGCGCTTCAGCAGCCTCCCGATCGCGGAGCCGTGGTCATTCTGCGCGACATTACGCATGACCGTCAGAGCCGGGACGCGAATGTGGAGTCCGAGCGCCTGCGCGCCATCACGCTGCTGGCGGCGGGAGTGGCGCACGAGATCGGCAATCCCCTGAATTCGCTCTCGATCCACCTGCAGCTCCTGCGCCGCGAACTCGCCGGACATGCCGGGGCGGAGGCCGCGCGCGAGATGGTGGATATCTGCGAGCGCGAGGTGCGGCGGCTCGACCGGATCGTGGCGCAGTTTCTCAGCGCGGTGCGTCCCGTACCGCCCAACCTCGAGTCGGTCCGGATCGAGGAAGTCGTGGCCGATGCCGCGAGCTTCCTGCGGCACGAGGCGGCCGACCGGGGCGTCCGCGTTGAAGTCGCGCAAGCGGACGACCTGCCGACCGTTCGGGTGGACCGCCATCAAGTCCGCCAGGCATTCTTCAACATCATCAAGAACGCGGTGGAGGCCATGCCGGGCGGCGGCACGCTGCGGATCGGGTTTTCCGAAACGGACCGCTTCGTCGTCGTCTCATTCGCGGACAACGGCGAGGGCATCCGCGCCGAGGACCTCAGCCGGATTTTCGACCCGTACTACACCACCAAGACGAAAGGCTCCGGCCTCGGCATGATGATCGTGCAGCGCATTGTGCGCGATCATGGCGGCGAAATCGAGATCCGCAGCGAGGCCGGGCGCGGCACGGCCGTGCTGGTCTCGCTGCCGCGCGAAGACCGGCTGGTGCGGCTGCTGCCGGCCCGCGCCGCGACCGAGCCCGCCGCAACCCCATGAAACGCCTGCCGGTCATCCTGATCGTGGACGACGAAAAGAATACGCGCGAGGGCCTCGCGCGGGCGCTTCAGCATCGGTACGACGTGCGGCTGGCGGACAGCGGCGCCGCGGCGCTGCGCGTGCTGGAATCCGAGCCGGTGGACCTGCTGTTGAGCGATGTGCGGATGCCGGAAATGGACGGCCTAACGTTGATGAAACGCGCGCTGGCCCGCGTGCCGCAGCCGGTGTGCGTGCTGCTGACCGCCTACGGCACCGTGGACGCCGCCGTCGAGGCGACCAAGGCCGGCGCCTACGACTACCTCGAAAAGCCCGTCAATCTCGATCGGCTCGAGACCGTAATTCAGCGCGCGCTGGCCTCGCGGGCAATGGAGAGCGAAAACCGGCGGCTGCGCGAGCAGCTCGACCGGCGCTTCGGCCTGGAAAGCATCGTCGGCCAATCGCCGGAGATCCAGGAAGTGCTCGATACGATCCGGCAGGTGGCGCCGTCGCGCGCGACCGTGTTGATCGAAGGGGAAAGCGGCACGGGGAAGGAGCTGGTGGCCCGGGCTCTTCATCAGTTGAGCCCACGGGCGCTGGGACCCTTCATCGCAGTCCACTGCGCGGCGCTGGCGCCCACGCTGCTGGAAAGCGAGCTGTTCGGCCACGAACGCGGCGCCTTCACCGGCGCGGTGGACCGGCACATGGGCCGGTTCGAGGCGGCCGACGGCGGGACCTTATTCCTCGACGAAATCGGCGAGATTGACCTGAGCATGCAGGTCAAGATTCTCCGGGTTATCGAGGAGCGTCGCTTCGAACGGGTCGGCGGCCGCGAAACCCTTGACGTGGACGTTCGGTTGGTGGCCGCCACGAACCGGGACTTGCGGCGGATGGTGGAAGAGCGCCGGTTTCGCGAGGACCTGTATTTTCGGCTCAATGTTGTAACCATCACGCTGCCGCCGCTGCGCGCCCGGCCGGGCGACATTCCTCTGCTGGTCGATCACTTCCTGAAAGAGTATGCGGCGGAGAACGGCCGATCGGTTCCGGTCCTGACCCCCGACGCGATGGACGCGCTGACGGCCTATTCGTGGCCGGGAAATGTCCGCGAACTGCGCAACGTCGTCGAGCGGATGATCGTGCTGTCGCGGGGCGAAAGGCTGACCGTGCGCGACCTGCCGTCCGTCATCCGCGAGCGCGTCCGCGAACGTGGCGCAGACGGACCTGGCGGGGGCGCGGGATTGTCGCTGGAAGAGAACGAGCGACGAATCATCCGCCGCGCCTTGGAGGCGACGGGCGGCAACCGGGTGCGCGCGGCGCGTGAGCTGGGCATCAGCCGACGCACCTTGCATCGAAAAATCGCCGCCTATGGCCTTTCCGATGCGGGGCGGACCGCGGTTCCGCCGTCCGCAGGGTGAGCGACGCGGCGGGAACGGGATGCGCCGGGTGTCGTTTTGTTTTGCGCGGCGTGGGGGGGGCGGCTATGTTGTCCGAAAATGTAAGCGGCTGGAGTTTCGGGGGGATTCATGGCGCAAAGACCGTTTGAATCGAAAATCCAGGATCTCGTCTACAACATTGATGTCGGTCTCGGGTTGCGGCTCATTCAAACGGGCCTGGCGTTTCTCGCCGTGCTGTTGCTGATGCTGGTCGTTACCGCGACGCAGTTTCAGGGACTCGACAACGCGGAGGCCATGGATTACGCCCAACTGGGCCGCAATCTGATGCTCCAGAAGCGGTTCACCACGCAGTACATTCGCCCGCTGAGTCTCGCGTTGTACCGGAACCGCACGGGGCGGCCCACCGCGCAAATCGGCGGCCATCCCGATTTGATGCATGCCCCCGTCTATCCGTCGCTGCTGGCCGGCGGTTTCTATCTCGGCCGGGGCGCGTTTCGGTTGGAGAAGGCGACCGGCGTCTATCCGCCGGAGCAGTGGGTGATTATCCCGCTCAACCATCTGTTCGTGCTGATGACGGGCATCGTAGTGCTGTTGCTGGCCCGACGATTGTTCGGTTTCCGCGCCGCAGCGCTGAGCCTGCTCGCCTATTTCTTGAGTCTGCAGGTGTGGAAGAACAGCCTTGCGGGTGTCGGCTTGCCGGTGGTGGGGTTCTTCGCGTTGCTGGCCTGGTACGCCGCGCTGCAAGCGGTCAGCGTCCATGGCGTCAAACCGGGCTGGGCCGCCGGCGCCGTTTGGCTAGCCGTGTCCGCCGTTTCGTCCGGGCTTGCCATCCTGACCCGCTACGCCGCTGTCGTGTTGGTGCCCGGGATTGCGCTCTTCATCGGATTGCAGTTTGGCCGTCGCTCCTGGCGCTGGGCGGCGGCCTATGCGGCCGTCGCGATGCTGGTCGTTGCGCCTTGGATCGCGCGCAACATGAAGGTCAGCGGCCGTCCGCTGGGATTGACGCCATACACCGCGCTTTTCGAATCGCGCTTGTCCGAGGGCGACAGCATCGAGCGCGTGGCGGTTCCGCCGAAGGTCTCGCCGGGCAACCAGGCCCGCGCGCTCGGGATCAAATGGATGACCCGGATGCCCGAACTCGCGGACCGGAAGCTCCGGCAGTTCGGCAATGGGCTGTTCTTTGCGTTCTTCCTGGCGGCGCTGTTCTATCGCTTTGTCCGGCGTGAAGTGCATGTCTTTCGCTGGTGTGTGACGCTTTCGATGGCGCTGCTGGTGCTGCTGGCAGGTTTCCTGGGCGAAAGCGCCGAACGCACGCTGGATATTTTCTGGCCCGTGGTCATCATTTACGGCCTGGCGTTCTTCTTTCTGTTGCTGGAGCGGCTGCAGTTTCCCATCCGGCTGCTGAACATCGCCGTGACATCCGCGGTGATGGCGATGACGGCCCTGCCGCTGGTCTTTGCCGTGCTGCCGCCGCGCACCGGCGTTCCGTATCCGCCGTACTACGCGCCTTTCATTCGCCACGTCAGCGACATGCTCGAGCCGAACGAAGTCATGGCCACCGACATGCCCTGGGCCGTCGCCTGGTACGGCAACCGCTACGCCATCTACCTGCCGCCCAGCCTCGAGGATTTCTATCAAATCAACGACTACTATCAGCGCGTGAGCGGCATCTATTTCACGACGCTGACCCGAGACCGTCCCTACACCCGGATGCTGAAGATGCACGCGTCCTATAAAACGTGGTTCCCGATTCTGGAAGGCCGCATCCCCGGTGACTTTCCGCTGGCGCACGGCTTTCAACTCAACAACATGGACCAGCTTTTTCTGACGGACCGACCGCGCTGGGTCGAACGGCGATGAACGGCCGGCGTGAGTCCGGCGTCGAGCCGGAAGGCAAGATTCGGTCGTCTCGGCGGCGCCGCCGTCGGCGGTATTCGCAGGTGCTGCTGGTCGGCGCCGCGCTGTGCGGATTTTCGACGCTCTTTTTTCTGCTGGCCAGTCTCGACGGCCGGGGCCGTCCGTCGCTTCGGCTGAAGATGGCGCTGGGTTTTCTAACGGCGGCCCTCGTGTTGTTGCTGTGGCGGTCGGCGGCCTCGGCGCTTTTCCGGAGCGGGTCGCGGCGGGAGATTGCGGATCGCTCTCCGCGCTCCGGGCTGGCATTGCCCGTTGCGCTGTTGCTGGGCGCGGCGCTCTCTGCGCTCGCCCTGCACGCGCTGGCCGCCGTTCGCGCGGAGACGCGGCTCGCGGAATCCGTTGCCCGCGCCCGCCGTCTCGGCGCCGCCGCCGGCGCCGAGGCGCTGCGCCGTCTGCGCGGCTTGGCCGACGACGCGGACCGGCTGGCGGATCATCCCGGCGAGGATTGGGCCCGGGACGCCACGTATGTACTGCCCGGCGGCGTCCTTGTCTCCAGCCGTATCGAGGACGAGAACCGGCGCTTCAATCTGAACAACCTGGCCCTGTCTGCCGCCGAGCCTCTCGCGCGACCGGTCGCGGCGGCAGCGGCTGAACTGCTGGCGCTCGCCGGCGCCGGCGACCCGCGCCGCCGCGTGGACGCCCTCCGCGCCGCCCTGCGCGAGCCGGAGACCGAGGGCCAGCCGCGTTTCCGTCCGCTGCAGGACTGGGGACAACTGACCGGGATCGAAGGCTTCGACCGGGACTTTCTCGAGCGCGACGCCGACGGACTGCGCCGGCGGGCCCGCCCGGCCGATCTTTTGACCGTCGCTCCGCTCGATGTCCTGCGGCCGATGCCCGTGAATCTGAACACGGCTTCGGACGAGGTGCTGTCGGGGCTGTTCGGCCGGGAGCGTCCGGACATCGTCCGGTCCGTTCAAGCGCTGCGCGAGGCGGCGCCGTTGCGTTCCGTGGTTCCCTTGGCGCGGCGGATGGACCCGGTGGCCTTCACGCGGCTGGCGCCCTGGATTTCCGTCCATTCGACCGTGTTTCGGGTGACGGTGCGCGCCGCGGATGACCGCGGCGAACGCGCCGTTTCGGCGCTCGCGCACCGCGATCTGGACGGCCGCGTCCGGATTCTCGAGTGGGCTGAACAATAGGCCCCGACGATTCAGCGCGGTTCGTCCAGCCAGCGCCGGACGACCGGCGCGTTGTCATGGTCCGGAGCCAGCGCCAGAAAGCGCTGGAAATGCGCACGCGCCTCATTGCGCCGGGCGGCATCCTCCGCGAGCAGCACGCCCATCAAATAATGCGCGTTCGCCAGATCCGGCTGTTCGCGCAGGACGCGGGCGGTTTCCGCCGCGGCGGCGTCCCGCTCGCCGAGGGCGTGCAGCGCCAGCGCATAGTTGTATCGCGTCGTCGCGTCACCGGGCCGACGTTCGAGCGCCAGTCGGTAGGCGTCCTTCGCCAGTTCGGCATCGCCCGTCTCGATGTAGATCGTTCCGAGGCCGATGAACGCGTCCGCCATGGAATCGTCGTTTTCGATGGCGCGGGTGAAGAAAAAAATGGCCCGGTCGCGGTCGCCGCGGCGATGGTACTCGCGCGCGCGGTTGTACGCCTGCGCCGCGGCGGCGGGATTGCGCGTCGCGCTGGGACGCCAGGACAGGCGGCGCCCCTCCACGGGCGGCGGCGGGCGCACCGGCGCCTCGGCGAGCGCCGGAGGTTCGGTTGACGCGGCCGAAGGCTGGGCGGGGGTCGCGGTCTCCGGTGCTGGCGCCGGGCGCGGAGTCAGCGCCTGAATCCGGTCGCGCGCCCGCATGACGCGCGCATCGCCGGGAAATCGCGCCAGAAATGCGCGGTATTCGCGGGCGGCATCGGCGGCGGAGCGCAGTTCCTGGTCGTAGAATTCGGCCAACCGCCACAGGGCTTCGGCGCCCGCCTGGGGCCGCTGTGCCGCCCGGCGGAGCGCGACGAGCGCGGTGTCCGACTCGCCGGCTCGCTGCGCCGATTCCGCCAGCGCCAGCAGGGTGGATTCGCTGTTGTCGCCCAGTGCATTGGCTTGCTTAAGACTGCGCAACGCCAGTTCCGCCCGCCCCTTCTCCAGCCAGTAGCGTCCCAGTGCGGCGTGTCCTGCCGGCTGATCGAAGGCCAGTTCCGCCGCCGTCCTCAAGGCCTGCTCGCGGCCCGCCTCGTCGCCGCGCCGCTGCGCCATGGCGGCGACCTGCAGGCAGACGTTTACCGCGCCTGCGGCGTCGCCGAGTTCGACCCGCCGTTGCGCCTCGGCACGCCAGTCCGCCGCCGGCTCTGTTCCGGCCGGAACGGCGGCCGGGCCGGACGGCGTCGCCGCGCGCGCGGGCGTCGGCGTCGCCGCCTCCGTTGCCATGGGTGCGCCCGCCGCGATGAAATCCCGGACTTCCGCTGCGCGCGGATGGTCGCGCGCGACGATGAGGAAGCGCCGGCCATACGCGGCCGCCTCCGCGCGCCGCCCGGGGTGGCGGGATTCGAGGGCAAAGAGATTGAAGAGGGCGGCCGGGTAATCGCTTTGAATCTCCAGTGCGGAGAGCAACCGCGCGCGGGCGGCGTCGAGACCGTCGAGTTGCGCTTCGACGAGGGCCAGCCGGGTCAGCAGACGCGGGGAGCGCGGGTCTCGCGCGGCGGCCTCCCGCAGCGCGGAGCGCGCCTCCGACCAACGCCCGCGGCGCGCGTGCATAAAGCCGAGGAATTCGAGCGGCAATGCCGCGGCCGGGTCGGTCAACGCGGCTTCCTCGAGCAGCGTCGCCGCGCGCACATCATCCCCCGCGGCGGCATAGATGACCGCCAGGTTGTACGCAGGCTCCCAACGCGAGGGGTCGCGCCGCCGGCTCTCCTGGAACGCGGCCGCAGCGGCTTCCATTTCATTTTGCCGCCGGCAGGCGATGCCGAGATAGTTGTAGGCCCGCGCGTTTTCCGCGGCGCCCGGGCGGCGCTGTATGGACTTCTCCAGCAGCGTGCGCGCTTCCACGTCGCGCCCGCGCGCCAGCGCGCGCAGGCCGGCCGCGTATTCCCGCTCGCCCGGCCGGCCGCAGGCCAGCAAGGCCGCCGCCATTCCCGCCAAACCGATTGCCGCTGTGGTGCGCATTCCGATCAACCGCCCGCGCCGTCGCGGGATATCGCATGCTAGCCGACCCGCGCGTCCGGCACAAGCCGCCCGACGCGGCGGCCCGGCCGGCGCGTCCATGGCGGCCGGCTGTGCAGCGGATGCTTGCATCGGACTCCGGATTGCCCGACAGTGAACAGCGCGAACGCGAATGGAAAGGGAGTTCATGCGAACGTTGCCACAGGACGACAACACGCGGACGCTCCCCATGCCTACGAGGCCGCTGGGGCGCACCGGATGGAATGTGAGCCGCCTGGTGCTGGGCGGCGTGAAATGGGACACGCAATTGGCGGAAGCCGACGCCGTGCGCCTCCTGCGCCGGGCGGTGGAACTGGGCGTGAATGCCATAGACACCGCCTTCATTTACGGCAAGGGGCAGAGCGAAACCCGGCTGGGCCTCGCGCTGGAGGGCGTGCGCGATCGGGTCTTTGTTTCCACGAAAGTCAGCGATCGCTCCTACGACGGAGCGCGGCGGCAAATGGACGAGTCGTTCCGCCGTCTTCGGATGGAACGCGTGGACCTGATGTTCATGCATGCGCTGGATAACGAAGATGACCTGAAGTCCATCCTGGGTCGGCAAGGCGTGCTGCGTGCGATCGAAGAGTACCGCGCGGCCGGGCGCATCCGTTTCGTCGGCGTTTCGAGCCACTGGTATCGCGACAGTCTGTGGCGGATGATGGAGGAATATCCGCTCGACGCGGTGCTGTTCGCGGGGGGATTGTTCAACCAGGCCTACGACTACGATTACCTGGAGCGAACGCTGCCGCTGGCCCGGCGCCGCGGTATCGCGACCCTGAGCATGAAGATCTTCGCCGCCGGGCGCGTCAAACATGCTGCCGACATCGAGCCCTACCTGCGCTATGGCCTCCACAGCGGTGTGGACGCGCTGGTGATCGGCTGCGACAATGTCGCGCAGCTCGAGCGAACGGTCGCGATCGTCAAGCGCGGTCCGCCGCCGTTGACGCCGGAAGAACAGCGTGCCCTGTACCCGGAATGCCGCCGCATCACGCAATCCTGGGATACCGGCGAGTACAACTGGGTCAGCCACTACATCGCCCGTACCGCCAGCGGCGGCGCGAGCTGATCGCCCCAGCGCGGCAGGCCTTGCGTTCGGCAGAACCCCTCTTCCGTCGCGGCTCGGCGCGGATCCGCGCCGCACGGCGCGGACGGTTTCTCCGGAAACCCGGAAGGTGACGCCCTTCGTTCCAGGTCTTGCTTCCCGTCAACGATCCCCGCAGTTCAGGAGCCCGAACGAGGAACTTCGGGCGGCGGCCGCGACTCTTCGAGCGGCGACGAAGAAACGCGGCATCTGCCTGATGGAACGGCAGCGGCGACCGCGGAGACTTCTTCATGGTCCGGGTCGATCGGTCGCGTTGCCTCGTGCGGCGGGTCGGCGACCGCCCGCTCGTGCCCACCCTTCAACGACGCTCAAACTGCACGGCCCCGCTTCGCTTCCGGCATGAACTTTGGGGATCGTAAAATTCCCGTTTGCTTGAAGGCCCGCAAGCCTCGTGGTAGCGTGCAACGGTTTTACGGAGGTCACCGCTTTGATTCCCCGTTGCATGAGCACGCAGCACCCGGATAATGTTTCCGCGCCATTCTTCGCCTCCGCGCCGGACATCGCCGGCGAGGATGAAATTCGCGAGGCCTTTTATGCGTACTCGCACCTCGGTTGCGACGAGCAAATGTGGGATGTCGAGGGTAAGGAAATAGACGACTATGTCGTAAAAAAGTTGCTCTCCCGCTATCCCGAGTTTTTCCAGAAATATCCGTTGGGCGAATCGTTGCGCTTGACGTTGCGCGTGCCCAATCCCGCGCTGGAGCGGGCCGAGGCCAAGATCCTGCTTGAGACGCTCGAGAGCATACCTCGTTCGTTCGACGCCGCGCGGCTTTTCTACGGCCGCGACGTGCCGCCGATCTTCGAAGTCATCCTGCCGATGACGACGTCGGCGCGCGAACTGGACCGCGTCTATCGCTATTACTCCGATTTCATCGTCGGCCGGCAGCACATCCGGTTCCGGCCCGACGACCTCACGATTGCGGAATGGATCGGCGCCTTTGCACCCGACCGCATCCGGGTGATTCCCCTGTTTGAGGACGTAGCCAGTATGCTGAACGGCGACCAAATCGTGGCGGACTACCTGGCCGATAAGACCGTCGAGGATCAACGTGTGTTTCTGGCCCGGTCAGACACGGCCATGAACTTCGGTCTCGTCGCGGCCGCGCTGGCAAACAAGATCGCATTGCAGCGGCTGGACCGGCTGGCGCACCGACTCGGCGTACCGATCCATCCGATTCTGGGTATGGGGTCCGCGCCGTTCCGCGGGGGGCTGTCGCCGGAGACGGCGGAACGCGTCGGTCGCGAGTATCCCAGCGTCGTCACATTCACCCTGCAATCGGCGTTCAAGTTCGATCACCCGGTCGAACAGGTGCGAGCCGCGTGCGCGCACCTGCGGCAGCGCGCAATTGGCCGGGCCACCGCGGTGGATGAAGACCGCGCCCGGCGCATCATCGAGCGATGCAGCGCCGAGTACCGCCGGCAGGTCGTGCGGCTGGCTCCGGAGATCAACCGCATGGCACGCCACATCCCCTCGCGCCGCGCCCGCAAACTCCATGTGGGGCTGTTCGGCTACGCGCGCGGACTCGACAACGTCACGCTCCCGCGGGCGATATCGTTCACCGGTTCGCTCTACAGTCTGGGCTTCCCGCCGGAGCTGATCGCGCTGGAGACGCTCGACGCGGACGACTGGAACTTCATTCGCGAGGTCTATCCCTCGTTCGAACTCAAGATCCGCGAAGCCCTGCGGTTTACCGATCCTGACGGCGAACACCTGACGGGGGAACTGCGGGCGGCGCTGGATCGCGCAGGCCTCGGAGCTGTGCCGGAGGAGGAGCACTTGAGCCTCTCGCGTCGGATCCGGGAGTGTCTGGCGTGCGGCGACACCGCCCAGATCGAGGAATTGATGGTCCGCGCCGCCCACCGGCGCCGGTTCCTGGGCTGAGGGC